>CAJUAW010000051.1 GCA_910584605.1 uncultured Oscillospiraceae bacterium
AAGGCTTTGCGGGAATTGAAAAAATTGTTTGCACCTACTTGACACAATGGGACGACCTTGGCCGGGTGGTGATCCCCAAGGAGATCCGCCGCACCATGCGTATCCGCGAGGGCGACCCCCTGGAGATATACACCGACAAGGACGGCGGTGTGATTTTTAAAAAGTATTCCCTGATGGGCGGGCTGGTGGATTTCGCCGGTCAGCTGTGTGAGACGCTGAACCGCACCACCGGTCAGGTGACGGTCATCACCGACCGGGACAGCTGCATTGCCGTGGCGGGGGTGCCCCGCCGGGAGCTGGCGGAGAAGACCATCTCCCCCCAGATGGAGCGGCTGATGGAGGGCCGGCAGGTCTATCAGTACAAGCCGGGGGAGGAGACCATCCCACTGTGCGCCGACAGCGAGAAGTACTCCCTGTGTACCGCCGCGCCCATCCTCTCCGAGGGAGACGTGTTGGGGTGTGTGCTCTTCGCCAGCGCCGGCGACAAGCTCACCGGCGGCGAGGTGGAGTACAAACTGGTCCAGTCCATCGCCGGCTTTCTGGGGCGGCACATGGAGAGCTGAATATCCTCTAAAGGAAGCAGGGACGGCTCAGGCCGCCCCTGTTTCTTGCCTTTTTGAGCCGCGAATGCCGCGGTGATACCAAAAGCCCGCATTGACGCAGAGACAGAAGAATCCAGGAATATGATAAAAGGCACAACAAGACAAGAACGGAGGAGGGAGTGTAATTGCAGCGCCCCGAAAGAATGTACGAGGCCCGCCCAATGAAGGGCGGGCCAGATTTTGTCTTTACATCGCCAGCAGCTCCAGCTTTTCCCCGTCGGAGACGGCCTTGAGCTGGGATACCGGGTTCTGATATCCCTCAATGAGCCGGACGGCGATGGCGTCTTCCAGCTCCTTCTGGATGAGGCGGCGGAGGTTCCGGGCGCCGTAAGCGGCGGAGTAGGATTTTTTTACCAGATAATCCAGCAGGGTGTCGTCCCAGGTGAAGTGAATGTCCTTTTCCTGCAGCGTCTCCACCAGCTCCTTGAGCATGAGGACGGCGATGCCCTTGAAGTTGTCCTCAGACAGCTGGTTGAAGTAGACGATCTCGTCCACCCGGTTGATGAACTCGGGGCGGAGGAAGTCGTTGAGAGCCTTCATGGCCCGGTCCTTGCCCTGCTCGTTGGCGGTGCGGCCGAAGCCCACCGAGCCGCTCCCCTTGGTGCTGCTCCCGGCGTTGGTGGTCATGACGATGACCGTGTTCTCAAAGTTGACGGTGCGGCCGTGAGCGTCGGTGATGCGGCCGTCGTCCAGCACCTGAAGGAGGATGTTCAGCACGTCGGGGTGGGCCTTCTCAATCTCGTCAAAGAGGACCACGGAGTAGGGTTTTCTCCGGATCTTCTCGGTGAGCTGGCCCGCCTCATCGTAGCCCACGTAGCCCGGAGGGGAGCCGATGATCCGGGAGACGGCGTGTTTCTCCATAAACTCGGACATATCCAGCCGGATGAGGGACTCAGGCGTGTCGAACAGGTCGGCGGCCAGCTGCTTGACCAGCTCGGTCTTGCCCACGCCGGTGGAGCCGACGAAGATGAAGGACACCGGCTTGCGCTTGGGGGAGATGCCCACCCGTCCCCGGCGGATGGCGGCGGAGACGGCCTTCACCGCCTCTTCCTGGCCGATGACGTGGGCCTCCAGCCGCTCCTCCAGCTTGGCCAGCCGATGGAACTCCTGCTCCTGGATGCGGCTGGCGGGGATGTTGGTCCACAGCTCGATGACGTTAGCCAGATGCTCCTCAGTGAGGGAGAGGTGGGCCTCCGCCTCCAGTTTTTTCTTCTCCTCGTCCAGGCGCAGCTCCAGGCTCTTGATGTCAGCCAGCCGCTTGTAGGAGTCCTCGGTGGCGGCGGCCATCATGACCTCCTTCTCCTTGGCCAGATCGGCCAGCTCCTTGTCCACCTCGTTGAGGCGGGCCAGGGACTTGTTGTGGAGGTTCACGTTGGAGCAGGCTTCGTCGATCAGGTCGATGGCCTTGTCGGGGAGGTAGCGGTCGGTGATATACCGCTCGCTCATGGTGACGGCCAGGCGGCACATGGCGGGGGAGACGGCCACCTGGTGGAAGGCTTCGTAGTAGGGGGCGATGCCCTCGATGACCTTGACGCTGTCCTCAATGGAGGGTTCCTCCACGATGACGGGCTGGAACCGCCGCTCCAGGGCGGTGTCCTTCTCGATATGCTTGCGGTACTCGTTGAGGGTGGTGGCGCCGATGACCTGGAGCTCCCCCCGGCTGAGGGCGGGCTTCAGGATGTTGGCGGCGTTCATGGAACCCTCGGCGTCTCCAGCGCCCACGATGGTGTGGACCTCGTCAATGACCAGGATGATGTTGCCCAGCTTTTTGATCTCCTCGATGAGGCCCTTCATGCGGCTCTCAAACTGGCCCCGGAACTGGGTGCCCGCCACCAGGGCGGTGAGGTCCAGCAGGTAGACCTCCTTGTCCAGCAGCTTGTAGGGCACGTCCTTGTTGGCAATGCGCTGGGCCAGGCCCTCGGCGATGGCGGTTTTGCCCACGCCGGGCGCACCGATGAGGCAGGGGTTGTTCTTCTGCCGGCGGTTCAGGATCTGCACCACCCGCTCCAGCTCCCGCTCCCGGCCAATGAGCTTATCCAGCTTGCCCTCCTGAGCCCGCTGGGTCAGGGAGATGCAGTAGCTGTCCAAAAACTTCCGCTTGGCGGGCTTGGCACCGCTCTTCTCGCCCCGGCTGGGGGGAGGGGCAGAGCTCTCGCCGGAGCCGGGCTTTTCCGGGGAGGAGGAGCCGCCGCCGAAGAGCTGGTTGAGGAAGGGGAAGGTGGCGGTGCGGCCGTCGTCCTCGTCGTCGTCCTCGTCCTTGGCGGGGGACATCATGCCCTCCAGACCCTCGGCGCCGCCAAAGGCGGACATCATCTCGGTGGTCAGGTTGTCCAGGTCCTCGTCGCTGATGCCCATTTTCTTCATCATGTCGTCGATGGGCTTGATGCCCATCTCCCGGGCGCACTTCAGGCACAGCCCCTCGTTTTTCGAGGTGCCGCCCTCCAGCTTTGTAATAAAGATGACCGCCACATTCTTGCCGCAGCGGCTGCACATGGTAGGCTGCATGGTAAATACGCTCCTTTCAGGAAAAGTCCACGTTTGGGGAGATGATACCCCTTAATTATGAACTGGGTATGAACTTTCCCCTGAGAAATACAGGGTTTACAGGAAAAATGACAGCGGGGCGGCAGTACAGAAGAATTTTAGCAGAATCGAGTGCTCCACGGCCTCCCGGGGGATACAGCTGTCCCGCAGCAGCCAGCAGAGGATGAACAGCACCAGCGCCCCCTTCACCAGTCCGGCGGCTGCGCCGCCCCAGCGGTTGAGGGTGCTGAGCACCGGCAGCTTTGCCACCAGGTCCAAGGCGTGGCTGAGGAAGGACCAGGCGATCAGAATGGCGAAGAAGGCCACGGCAAAAAGCACCATCCGGGCGATCTGTACGGCCACAAAGTGGGCCAGAGACTGGGCCGCGTTGGCAGTGACCTCCGCCACGCCGTTGTCCACCGCGTTCTGGAAGGCGTCGGCAAACCCTTGGAACAGTTCGGTTTCCTTCAGGTGCTGGATCACGCCGGCCAGCGCCACTTCTTCCGGGGACTGGGCCACTCCGCCGTCCGCGGAGACAAATTCTGTGCTCTGGATGGCCTCGGTGAGCGATTCTTGAATCCGCGCGGCCACCATAGGCTCCACCGCCTTGGCCACCGGCTCGGCCAGGGCGTCGGAGAGGAAGGCGGCCCCGATGAGGGCCACAAAGACGGCCAGCAGGGAGCACAGGGTGAGCACCAGCCCCTTCCGGCTGCCCCACAGGGCGAACAGGAGCAGAATGGCGGCAGCGGCCAGGTCGTAGGCAAAATAGGGCATGAGCGATCCTCCAAACGATTAAAAATCCGGGATATACAGCCACGCCTGCTGGTCGTTGGCCAGGAGGGCGGAGCCATTGGTGGCCAGAGCCACCTTGCGGGCCGCCCTGGTGTTCTCCACGGTGGTGCACAGCTCCAGCGCGGCGCTGTAGATGGACAGCTGGCTGCCGGTGAGCAGGGCGCAGTAGTCACCGGCGGCGGCGTAGTCCAGCACCTGGCCGGTGAGGGGGATGGACTGGACCACTTGAGCGGAGCGGTCCACCCGCAGGGCCTGGGTGGCCCCGCCGGAGCGGTACCGTCCCACCAGCAGGAAGGCGAAGCCGTCCCCCGTCAGGGAGCAGCCCTTCAGGTAGTTGGGGCTGAAGTAGTAAGTCTGCACCGTCTCGCCGTCGGGCAGAAGGGAGACGGTGACCAGCCGGTCCTCGCCCACCAGCCAGACTACGCCCTCGTCGAAGTCCATGTCCAGCACGGTGATGCTGCCCAGGTCCACCTGGGCGAAGGGCTCCTTCTGGTTCACCCGGTAGAGGAGCAGGCGGCTGAAGAAGGAGCCGCCCGCCTGGCCGATGGTGACCACCGCCACCGTCTGGCCGTCGGGGGAGACGGCGGCGTCCACCACAAAGACCGAGGACAGGCTGATCTGGATGATCTCCTCCCCCTTCCGGTCGTAGACGGTGACCGCCCCCTTGTAGCCGCTCTGCTGGGCGGTAACCGCCAGCCAGCCCCCCTCGTTGGGGCGGGCGGACAGCAGGTCAGCGTTGCCCTCCAGGGTGAGCTGGAAGTATTTTTCCCCGCTGCGGAAGGCGGACAGGGTCTGGTTGCCCGCGTCGTAGGCCACGGCGGTGGTGCGGGAGGCGGTGAGCACCGGGTTCTCCAGGGAGCGGACCTCCTCAGCCAGCTGCTCACCATCCAGGCCGTAGTAGTGGGCCCCGGCGGCGGAGGCAGTGACGAGGCCGCTGTCCAGATAGGCGATGGACAGCTTGTCACCCCCGGCGTGGGAGAAGGGGGCGGATTCGCCCGACTCGCCGGTCTCCATGTTCCGGTAGGTCAGCCAGCGCTTGAAGGTGTCCACGTTGATGGTGTCCCGGTAGATCACCAGCACCATGGCCAGCAGGATCAGCGCCGCCGTCAGCAGCAGGGCCAGCATCCGGACGATGGGATTGGATTGTTTCAGCCGCTTGGGGGCGGGGATGATTTTCTTCTCGTCCATATTTACTTACAAAACGTCCTCTTCATACCACAATTTTGTCATGTAGAGCCCGCCGGGAGGGACGGTGGGGCCGGCCAGGGTCCGGTTGCCCGACTCCAGGATGGCGGGGATGTCCTCCGGGGCCAGCTTGCCCTCAGCGGCGTAGACAATGGTGCCCACCATGGCCCGGACCATGTTGTAGAGGAAGCCGTTGGCGCACACCCGGCAGGAGATCAGATCGCCGGAACGCTCCACGTCGAAGTAATAGACCGTGCGCACAGTGGTTCTGGTCTCGGTGCCCATCGAGCGCACCGCCCGGAAGTCGTGGGTGCCCGCGAACTGGGCGGCCGCCTGGGCCATGACCGTTTCGTCCAGGTGCTTGGGGTAGAACCAGGCCCGATCCACAAAGAAGGGGTTGCCCAGCCTGGAGTTGTAAATCTTGTAGGTGTACTCCTTTTTCTGGCAGGAACCGATGGCGTTGAAGCCGTCGGGCACCTGGGTGGCCTTGACGACCACAATGTCGTTGGGCAGACGGGTGTTCACCGCCAAAGGGAGCTTGTCCAGAGGGATGCGGCAGGTGGTGCGGAAGTTGGCCACATAGGTCTCGGCGTGGACCCCGGCGTCGGTGCGTCCTGCGCCGGTACACTTCACCGGGTGGCCCACCGTGGCCGCCAGGGCCTTCTCCAGCGTCTCCGCTACCGAGACGGCGTTTTTCTGCACCTGCCACCCGTGGTAGGCCGTGCCGTTGTACATCAGTTTTAAAGCAACGTTTCGTTCCATGGGCTCACCTGTTGACTTCCCGTTTGTCCGTCAAGCCCAGCAGGTAATCGGTGCTGACATCAAAAAACTTGGCGATCTGAATCAGGCCAGGGACTTCGGGATAATGTTTCCCATATTCATAGCCCTGATAGCTGCGCAGTTTTACTCCACAGATTTCGGCCATTTCCCGCTGTTTCAGGCCGCGTTCAGTTCGGAGCTCTCTCATTCGTTCAGAAAAAATTTGCATAGTTCCTCCTGAGCTATTGATGCGCAACTAAAAGCGGTATAGCATGGGGTAATATTGGCGTTACAACCCGAAGTGTCCTAACACGCCCACCCCTACGGCAATCGCCAGGAAGAGCAGCAGGGTCACATAGTCGGCGGCCTTATATTTCAGTTGGCGCAGACGGGTCCGGCCCTTGCCGCCGTGGTAGCAGCGGCACTCCATAGCGGTGGCCAGCTCGTCGGCCCGGCGGAAGGCGGAGATAAACAGTGGCACCAGCAGAGGCAGCAGGGCCTTGGCCCGCTGGATCAGGTTTCCGCTTTCGAAGTCCGCCCCCCTGGCCCGCTGAGCGGACATGATTTTGTCCGTCTCCTCAATGAGGGTGGGGATGAACCGCAGGGCGATGGACATCATCATGGCCAGCTCGTGGACGGGCGCCTTGATTTTTTTCAGCGGGCAGAGCAGCGATTCCAGCCCGTCGGTGAGCAGGATGGGGGAGGTGGTGTAGGTGAGCAAAAAGGTGCCGGAGATGAGCATCATGATCCGGACCACCATAAAGAAGGCCCGGTACACCCCCTCCAGGGTGATGGTAAAGACCCAGAACCGGGCCAGCACCGTGACGCCGGGGGTGTAAAAGATGTTCAGCAGAGCGGTGAACACTACGATAAACAGCACCGGCTTCAGTCCCCGGAAGATGGACTTCACCGGCACCTTGGACACTGCGATGGAACCGGCCAGTACCAGGAACATGATCGCGTAGGTGACGAACCAGTTGGCCAGAAACAGAGCTACAATATACAGCAGCACAGCGAGCAGCTTGGTGCGGGGGTCCAGGCGGTGGACCGCAGAAGTTCCGGGAAAATACTGGCCCAGAGTGATGTCCTTCAGCGCCATTTACACCGCCCCCTTTCTCAGCTTGTCCAGGATGGCGGCCTTCGCCTGATCCAGGGTGTAGACCGAGGGGTCGATGTCCACCCCCATGGCCTTCAGCCGGTGAAACACCCGGGTCAGCTGGGGCACGCCCAGGCCCATCTGTTCCAGCTCGTCCCCGTGCTGGAAGACCTCCCGGGGAGCGCCCTGGAAGGGAATTGTTCCGTCGTTGACGGCCACCAGCCGGTCCACCGACCGGGCCACCTCCTCCATGGAGTGGGACACCAGGATGATGGTGGCGTTGTGGGCCTGGTGGTACTCCCGGATGTTGCCCAGGATGGATTCCACCCCCTCCGGGTCCAGCCCGGCGGTGGGCTCGTCCAGAATGAGCACCTTGGGCTCCATGGCAATTACCCCGGCGATGGCCACCCGGCGCTTCTGGCCTCCGGACAGCTCAAAGGGGGATTTTTCCAGCTGATCGTCCCGCAGGCCCACAAAATAGGCGGCGGAGCGCACCCGGCGGTCGATCTCCGCCTCGTCCAGGCCCATGTTTTTGGGGCCGAAGGAGATGTCCTTGTAAACCGTCTCCTCAAAGAGCTGGTATTCTGGATACTGGAACACCAGCCCCACCTGAAACCGGGTCTTTTTGGTGATTTTGGGGTCGGACCAGATGTCCGTGTCCTGAAACAGCACCGTTCCCGAGGTGGGCTTGAGCAGGGCGTTGAGATGCTGGATCAGGGTGGATTTCCCCGACCCGGTGTGGCCGATGACCCCCAGGTACTCCCCGGGATAGGCGCAGAAGTCCACGCCGTCCAGGGCGGTGTGCTCAAAGGGGGTGCCGGCGGAGTAGATGTGGGTGAGCTGCTTGGTTTCAATGATGGGCTGCATAGAGATCATCCTTATTGTAGTGGTACATGCCCCCAGGGGGTCACGTCCTATTGCAGAAGCCGGTACAGCGCCTGGGCGCACTCCTCGTCGCTGAGGGCGTCCAGGGGGACATCGTATCCCTCCTGACGCAGCTCCCACAGCAGCGCGGTGGTCTGAGGGACGGTAAGCCCCACCCGGCGCAGCTCTTCCACCTGGGAGAAGACGGACTTGGGCGTGCCGTCGGCCACCACCTTTCCCTTGGCCATCACAACCAGCCGGCCGGCCTGGGCGGCCTCGTCCATGTGGTGGGTGATGAGGACCACGGTGACTCCCCGCTCCCGGTTCAGCCTCTTGATGGTGTTCAGCACGTCCTTGCGGCCGATGGGGTCCAGCATGGCGGTGGGCTCGTCCAGGACGATGCACCGGGGCTGCATGGCGATGACCCCCGCAATGGCCACCCGCTGCTTCTGCCCGCCGGACAGAAGATGGGGGGCGTGCTCCCGGTAGTGGTACATGTTCACGGCCTTCAGCGCGTCGTCTACCCGCTGCCGGATCTGGGCGGGGGGGACCCCCAGGTTTTCCGGGGCGAAGGCCACGTCCTCCTCCACCACGTTGGCGACAATCTGGTTGTCCGGGTTCTGGAACACCATGCCCACCGCCCGGCGGATGTCCAGCAGGCGGGTTTCATCGCTGGTGTCGATGCCATCCACATAGACCGTTCCCCCGGAGGGCAGGAGGATAGCGTTCATGTGCTTGGCCAGGGTGGACTTGCCGCAGCCGTTGTGGCCCAGGACGGCCACGAAGGAACCCTCCTCGATTTCCAGGCTGACCCCGTCCAGCACCACCGGGGTGACCCCCTCGGCGGCGGGATAGGAGAAGTGCAGATCGTCGGTGCGGATGATGGCGGACATGGCGGTTCCTCCGATGTTTTTAAAAAGTAACGCCGTATTATACCATTTCATGGGCAGTTTCGTCAATGTGAAAAGAGACGAAACCCCTCCCGCGGATGGGGAGGGTATTGTTCATGGGTCGATGTGGAGCAGAATGGCGTGCCGCAGCTCTCTGCGGCTCTCGGCGGCCTGCACCATCTGGGAGAGCGTACCGGAATAGAAGAAAACCTTCCCCGCGCCGCACTGGATGGCGGCCTCAGCCAGGGCCTGTTCCTCCACCTGGGTGGTGCGCTCCTGGATGTGGACGCACATGACGGGCTTTGGAATTGAGACAGCGCCGTGTCCGGCCTGTTTCAACAGCGCCTTGATCAGCGCCTGGGCCGCCGGATAGTGGGCGATCTGTCCCTGCCGGAAGGGGGAAAAGACCACCATGTCCGGATCGTTCTGATAGGACAGCGCCTGGCCGCCAGCGGCGGCCAGCTTGTCCGGCTGGGAGCGCGCCGCAGCAATCAGGGAGGGCTCCTGAATCTGCCTGCCGGTTTTAAGGCTGTGTATGGTGATTTGAGCAGGGGCCAATTCCGGATACCAGTCCTCGGGCAGGAGCTGGTTGGGGTTCAGTACAAATTGCCTTAGCATAGGGATACCTCCTCAGTCCCTGGTCCACCGCCCCGTGGCTCCGCAGGGGAGGGCCAGACCGCTCTCGGTGACGGGCAGGCACAGCTCGTCGGAGACGGTGTGCCCGCCGAATTGCCTGGACACCAGCGTCTCCAGGATGTAGGTGACCACGCTGGGGGCCAGGCCGGTGGTGTAAGAGTTCAAAATTACGAACAGAGGGTCGTCGGACAGTACGCCGCTGACCAGCTCCACGAAGGGGTAGAGGTTCTCCTCCAGCTTCCACACCTCGCCGGTGGGTCCCCGGCCGTAGGAGGGCGGGTCCATAATAATGGCGTCGTACGTTCTTCCGCGCCTGATCTCCCGTTCCACGAATTTGGCGCAGTCGTCCACAATCCAGCGGATGGGGGCCTGCTCCAGCCCGGAACGTTTGGCGTTTTCCCGGGCCCACTGGACCATCCCCTTGGCGGCGTCCACATGGCAGACGGAGGCCCCCGCCGCGGCGCAGGCCACGGTGGCCCCGCCGGTGTAGGCGAAGAGGTTGAGCACGTTTACCGGACGGCCTGCGTTCCGGATGCGGTCCATGGCGAAGTCCCAGTTGGCGGCCTGCTCGGGAAAGAGACCGGTGTGCTTGAAGTTCATGGGCTTGACATGAAAGGTGAGGGGTCCGTAGGACACCGTCCACCGTTCGGGCATAGACCGGTTGAGCCACTGTCCGCCCCCGGTGGAGGAGCGGGCGTACCGCCCGGCGTTGTTCCTCCAGCCGGGGTGGCTGCGGGGGGTGTTCCAGATGGCCTGAGGGTCGGGCCGGACCAGGAGCTGGTCCCCCCAGCGCTCCAGCTTTTCCCCCCGGCTGCAGTCGATGAGTTCATAGTCGTTCCACTTGTCGGACAGCCACATAGCCGCGCCCTCCTTGCCGCAATGTTCCAAAATTGGGACCAGTATACCATCGAACAAGGGGTTCCGTCAATGAAATAGTGATTGTAATTTGGAGTAAGCTGTGCTAAAATAGCACGGATAGAAACAGAGAGAGGTGCGCGATTATGGACCATCCCTTCCGCTCTGCCGCCGTGGGCGGCTTCAACAAGCAGGATGTGCTGACCTTTTTGGAGGCACAGGCCAAGCAGGCCGCCCAGACCCAGCAGGACTTCCAGACCCGGCTGGAGGAGGCGGAGCAGCAGAGGGACGCCCTCCGCCAGGAGCGGGACAGCCTGTCCGCCCAGCTGGAGGAGGTCCGCCGGGAGCTGGAGACCGCCCGCCAGAGCCGGGACAGCCTGTCCGTCCAGCTGGAGCAGGCGGAGCAGGAACTGTCCGCCAGCCGGAAACAGGCCGAGCAGCTGGCCCGGGAGGTGGAGCGCCTGCGCCGGGACCGGGACGAGCTGCGCCAGCAGATGGAGGCCGTCCGGCCCGATGCCCAAGCCTACATTGAGCTGAAGGAGCGCACCGCCGGGGTGGAGCTGGAGGCCCACCGCCGGGCTCAGGCCATCCAGGAGAAGGCGGAGCGGGACGCCCAGAAGGCCCGCCGCCAGGTGGAGCAGTGGTTCCAGCGGGTGGAGCGGGAGTACGACGCCCTGTGCAGCCGGGTGGAGGCCACCGTGTCCCACGCGGCCAGCGAGCTGGAGAAGGCCGGGGCCAGCCTGGATCAGCTCAGTGAGCTGATGAGCAGCCAGGGGGACGCTCTGGACGGGGTGCGCCGGGCCTACAGCGCCACCGAGCTGGGCCGCCCCGAGGCCCCCATGCCCATTGATGAGGAATAACAAATATAATTGACAACACAGCGCCTGCCCTCTATACTGGAGGACAGGCGCTGTTGCAAAATGGCGGTTAGCCACTCCCCGATGAGAGGGGGTGAGGCGATGGGAAACGGGCGCTGGACCAACGTCCTGCGTTTCGTGGTATGTGTGATCATAACAGCTCTGCTGATGATCCTTACATCCCCAAACGCGTGTTAGCCGCCCGGCTAGGCCCCGGACGGCTAACGGTTTTACGTTAGAGAGAACGGGCTAACTGCTATGCAGCAGCGCCTTTTATGGATTCATTATACCACGTCCCGCCGGTTTGTCAACCAGTTCATGCAAAGAACATGAGGTTACTTGGAATCAGTATTTTATAGACTTGATTCAAGTTAAAAATAAGATAATAGGCGGCGAAATGGGATACCATACGTTCAAAAGAAATTTTGGACGGTGGTAATCCATGAAACGGGACAAGCATTTAGGCATTACGATTAGCGGTGAGCACCACGGAAAGTTGGTCTATATCGCGGAATATGAGGGCCGCTCCATGAGCGGTCAAATTCTATACCTGATTCAGAAGTGTATTCGGGAGTTTGAAAAGGAGCACGGCCCCATCCCGGAGGACGAGCTGAAATGAGCGTCGGGGAGAAGGTGCTGGACCTGATTTTCCCGCCCAAATGTCCCTTCTGCCAGAAAATTCTGGAGGACCCCAGAGCGCCGGTCTGCCCGGTGTGCCAGCCCGGGCTGCCCTGGCTGGAGGGGAAGGCGGCGGAACGGCGGGTGGACTTTGCGGACCGCTGCTTCTCGCCGCTGGCCTACCGGGACGCGGTGCCTGGAGCGGTCCACCGGTACAAGTTCAGCCGGGTGCGGGCGCTGGGAAAACCCTTCGCCCTTCTGATGGCCCAGTGCCTGGAGGAGCGCCTCCCCCAGGGCGCCGGTCTGATCTGCTGGGCGCCGCTGTCCCGGAAGCGGCTGCGGGAGCGGGGCTTTGACCAGGCGGAGCTGCTGGCCCGGGAGGTGGGCCGGCTGCTGTCCATTCCGGCGGGGCCCGTTCTGGAGAAGGTGCGCAACACCGCCCCTCAGTCCGAGCTGGAGGAGGAGGGCGCCCGCCGGGCCAACGCCCGAGGGGCTTATGCGCTCCTGTCCGGCGCAGACCTGACGGGAAGGCGGGTAGTATTGGTGGACGACGTGGTCACCTCTGGTTCCACTCTCAGCGAGTGCGCCGCCCTGCTGCGCCAGGGAGGCGCGGAGGGGGTGTACTGCCTCACCCTGGCCCAGGCCCGGCACGGCTAGATGCGGCAGGGACTGGAAAAAAAGAAGAAAATTGTTGGAAAAAACGGTTGAAAACCGGGAGCGCTCGGGGTATAATAAAAAGTGGAATTTAAGCGCCGTCCATCCGGGCGGTTTTGAAACAAATAATTTTTTAAGGTGGAACAGAGAATGGGTTTCTTTAGTAAAGATATTGGCATCGACCTGGGCACCGCCTCGGTCTTGGTATATATCAAGGGCAAGGGCGTGGTCCTCCGGGAGCCCTCCGTGGTGGCCATGGACAAGAACACCGGCAAGCTGCTGAAGGTGGGCACCGAGGCCCAGGCCATGCTGGGCCGCACCCCCGGCAACATCGTGGCCATGCGTCCCCTGAGGGAGGGGGTCATCTCCGACTACGACATGACCGAGCGCATGCTGAAGGAGTTTATGAAAAAAGTGACCTCCTTCTCCCTGTTCAAGCCTCGTCTGCTCATCTGCGTCCCCTCGGGCATCACCGAGGTGGAGGAGCGCGCCGTGGTGGACGCCGGTATCCAGGCGGGGGCCCGCCGGGCCTACCTGATCGAGGAGCCGGTGGCCGCCGCCATCGGCGCGGGCATCGACATCACCAAGCCTGACGGCCACATGGTGGTGGACATCGGCGGCGGCACCGCCGACATTGCGGTGATTTCCCTGGGCGGCGTGGTGGAGTCCGCCTCCATCAAGGTGGCCGGCGACAAGTTTGACGAGGCGGTGGTAAAGTATATCCGCCGCAAGCATAATGTCCTCATTGGCGACCGCACCGCCGAGGAGCTGAAGATCAGCATCGGCTGCGTCTTCCCCCGGCCGGAGGAGGTCTCCATGGAGATCAAGGGCCGGTGCCTGATGACCGGCCTGCCCCGGGTGTTTAACGTCACCTCCAGCGAGATGATTGAAGCCTTTGAGGAGACCTCCGCCTCCATCCTGGAGGCCATTCACGGCGTGCTGGAGCGCACCCCCCCCGAGCTGGTGGCCGATATCTCCACCAACGGCATCGTCATGACTGGCGGCGGCTCGCTGCTGTGGGGCTTCGACAAGCTGGTCCAGTCCCACACCGGCATCGACACCCATGTGGCGGACGACGCCATCTCCTGTGTGGCCTTCGGCACCGGCAAGAGCCTGGACAGCCTGGACCAGATGCAGGACGGCACCATGAATCTGTCCCGCCGCAAGCAGATGAATTATTAAGCACAGCAGACAGCCGGCCGCAGGCCGGCTGTCCTCGTAAGGAGGGATTTTTGATGGAAACGGTGGAGGAGGTCCTGCAGACGGTGGGAAATACCGTAGGAATCCGGGACCTGACCCTGGGCGATGTGCTGCGGGTGCTGATCATGGTGCTGGTGGGCTGGCTGGTGATCCGTCTGCTGATGCGGATGGTGGACCGGCTGCTGGATAAGAGCAAAGCGGTAGCGGCCATCAAGACCTATATTTACACCGCGGTGAATATTTTTCTCTGGTTCCTGCTGGCCCTGATGCTGGCCGAGACGCTGGGCATCAAGGCCACTTCCATCATTGCCATGCTGAGCGTGGTGGGGCTGGCGGTCTCCCTGGCGCTCCAGAACACGCTGGCCAATCTGGCGGGAGGGCTGGTGCTGCTGGTGACCAAGCCCTTTCTGGTGGGGGACTACGTGGAGGCGGATGGCATCAGCGGGACCATTTCCAACCTGTCCCTGTCCTACACCACCTTTGTCACCCCGGACAACAAGGAGATCTTTGTCCCCAACAGCCAGCTGTCCTCCACTAAGATCGTCAACTACAACCACCTGGGCCGGCGGCGGATGGACCTGAAGCTCACCGCCTCCTACGACGCCCCCACCGCTCAGGTGCGGGCGGCCATCCAGGAGACACTGGCCGCCGTCCCCGGCATCCTGGAGGACCCCGCCCCGGTGGTCTATGTGTCGGAGTACCAGTCCAGCAGCATTGAGTATCTGACCCGCCTGTGGACCGCCTCCGATGACTACTGGACGGTCTACTACGCCCTGATGGAGGACGTGCGGGAGTCCTTCGCCCGGCATGGGGTGGAAATGACCTACGACCACCTGAACGTACACATCGTAGAGAAGTGAGGGGCGGCTAGACCAGCGCCGCGCCGGTTCCCCTTGGCCTTCAGGGCATGGCGAGCCCGTGGAGGAAGCCGTCCAGCTGGGGGGAGAGGACCTCGCCGCCGATCACCGTGTTTTTATAGAGGAGCAGGTTGGCCTGCACCCCCGTCTCGCCGGTGGGGTAGTTGAGCACCTCGTAGGTGTACCGCTTCACCCGTTTTCCGGCGTATTTCTGCAGGTCGAAGCCCTGGCCGGTCTGGAGGGCCAGATACTCGGTGTAGCTGTCGTCCATCTCCTCGGGGATGAGCAGTTCCTGGGTGACCAGGGGTTCCTCGGACACCTGCCAGCCGTAGGCGGCCAGGTAGTCGATCCGGTCCTGGTTGCTCCGCACCCCCTTGGGGCTGGGCAGGGCGGAGGCGGAGACCTCTCGCCCTATCATCCCCTGGCCGAGGTTCAGGGCGATGGCGCAGCAGCACAGCAGAGCCGCCGCAGCCACCCCCAGCGTCAGCTTCCGTTTGGGCATTTTGGCAGTTACGATCAACACAGCACATATCTCCTTCCGTGAGTCATTCTCCCTTTACCATATGCGGGATTTTTTGGAGGTATGCGGAAAAGAGGGAACCTATGGAACGAGCCGACAAGCTGCTGGCCGCCACCGGCCGGTGGAGCAGGAGAGAGGTCAAGGAGCTGATCCGTCAGGGCCGGGTGCAGGCGGACGGCTGCTCGGTCGCCCGCCCGGAGGAGAAGCTGGACCCGGAGACGGTTTGTTTGACGGTGGACGGCGGCGTGGTGGACTGCTCCCCGTATGTCTATGTGATGCTCCACAAGCCGGCGGGGCTGCTGTCGGCCACCGAGGACAGGGACCAGCCCACCGTGCTGGACCTGCTGCCGGAGGAGCTGCGCCGCCGGGGACTGTTCCCCGTGGGACGGCTGGACAAGGACACCACCGGCCTGCTCCTGCTCACCGACGACGGCGGCCTGGCCCACCGGCTCCTGTCCCCTAAAAAGCATGTGGACAAGGTCTATCTGGCGGAGGTGGAGGGCCGGGTGGACCAGGACGATGTCCGCGCGCTGGAGGCGGGCATGGTGCTGGGGGACGGCCTGCACTGCCTCCCTGCCGGGCTGGAGCCTTTGGGGAACGGCTCCTCCTGTCTGGTCACCCTGAGGGAGGGCAAGTACCACCAGGTGAAGCGGATGCTGGCCGCCCGGGGGAAGCCGGTCATTTTGCTGCACCGGCTCTCCATGGGGCCTTTGACATTAGACGGGGAGCTAAAACCGGGAAAATGGCGGTTTTTGACCCAGCAGGAGCGGACTGAGCTGAGAGGGTTAGGAGCGACTACCTGATTTTTTGGTCGTTTTGAACAAAAAAATCGAAAAAACCTCTTGCCAAACAGGGGGGGGAACCGTTATAATAGGAGAAGCACTACCAAAGACAATGTAGGAGGGATCGCTGTGTCTAGCAGGATGTTCCAGGGTGTCGTACTCCAAATGAAAGACAGCATCAGCCGCACGGTAGGAGTCGTGGACGCGGAGGGGATCGTGGTCGCCTGCAGCGAGCTTACCTGCATCGGCGAGCACTGGCCCGGCGCGGTCACCGCAATCAACGGTGCGGACAACAATCTGGCCCGGTTCGAGGGCCGTACCTTCAAGCCTCTGGCGGGCTGGGGGGCCCAGTTCGATTACGCCGCCTTCGTCAAGGGGGAGGACGAGTTGGCCGCGTCGCTGTGCGCTATGGCCGTGGTGGCCTTCAACGGTGCGAAGACCTACTATGAGGAGAAGCACGACAAGGCCACCTTCGTCAAGAATATCATTTCCGACAATATTCTTCTGGGCGACATCTATACCCAGGCCAAGGAGCTGCATTTTGTCTCGGAGGTGCCCCGGGCCGCCTTTCTGGTGCGCCAGCTGGGTCCCGCCGATGTGTCCGCTATCGATGTCATCCAAAATCTGTTCCCCGACAAGCAGACCGATTTTGTCATCTCCATCAACGAGACCGATGTGGCCCTGATCAAGCAGCTGTCCGAGGGGGCGGACTCCAAGGACCTGGGAAAGATCGCCAAGCAGATTGTCACCGCCGTCAACCAGGAGCTAGGGGTGAAGGTGGTGGTGGGTATCGGCACCATCGTGCCCCATATCCGGGACCTGGCCCGAGCCTACAAGGAGGCCGGGGTGGCCATCGACGTGGGCAAGGTGTTCGACACCGAGAAGACCGTGATCAACTATGAAAACCTGGGCATCGGCCGTCTGATTTACCAGCTGCCCACCATCCTGTGTCAGATGTTCCTCCAGGAGGTCTTTAAAAAGAGTCCCATCGACGCCCTGGACCAGGAGACCCTGCTCACCATCAACAAGTTCTTTGAAAATAACCTGAACGTGTCCGAGACCGCCCGAAAGCTCTTCGTCCACCGGAACACCCTGGTGTACCGGCTGGAGAAAATCAAGAAGCTCACCGGCCTGGATCTGCGGGAGTTTGACGACGCCATCACCTTCAAGGTGGCGCTGATGGTCAAGAAGTACCTCACCTCCCGGGGCATCGATTCTTAAGAGCTGACCAGCCGCCGCGGCACAAATTGCCGCTGGCCGCGTGAAAAAATCCTGCAATGCAAAAGGGATTTCCGCCATTTTCTGCCGTGTCACCGGCCGGCTGTCTTGCAAATCCGTATGCTTTGGCCCGTGGTACCGTTTCTCAAAACAGGATCTCTCAGGCGGCGGGCACAGCCCGCCGCCTTTTTTCGACAGAGCGGTCTTGACAGCCGTGTTATGATGTGGTAGGCTGAACAGGCATACTACTGCGATAGTACACATTGGCTGAAAACTGGCAGAATTTCCCCGGCCGGAATTGCAAACTCCGGTTGCATTGCGGCGAAAAACCAGATATAATGTGGTTTAATTGGGAATTATGTCGACCGCCCCTCCGGGGACGGTTCTTCAACACTACGGAGCGAGGTGCCTGTATGATCCGCCTGAAAAATGTAGAGATGGAATACGACAACGGGACCAGGGCCATCCGCGGGATCACCCTGACCATTGAGGACGGGGAGTTTGTCTTTCTGGTGGGGCCCTCTGGCTCCGGAAAGTCCACCATCATCAAGCTGCTCACCGGGGAGGTGGTCCCCACCGCGGGCCGGATTATGATCAACGGTTTTTCCATCACCAAGATCTCCGGCTGGCAGGTTCCCCTGATGCGCCGGACCCTGGGGGT
>CAJUAW010000052.1 GCA_910584605.1 uncultured Oscillospiraceae bacterium
TTGTTGATGCCTCCATTATACCACCCAGATCCTCCCACTACAAGGGCAAGGTCCTGGATCTTCTCTTGTTTCTGCCAAGAATATGGAGTACAATAGGGAAAACATCCAGCCAGGAGGCGCGCCATGAAAACCATCGCGGTCATCGACGACGACATCCACATCGGAAACATGCTGGAGGAGCTGCTCCAGCGGGAGGGCTACGCCGTTGTGCGGGCCTACTCCGGGACGGAGGCGGTGCTCCTGCTGGAGCGGGTCCGCCCCGATCTGGTGCTGCTGGACCTGATGCTACCCGGCCTGCCCGGCGAGGAGGTGCTGGCCCAGATCCGCGGCATTCCGGTGATGGTGGTCAGCGCCAAGGTAGGGGTGGACGACAAGGTAAAGCTTTTGCTGAATGGGGCGGTGGACTATGTGACCAAGCCCTTCGACACCCGGGAGCTGCTGGCCCGCATCGCCGTCCGCCTGCGGGAGAGCTCCGCCCCCGGACTGGCTCCCGTGCTGGAGGCGGGCCTCCTGCGCCTGGACCAGATCGCCCACACCGTCACAGCGGCGGACCAGCCCGTCCGGCTGACCAAGACGGAGTACGCCATTTTGAAGCTGTTTCTCCAAAACCCCGGCCAGGTCATCGCCAAGTCGGTGATCCTGGACCGCATCTCCGCCGACACTCCCGACTGCACCGAGAGCTCGCTGAAGATCCACATCAGCAACCTGCGAAAAAAGCTGCGGGACGTCACCGGACAGGACCACATCGAGTCGGTGTGGGGGATCGGATTTAAACTGAACACGTTTGAGGAGGATCAGCATGTCTGATCTGAGGGCCATGCGGAACATTGGAACCGAGACAGCCCGAAATCTTTCCCAAATCTTTACCCTTTTCTTATCCGCTCTCTTTACCCTTTCCAGGTAGACTGGGCCACACAAGAAAAGGAGGCTTTTTCTATGGACTATATTCTCACCGCTGACAGTCTGTGGAAGTCCTACAAGGGCTTTCACGCGTTGAGCGGCCTTACCATGCGCGTGCCCAGGGGGTCCATCTACGGTCTGGTGGGCCGGAACGGGGCGGGCAAGACCACCCTCATCCGCCTGATCTGCGGTTTGCAGGCCCCCACCTCGGGGGGCTTCACCCTCTTCGGCCTGGACAGCAGGGACAAGGGCATCCACAAGGCCCGCCGCCGGATGGGGGCGGTGGTGGAGACCCCATCCATCTATCTGGATCTGTCCGCCGCCGACAACATCAAGGAGCAGTACCGGGTGCTGGGCGTCCCCTCGGATGAGGGAGTAAACGAGCTGCTGGAGCTGGTCGGGCTGGCGGACGCCGGCAAAAAGAAGGCCCGGAACTTCTCTCTGGGCATGCGCCAGCGGCTGGGCATCGCCATCGCTCTGGCCGGGAACCCGGACTTTCTGGTGCTGGACGAGCCGGTCAACGGCCTGGACCCCCAGGGCATCATTGAGACCCGGGAGCTGATCCTCAAGCTGAACCGGGAGCGGCAGATCACCGTCCTCATCTCCAGCCACATTCTGGACGAGCTGTCCCGGCTGGCCACCCACTACGGCTTCATTGACGGGGGCCGCATGGTGAAGGAGATCAGCGCCCATGAGCTGGAGGCCGCCTGCCGCAAGTGCCTGCGGGTGGAGGTCACCGACACCCGCGTCCTGGCCCGGGTGCTGGACGGCATGGGGCTGGAGTACAAGATTCTCACCGAGGGCAAGGCGGATATCTTCGCCCAGCCGGTGATCTCCCAGCTATCCGCCGCGCTGGCAAAGGAAAACTGCGAGTTCCTCTCCGCCCAGGAGCGGGACGAGAGTTTGGAGAGCTACTTCATCAACCTGGTGGGAGGTGGTTCTCGTGACTAATCTGCTGTCCGCCAACCTGTTTCGCCTGAGAAAGAGCCGCCTGTTCTGGGTGACCCTGCTGCTGTGCGCCGCCGCCGGGGCCTGGCAGCCCCTCCAGACCTATCTGGAATACCAGCGAAAATTCCCCCTAGACGCTATCTTCTTTGTCTACGCCATGCTCATCGGCCTGGTGCTGTCTGTATTCCTCCCCCTGTTCTTCGGTTCGGAGTACAGCGACGGGACCATCCGCAACAAGCTGGCCGCCGGCCACCCCCGGCTGTCCGTCTACCTGGCCAATCTGATCACCGCCGTGTTCGCTGCCCTCATCTTCTGCGGCGGGTATATTCTGTGTACCCTGGCGGTGGGGGTCCCCCTGCTGGGCGGGCCCAAGGCCCCCGGCCCGCTGTTGACCAGCCTGATCCTCTCCCTGCTCATGGCGGCGGTCTGGTGCGCCATTTTCACCGTCCTCATCATGAATTTCAGCCGCAAGGCCGCCTCGGCGGTGTGCTGTATCCTGCTGTTCCTGCTGATTTTCGGTACCGCGCTTACGGTCTATCAGGTGCTGGATGCCCCGGAGTTTTACCCGTCCCTTCAGCTGGTGGACGGAGAGATGGTGTCAGAGATGGTACGCAATCCCCGCTATCTCCAGCCGGACGAGCGAAAAATCTATGAGCTCCTGCTGGACCTGGACCCGGTGGGCCAGGCCGTTCAGTTCACCGACGGCACCGTCACCCGCCCCGTCCAGATGGCCCTGTGCTCCATGGGCATATTCGCCGTTACCACCGCCGCTGGGCTGGCCCTGTTCCAGCGAAAAGACCTGAAGTAGGGGTGGCGGAGATGAGGAATGTACTGTCGGCCAATTTCCTGCGGCTGAAACACAGCCGAATTCTGTGGCTGTGCCTGGCCTATATGCTCTATGACGGGCTGCGCCTATTTTACAGCGCCTCCCAGGCGGCGGCCGGAACAGGCACCCGTATGGCGCCCTCCTTTCAGTTCTTCTGGCTGGGCGGCATCGTCTTTGCCGTCTATTGCAGCTTTTTCATCAGCGGCGAGTACGGCGAAGGGGGAGTCCGCCGCAAGGTGGCGGCGGGCGCGCCCCGCCCGGCGGTCTATCTGGCCAACCTGACCTCCTGCACACTGGCAAGCCTGCTGATGTGCGGGGGATATATCCTTGCAAACTGGACGCTGGAGTATTTTGTTCTGGGCGGTACCGGCGTGCTGGAGTACACACAAACTCCAGGCCAGATTGCCCTGCTGCTGCTGGAGTGCGTTGTGGTTACGGTGTCCTACAACGCCATCTTTACCCTGGTCGGCATGAACATCCAGCACAAGACGGGCGGCCCCTTGCGGTTCTGCTCACCGCCGCCGCTCTGATCTATCTTGGACATGGCAGCCGGGATATGCTGCTGCTGCGCAGCAGCTCCCCGGATCGCTATTCCTTTTCCCCACTGGAGGAGCTCCGCTACCGGCTGTTCGCCGAGTGGCTCCCCGGCGGACAGGCCATTCATTGCGTGAACCTGGGGGCCTTCTGGGCTCCGGAGGGCATGATGCTCCGCGCCCTGGCGGTCATCGCTGTCTCAACCGGGGTGGGGATTTGTCTGTTCCGGCGAAAAGACCTGAAATGAGGTGACAACATGCTCCCCTGGCTGATCTGCGGCGGACTGGCCGCAATTGTGATCGCGCTGCTGGTCAAGCTGTGGCTGCTCCGCCGCAGTCTGGACGAAATGCTGGACCAGCTGGAGGAGCGGCTGTCCCAGGACACCAACAACCCCATTTTCCTCTCTGCCCGGGACGCCAGCGCCCGCAGGCTGGCCGCCGGGCTGAACGTCCAGCTCCGAGAGCTGCGCCGCCAGCGACAGCGGTTCCAGCAGGGGGACACCGAGCTGAAAAACGCGGTCACCAACATCGCCCACGATCTGCGCACCCCTCTTACCGCCATGCAAGGCTATCTGGACCTGCTGGAGCGGGAGGAGCTGCCTGGCGGCGCCCTGCGCTATCTGGACCAGATCGCAGACCGGACCCAGGCCATGACCCGGCTGACCGAGGAGCTCTTTCGCTACTCCCTGGCCGCCGACCTGCCGGAGCTGGCCCGGGAACCGGTGGACCTGCGCCGCTGTCTGGAGGAGAGCCTGGTCTCCTTCTACGCCAGCCTGAACCAGCAGGGAATCACGCCGGACATCTCCCTGCCCGGCGGCCCGGTGGTCCGTTCCCTGGACCCCTCAGCCGTGAGCCGGATCTTTGGCAACATCATCAGCAACGCCCTGAAATACAGCGGCGGCGACTTCGCCGTCTCCCTGGACGAGGCCGGGATGGTCACCTTCTCCAACACCGCCCGCTCCCTGGACCCGGTGACCACCGCCCAGCTCTTCGACCGGTTTTACACCGTGGAGACCGGCCAGGGCTCCACCGGCCTGGGGCTGTCCATCGCCAAGCTGCTCACCGAACGGCTTGGCGGGACCATCTGCGCCGATTACCAGAAGGAGCGGCTGTATATTTCCGTCTTCTTCCCCGAAGCATAACCAAAAAAGGCTCCCTCAGACAGGGAGCCTTTTTATGTGCTCTTACGGTTCTGTCACAATCATATTCGGCCAGCGGTGCTCCACAAATCCGTCGCCGTACTGCTGATCCAAAAACTCCTCAAAGGCGTTGGAGGGCTGGGGCTGGACGCTCCGGGTGTTGTACCGCAGCATGGCCGCGCAGGTGAGCAGGCCGTTGCACACCATGAGAAACACCACCACCCAGGTCAGGATCTTCCCGGCCAGAGCGGGGAGGCGCTCAATGCTCCGGGACATTTTGGGGTAGATGCCCTTGATCCAGAACACCGCCAGCACCCCCCAGAAAAAGCAGAACAGCACGTTGGTCCGCCCGCCGATGTTCAGGGGCATGTGGCTGTAGTCCCAAAACACGGTACCGAACACCAGCTCGGTGAACACGCTGCACATGTACTCGTAGGTCCCGCCGATAAAAAAACCGGCGGTGAAGACGAAAAAGGAATCCCGTTGGGCCAGCCGCTGGAGGGTAACGGTGAGCACCACCGCCCCCAGCCCCCACACAAAGCTGAAGGGGCCGTACAGTACGCTGGACCGGTTCATCCACTGGCCGTTGACCAGCCCGCACCAGAAGGTTTCGATGACGTCCCCCAACAGGGCGGAGGCGAGGAAGACCCACACCAGCTTGTCCAGGCAGACCCCGTGGGCAAATATGTAGAATTCGTCCTGCTCCTCCTGGGACATCCCCCGGATGCCGGGGTAGGCCCTTTGGAGGCGGCGCCACACATACTGCGTGAGCCGCCCGGCAATCCGGCCCTCGCTGCTGCGGGCCTCCCGGCGCTCGTAGGCCCGGACGCCCCCGGTGCGCAGGGTGTACAGCACCCCCGCAAAGTCCGCCGCCATCAGGGCGAAGAGAACCCACACGGCGGCCCGCTTCAGCAGCTCCGGCACCAGGGTCAGCACCCCCAGCACCAGGGGGTGAACCACCAGATAGCCCGCGTAAAAGCCCGCCGCCACCGCCGCCGAGAAGACCAGCCCCTTCAGGCTGCCGCCCAGCACCCTGGACCGCTCTCCGCCCCAGTGGACCTTGGGGCCCAGCTGCCGGTTCAGGTGGTCGGAAAAGCTCTCTGTCACCGAGACGATGGCCATCGTGAACAAAAACTGCACTCCATACCGTCCCGCCAGGGCGGGGAGGGTCAAAATCATCAGATCCGCCGCGATCCCATAGGAGAGCAGAAAGGGCAGAGTGAGGAAGCCCCGGTTGCGAAACTGCCGCTTGGTCACGGCGTAGTACAGCACCTCGGAGCACCAGCCCAGAAAGGAGTAGATCAGCAGATAAAGGCCCAGATTCAGCCAGCTCACACGGGTTCACCTCTTTGTTGTGTTTCAGGAGTACAGCTTGATGATCTCCTCTGCCACCGTCCGCTTGGGGACGCAGCGGTCCATGGCCTGGCGGTTGATGCAGCGGTGGGCGTCGGGCTCGGACATCTTCAGCTCACTGATGAGCAGCCACTTGGCCCGGTTCACCAGGCGGATCTCCTCCATCTTCTCCTCGATGGGCTGGATCTTTTTCTCATACCCCCGCAGCCGCTCCCGGGCTGCGGTCATCCAGTTCAGCCCCCGGAGGAGGGCGTCTCGGGGCACGGGCCGGGGCAGAACAAACACCCCGTGCTCCGCCGCCCGGGCCTGGACCTGCTCATACAGCGCCGCCGCGGCGAAGAGCAGGACCACCGTCCCGCCCGACCGGCAGCAGTCGATGGAAAAGCGGATCCCCGCGTCGTCGGGCAGGGGGGAGTTGAGGAAAATAAAGTCGAAGTCCCGCTGGTTCCGGGCCCGCTCGGCCCCGCCTACGCTGGTCACGGTGACGATGGGGGAGTAGTCCGCCTCGGGCAGGAGGGAGAGCAGGGAATCCCGAAACTTCTCTGAGGCCGATACGATCAGCACACTGTATACCTGTTCCTTCAAGCGCATGGACGCCCTCCTCTCCGATCTTGATGGGGCTCACCGCGGCTTCCGATACTCCGCAATCACCGCCGCCGGGACCGCCGCCCGGATAAACGGGCTGTCCGCCGTTCCGGCCGCCTCCGCCAGGCTCCGGGGCAGGGAACGGAACCGGGCCAGCGTCTCCCCGTCCGCCTGGTACAGGTTCAGGCTGGCGGCAGGGGGCAGCTCCAGCCCCTCCTCGATGCCCCGCAGCCCGGCCTGGATCATCAGGACGAAGGCCAGGTAAGGGTTGTCGGTGGGGTCGGGGGAGCGCAGCTCCGCCCGGCGGTACTCCCCTGCGGCGGCGGGGATGCGCACCAGCTGGGAGCGGTTCTCCCGGGACCAGGAGATATACCGGGGCGCCTTGTGCCCTCCGAAGCGGGTGTAGGACGCCTCAAAGGGGTTGAGGAACAGGGTCATCTCCTCCACCTTGTCCAGCACCCCGGCCACCATGGGGCACAGGCAGTCCCGGCCGTCCGCCGCCTGGACGGACATGTTGATGTGAAAGCCGCTCCCCGGCGCGTCCGGCAGCGGCTTGGGACCGAAATCGGCGTACAGGCCGTTGCGCTCCGCGATGAACTTGACGATGGACTGGAAGGTCATCACATTGTCCGCCGCCGTCACCGGGTCGGAGTAGCGGAAGTCGATCTCGTTCTGGCCGGGACCCTCCTCGTGGTGGGAGCACTCGGGGAAAATGCCCATCTGGGCCAGGGTGAGGCAGATCTCCCGACGGATGTTCTCCCCCTTGTCGTCGGGGGCAATGTCCATGTAGCCCGCCCGGTCATAGGGGACCTTGGTGGGTTCCCCGTTCCCGTCCCGCTGGAACAGATAGAATTCCTGCTCCGCGCCGAAGAGAAAGGCATACCCCTTTTTCTCCGCCTGGGCCGCCCCATTCCGCAGCAGGGTCCGGGTGTCGCACTCAAAGGGCCGTCCGTCCGGGTAGACGACGGAGCAGAACATGCGCACCACCTGGCCATGCTCCGGCCGCCAGGGGAGGAGCATCAGGGTCTCCGGGTCGGGGCGGAGCAGCAGGTCGGACCGGGCCTCGTCCCCGAAGCCGGCGATGGCGGAGGCGTCAAAGGCGATGCCGTACTCAAAGGCCCTCGGCAGCTCCGAAGGTACGATGGAGAGGTTCTTCTGCCGCCCGAACACGTCGCAGAAGGCCAGGTGGATAAAGGCAACCTCCTCCTCCTGCACATACTGGATGACCTCTTGCTTGGAATACTTCATAGCTTCTCCCGCTTTCCCAATTGCAATTTCGCCGGTATTATACCACGAAGCCGGCAGATTTTCCACCACGAAAAAAATCCTTGACAAAGGCCTGCCCAAAGCGTATAATCCGTCCATAAAGGCAAAGGCGTCTTTAAGGTTTGGACCTTAGAGGCGCCTTCGCCTTTTTTATGCTTTTATCTTGAAAGGGTGGATCAAAATGGCAGCAGTATCGGAGTATTTTGGCAGCCTGGTGTTCGACGACCGGGTGATGAAGGCCAATCTGTCCGCAGAGGTATATCAGTCCCTGAAGAGGACCATCGACGAGGGGGCGAAGTTGAATATCGGCGTGGCCAACGCGGTGGCCTCCGCCATGAAGGACTGGGCCGTGGCCCTGGGGGCCACCCACTTTACCCATTGGTTCCAGCCCCTCACCGGCGTCACCGCCGAGAAGCACGACAGCTTTATCTCTCCCGCTCCCGACGGGCGGGTGATCATGGAGTTCTCCGGGAAAGAGCTGATCCAGGGGGAGCCGGACGCCTCCTCCTTCCCCTCCGGCGGGCTGCGGGCCACCTTTGAGGCCAGGGGCTACACTGCCTGGGACCCCACCTCCTACGCCTTTATCAAGGACAGGACCCTGTGCATCCCCACCGCCTTCTGCGGCTACAACGGGGAGGCGCTGGACAAAAAGACCCCCCTCCTGCGGTCTATGGCCGCCCTGAATCAGCAGGCCCTGCGCATCCTGCGGCTGTTCGGAAACGACACGGTGAAGCATGTCAACACCGCCGTGGGGCCGGAGCAGGAATACTTTCTGGTGGATGCCAAAATGTGGGAGCAGCGCCGGGACCTGCGCTTCACCGGCCGCACCCTCTTCGGCGCCAAGCCCCCCAAGGGCCAGGAGATGGACGACCACTATTTCGGCGCCATCAAGCCCAGGGTGGCCGCCTACATGGAGGAGCTGAACGACGAGCTGTGGAAGCTGGGCATCCTGGCCAAGACCCAGCACAACGAGGTGGCCCCCGCCCAGCACGAGCTGGCCCCCATCTACACCACCACCAACATCTCCACCGACCACAACCAGCTGACCATGGAGATCATGCAGAAGGTAGCCGCCCGCCACGGACTGGTCTGCCTGCTCCACGAGAAGCCCTTTGTGGGGGTGAACGGCTCGGGCAAGCACAACAACTGGTCCATCGCCACCGACACCGGGGTCAACCTCCTCTCCCCTGGGGAGACTCCCTATGAGAACGCCCAGTTCCTGCTGTTCCTGTGCGCCGTTATCAAGGCAGTGGACGACTACCAGGACCTGCTGCGCATCTCGGTGGCCACCGCCGGCAACGACCACCGCCTGGGGGCCAACGAGGCTCCCCCCGCCGTGGTATCCATCTTCCTGGGAGACGAGCTGGCCGCCATCCTGGGCTGCATCGAGCACGACGCTCCCTACACCAGCATCGACACCGGCAAGGTCCGCCTGGGGGTGGACGTCCTCCCCAAGTTCCCCCGGGACACCACCGACCGCAACCGCACCTCTCCCTTCGCCTTCACCGGCAACAAATTCGAGTTCCGCATGGTGGGCTCCGCCGACTCCATCGCCTGCGCCAACATCATGATCAACACCGCCGTGGCCGAGAGCCTGAGGGTCTACGCCGACCGGCTGGAGGGGGCGGAGGACTTTGAGGCCGCCCTCCAGAGCATGATCCGCAAAACCATCCAGGATCACAAGCGGATCATCTTCAACGGCAACGGCTACGACGACGCCTGGATCAAGGAGGCCGTCGAGCAGCGGGGCCTGGCCAACTACCGCACCACTCCCGACTGCGTCCCCCATCTGCTGGATGAGAAGAACGTGCAGCTGCTCACCTCCCACAAGGTCTTTACCAAGGCGGAGCTGGTCTCCCGCTACGAGGTCACCCTGGAGAACTACTGCAAGACCATCCGCATTGAGGCAGACACCATGGTGGATATGGCCCGCACCGAGATCATCCCCGCCGTCCAGGCGTTCATTCTGGACACCGCCAAAACCGCCGCGGCCAAGAAGAAGCTGATCGCCGGCTGTCCCTGTGAATATGAGGTCAAGCTGGTGAAACAGCTGGCCATCCTCACCGACCAGATGGCCGCCAAGGCCGACGAGCTGGAGCAGGCGGTGCTGGCCCTGGCCGGCGCGGGCGATGTGGCCAAGGAGTCCGCCGCCATCCGGGACGTGGTACTGCCCCGAATGAGCGAGCTGCGCCTGGCCTGCGACGAGGCCGAGACCCTTACCGCTAAAAAATACTGGCCCTTCCCCACTTACGGCGATCTGCTGTTTGGGGTAAGATGAAACTGAGCCCCACGGTCCCGGCGGCGCCATCCCGCCGCCGGGGCCGCAGACGGGCGGAAAGAGGAAGATCATGTGTTCTATTATCGGATATTGCGGCCCTATGGCCGATTTGGATGCCGTTCAGCGGGGCTTTGACCGCACAAAAAGCCGGGGACCCGACGACAGCCGGGTGATTCAGGCCGGGCAGGGCATGCTGGGCTTTCACCGTCTGTCCATCATGGGCCTCACCCCCGCCGGGATGCAGCCCTTCGAGCTGGACGGCAGCTTCGCCGTCTGCAACGGCGAGATCTACGGCTTTGAACCGCTCAAAGAGAAGCTGGCAGAAAAGGGCTACGTCTTTCACAGCGCCTCCGACTGCGAGATCCTGCTCCCCATGTACCAGGAATACGGCACGGACATGTTCGCCCTGCTGGACGCGGAATTCGCCTGCATTCTCTATGACAGCGCCGCGGACGAGTTTATCGCCGCCCGGGACCCCATCGGCATCCGCCCCCTCTACTACGGGTATGACCGCCAGGGGACGGTCATCTTTGCCAGCGAACCCAAAAACCTGCTGGGCCTGACGGACAAGATCATGCCCTTCCCGCCGGGGCACTACTACAGGGGCGGGAAATTTGTGTGCTATCACGATATTGCCAAAGTGGAGCATTTCTGCTATGATGAACTGGAAATTTGTTGCAGAAATATCCGGGAAAAGCTGGTGGCCGGGGTCGAAAAGCGGCTGGTGGCCGACGCCAAGGTGGGCTTTCTGCTGTCTGGCGGGCTGGACTCCTCCCTGGTGTGCGCCATCGCCGCCAAACGGAGCAACACGCCCATCAAGACCTTCGCCATCGGCATGGACACCGACGCCATCGACCTGAAATACGCCAGACAGGCGGCCGATTTCATCGGCAGCGACCACCGGGAGATCATCATCACCAGGGAGAACGTCCTGTCCAGCCTGGAGACGGTTATCGAGCTGCTGGGCACCTACGACATCACCACCATCCGGGCCAGCATGGGCATGTACCTCATCTGCAAAGCCATCCACGAGCAGACGGACATCCGGGTGCTCCTCACCGGCGAGATCTCCGACGAGCTTTTTGGCTACAAGTACACCGACTACGCCCCCTCCGCCCAGGCGTTTCAGGAGGAGGCGGAGAAACGGGTCCGGGAGCTGCACATGTACGACGTGCTCCGGGCGGACCGGTGCATCTCGGTCAACTCCCTGGAGGCCCGGGTACCCTTCGGTGACCTGGACTTTGTAAGGTATGTCATGGCCATCGACCCGGAGAAGAAGCTCAACACCTACGGCAAGGGCAAGTACCTGCTTCGGAAGGCATTTGAGGGCGGCTGGCTGCCTGACAGCATCCTGTGGCGGGAGAAGGCCGCCTTCTCTGACGCCGTGGGCCACTCCCTGGTGGACGACCTGAAGGAGTATGCCGAAGCCCGGTACACCAGCGAGGAGCTCGAAGCCAAGCGGCAGAAATACCGCCACGCCCAGCCCTTCACCAAGGAATCTCTGCTCTACCGGGAGATCTTTGAGCGGTATTACCCCGGCCAGAGCGGCATGGTCGCGGACTTCTGGATGCCCAACAAAGCCTGGGAGGGCTGCGACGTCAACGACCCCTCGGCCAGGGTGCTGGCCAACTACGGCGGCAGCGGCGTATAAAACAGACCCCAGACACCCCTTCGGCTGTTTTTGAGGTCTGTTTCAATTTGATCAAAAACAGACGGAGGGATATTATGGAAAAGATCCTTATCATCGACTTCGGCGGACAGTACAACCAACTCATCGCCCGCCGGGTCCGGGAGTGCAATGTGTACTGCGAGGTCAAGCCCTACACCACGCCCCTCACTGAGCTGCAGGCGATGAAGCCCATCGGCGTCATCTTCACCGGCGGCCCCCAGTCCGTCTATCTGGAGGGCTCCCCCCAGGTGGACCCGGCCATCTTCACCTGGGGCGTGCCGATCCTGGGCATCTGCTACGGCTGCCAGCTCATCGCCCACAATCTGGGCGGCCAGGTCACCCCGGCCCAGGACGACTCCGCCCGGGAGTACGGGAAAACCATCACCTACTATGATACCGGCTGCAAGCTGTTCAGCGGCCTGCCCAAGCAGGGGATCTCCTGGATGAGCCACGGGGACTACATGGCCAAGGTGCCCGAACGCTTCGCCCTGGCCGCCCGCTCTGACGCCTGCCCCAACGTGGCCATCGCTGATGAGGAACGGGGCTTCTACGGCGTCCAGTTCCACCCGGAGGTGGATCACACCGAGTATGGCGCCGACATCCTCCGCAACTTTCTCTACAAGATCTGCCGCGCCAAGGGCGACTGGACCATGGGCGGCTACAGGGACCTGGCCATCGCCGATCTCCGCCGCAGGATTGGCGGCGGGAAGGTGCTCCTGGCGCTCAGCGGCGGGGTGGACTCCTCGGTGGCCGCCGCCCTGCTGGCCGAGGCGGTGGGCAGCCAGCTCACCTGCGTCTTCGTGGACCACGGCCTGATGCGCTACAACGAGGGCAACGAGGTGGAGGACGCCTTTGCCAAATGGGACCTGAACTTTGTCCGGGTGAACGCGGAGAGCCGCTTTCTGCTGAAGCTGGCCGGGGCGGACGAGCCGGAGCGGAAGCGGAAGATCATCGGCGAGGAATTCGTCCGGGTCTTCGAGGAGGAGGCCAAAAAGGTGGGGACCGTGGACTTTCTGGCCCAGGGAACCATCTACCCCGACGTGATTGAATCCGGAGCGGGGGACGCCGCGGTCATCAAGAGCCACCACAATGTGGGCGGCCTTCCCGACTGTGTGGATTTCCGGGAGATCGTGGAGCCCCTGCGGATGCTGTTCAAGGACGAGGTCCGCCAGCTGGGCCGGGAGCTGGGCCTGCCCGAGTATCTGGTGAGCCGCCAGCCCTTCCCCGGGCCCGGCCTGGCCATCCGCATCATCGGGGACATCACCAAGGAAAAGGCGGATTGTCTCCGTCAGGCCGACTTCATCTTCCGGGAGGAGATGGCCCGGGCCGGAGAGGACAAAAACCTGAGCCAGTATTTCGCCGTACTCACCAACACCCGTTCGGTAGGGGTGATGGGGGACGGCCGCACCTACGACTACACCCTGGCCCTCCGGGCGGTGACCACCTCCGACTTCATGACCGCCGACTGGGCCCGCATCCCCTACGAGCTGCTGGACAAGGTGTCCACCCGCATCGTCAACGAGGTGAAGGGGATCAACCGGATCGTGTACGATATTACAAGCAAGCCCCCCGCCACAATCGAGTGGGAATAACTGACAAAACCCGCAAAGCCTTGAAAACACTGGGTTTTTGAAGCGGAAACGGGGCATTTGATAGCAAATTGATAGCAGATACCAAAACCGGATTTACTTTGCTCACTCCTGTATAGCGGGTGGCTTGCGGGTAAATCCTCCATATCCTAAGAAAAAGGTCTTGCTGACTTTCACCAGTCGGCAAGACCTTTTTTGCTATTTGTCTTTTCTCTGTTTCTTCAATCCTTTTATCAGAGCATCGCTTAATTCCTTCGAGGGGACTTTGGCCCACCGCTGGGTGGTGTCATACTTGGGGTAGTTGTACCGCCAGCGGTCATAGTCCTCCTTGGTGATCTCCCCGGCCTCCAACTTCGCCGCCTGTTCCCGCCACGCAATCAAGATTTTGTTCAACTCACTGGCTTGACGGCCTCCCTGGAAAATATCTGCTTGCAGGCAGGCACGTCCATCCGCCTCTATCACTTTCAGACTGTAAACATCCTCCAAGGCGAACAGCGTATGGGCCAAACCTATGTAGTTGTCTATGTCCGGGACGCTCAACGCCTGGGGCGATACATCTAAAGTATGAGCCAGGGCAGCGGTCAAATCGGCCTTCGGCGTCCGGGTGCCTGTTTCGTACTGTGCCAGACGAACATCGGCGGAACGCTCTGGAAAGCCCACCGCCATACCAAGATACTTCTGTGTCATACCCCGGAGGGTGCGGAAAAAATGGATGCGCTCTCCTATTGCCATAAATGCCAACTCCTATCTGGTGGTTTCTGTCGAAAGTAGTATAACATATTCGCTTAGTAACAGTCAAGAGTATCTTAAACAAAAAAGTTAAAAATTATTCCGCAAGCCACTTGACAAAGCAAATTTGCTTAGTTATAATAGGCTAAGCATAAAGGCTTAGTCCTGGAGCCGTGAAAGGAGGTGAGCGCACAATGGCAAGCACCATGTTCATGCGGGTGGACGAGGTAGCGGAGGAATTAGGGGTTTCTGTCCCCTATGCCTATAAGCTGATTCGTTCCATGAATGCGGAGTTGAAAAAGACGGGCTGTATTACCATTTCAGGCCGCATCGACCGCAAATTCTTCCACGAAAAATTTTATGGCACAAGAGGCCAGAGCGAAAGGAGTGATTAACCTATGGCGGCGTTTAAGAACAAGGCCAACGGCACTTGGTACGTCCAGTTCCGCTATACGGACTGGAAAGGAGAGCGCCAGCAGAAGTTAAAGCGTGGCTTTGCCACCAAAAAGGAGGCCCAGGCGTGGGAGCGGGAGTTCCTTATGCAGAAGCAGGCCGACGTAAATATGACCTTTGAGAGCTTCGCCCAGCTCTATGAGAAGGATATGAAGCCCAAGCTGAAACTGAACACCTGGCTGACAAAAGAGAGCATCATCCAGAAGAAAATCCTGCCGTATTTTGGAAAGCGCAAACTGTCGGAAATCACCGCCAAGGACGTGATGGACTGGCAGAACGCGATCCGAGGGTTGACGGACGCCAAGGGAAAACCCTATTCCCCTACCTATCTCAAAACCGTCCACAATCAGTTAAGTGCCCTCTTTAACCATGCTGTCCGCTACTACGGCCTCCAGGTCAATCCTGCGGCCAAGGCCGGGAACATGGGGGTGGAGGAACGGCGTGAAATGCTGTTCTGGACGAAAGATGAGTATCTGAAATTTGCCGACGCCATGATGGACAAACCCCTCTCCTACTATGCCTTTGAAATGCTCTACTGGTGCGGTATCCGGGAGGGGGAACTGCTGGCCCTCACCCCAACAGACTTCGACTTTGAGGCGGGTACAGTGTCCATCAGCAAATCCTATCAGCGGCTCAAGGGCAAGGACGTGATTACCACCCCCAAGACGAAAAAGAGCAACCGTGTCATTAAGATGCCCAAATTCCTCTGTGGAGAGATGGAGGACTACTTAAAGATGTTTTACAGCACCGGGGCAAATGAACGGATTTTCCCTGTCAGCAAGCACTATCTCCACCATGAAATGGACAGAGGTGCGAAAGCGGCGGGAGTGAAGCGGATCAGGATTCACGACCTCCGACATTCACACATTTCCCTGCTGATTGATATGGGCTTCACCGCCCTGGCAATCGCTGACCGGGTGGGGCATGAGAGTATCGACATCACCTACCGCTACGCCCATCTGTTTCCTACAAGGCAGACGGAGATGGCGGACAAGCTGGACTTTGAAAGGATGGGAACGTAACCATGTCACTGAAAAACCGAGACAACAAAAATCGCTGGAGGAACAAGACCGTGGCCTTCCGGGTGTCCCCGGAGGAAGATGAACAGATCGAGGCCGCTGTGCGGCTCTCCGGCCTGACAAAGCAGGACTACATCACAAGACGCCTCCTGTGCCGGGAAGTAGTGGTACAGGGTAATCCCAAGGTCTACAAGGCCCTGCGTGACCAGCTTGCCGCCGTTCTGGACGAACTGCGGCGGGCCGAGGACGGGGCTGGCGTGGACGATGAACTGCTGGACACCATTCAGCTAATCGCCGCTATCATGGGCGGCATGAAGGAGGAATGATAGATTGATGGATTCCAAGGAAACGAAAAGGACTGTCCCGGTTCCGTCTGTTGGCGCAGACGGGGAACAGCCCATTTCACAAACACCTACCGCAAGTATAACAGAGGAAACGACAGAAAACAATCCCCCTGAAAAAAATTATGCGAAACTGCTGCGGAAAATGCAACGCATGAACGACCCGGCATATCTCCCCACGATTTCCATGAATGAGTTGTACGAGAACGTCTATCAGAGCAGACCGCCCGTCATTGACGGTCTGCTCTATCCGGGGACGTACCTCTTTGCGGGAGCACCCAAGGTGGGCAAGTCGTTCCTGATGGCCCAGCTTGCCTACCACATCAGCATGGGCCTCCCCCTGTGGGACTATCCCGTTCACAAGGGGACTGTCCTCTATCTGGCGTTGGAGGACGATCATCGCCGTTTGCAGGAGCGGCTTTACCGGATGTTCGGCATGGACGGCACCAACGACCTTCTCTTTTCCATCTGTGCCAAACAGGTCGGCGCTGGGCTGGAGGAACAGCTAAAGCGATTTGTACAGGAACACCCGGACACCAAACTGATTATCATTGACACCCTACAGAAAATCCGGGAAGCTGGCGGGGATAAGTACAGCTACGCCAACGATTACGAGGTAGTGGGAAAGCTGAAACGCCTTGCTGACGCTTGCGGTGTCTGTCTCCTGCTGGTACATCACACTCGGAAACAGCAAGCCGATGACAAGTTTGATATGATCTCCGGCACCAACGGACTGTCGGGAGCGGCGGATGGGGCCTTTCTTCTTCAGAAGGAGAAGCGGACAGACGACACCGCCACCCTGGATGTGGTAGGACGTGACCAGCAAGACCAGCGGCTCTATCTCACCAAGGACAAGGAACACCTGACATGGACACTGGAGCGGATGGAAACGGAGTTGTGGGTAGACCCCCCCGACCCGGTGCTGGAGGCCGTAGCCGCCTTTATCACGGCGGAGAGGCCGTCCTGGGGCGGTACAGCCACGGAGTTGGCAGCGGTCCTGCAAGTGGATATGAAGCCTAACGCCTTGGCTATGCGGCTGAATGTCCGGGCTGGGAAACTGGCGACGGAGTATCATATCCGTTATGAGAACACCCGTACCCACGCCGGGAGAAGCATCAGCCTGACGCTGGAGCCTCCCCAGGCGTGACGACCGTGACGGCTGTGACGGCTTTTTTGAGAGCGGGGGCGGTGTCTAAAACATCGTCACGGTCGTCACGGCTGTCACGGGGAGCGGCCCAACCCCCACCGCAACCCAGCGGAGCGGTTGCGGTGGGGAGAGGAGGGGCAAGGGAACGGAGTGAGGGATGGCCGCAAGGCCGTCCCGAATGGAGTGGACTTTACCCCGACGAGGTGCAAGGTGCCCTTTTCAAAGGGCGGCCCTGCTGGGGGAGGCAACCGCAGTTGCCGGGGGCAAAGCCCCCGCACCCCCTCGGGAGAGCCCACGGCACTTTCGCACCAACGGGGCGAAAGTGTCATAGTGGGTTATTACACTTCCCGCAGGAAGTGACTCCCCCGAACCCCCGTCCATTTTCAACAACCAAACATCTGAAACAGGAGGATTTTTGCCTATGGCGAGAGGCGACGGTATTGACCGTACCAACGCAAGAAATATGAGGCTGACCGAAACCAAGATCGG
>CAJUAW010000053.1 GCA_910584605.1 uncultured Oscillospiraceae bacterium
CAACGAGGTGGGCGTCAACCTGAAGCAGGGCTACAACGGCGACCTGACCAGCAAGCAGGCTGGTTCTGTGGGCGGCCAGATGGTCAAGAAGATGATCGAGTCCTACGAGAACGGCCTGAAGTAACTGGGTCCATTCAGACGCATGGCCGCAGCCTGATGAAGTAGGCGCATAACAGGCCGGACGCACGCAGATCAGAGAGCGCTGTCAGTGGGGACCGGGCACTCCGGTTCCAGAGACAGTTTTCTCCGAGGCGGCGTCCGGCCTTTTGATTTGCGGATCGGGCCCGTCAGCGTTTGCTCCGATGGGGTGAAAAAACGCTGCCCAGTGGGCGGCGTTCCGGGGTTATAATCCATTTACAATAAAATTAGGCCGCTGACCCTCCAGGATCAGCTTCACGGAATTCCACATATTCTGGTGGGCCCGGCGGAAGGAGCCGCCGGTGATGCCGCCCAGATGAGGGGAGAAGACCGCCCGTTCTGCGACCCCGGCGGGCAGGTCCACCAGGGGGTGGTTGGCTGGGGTGGGTTCGGGGTCGAAGGTGTCGATGGCGATGCCGCCCAGCCGGCCGTCGATAAGGGCCTGACGGACCGCCAGGTTGTCCAGCAGCTGTCCCCGCGCGGTGTTCACCAGGATGGTCCCCGGCCTGACATGGGCAAGCAGCTCCGCATTGACCATGTGGGTGGTCTGGCGGTTGACGGCGCAGTGGAGGGAGAGGATGCTGCACCGTGCGGCGAGCTCCTCCAAGGGGAGATAAGTGACGCCCAGCTCCTGCTCGGTCTCGGGCGGACGGCGGTGGGCAGTGTAGTAGTACAGCTGACAGCCAAATGGGCGCAGCAGCCGGGCGGCGGCGGCGCCGATGTCCCCCAGCCCGACGAGGCCGACCGTCTGCTCTCCCAGCTCCGGGGAGCTGGATACCATGAACTGCTCCTTGAACTGGATCTGTTGTCCGGCCAAAACAGCCCGGTGTCCGGTTACCCCGCAGCGCAGGGCCATCAGCATGAGCATTACCGCATGCTCCGCCACCGAGACGGCGTTGCAGCCCTTGTTGTTGCACACGAAGACGCCCCGCTCCCGGGCGGCCTCAATGTCGATGGCGTTGAAGGCCACCCCCTCCGAGTGGATCATCCTCAGATTGGGCAGAAGGTCCATCATCTCCCGGCTGATCGGAGTGATGGCGTCGGCAAAGATCACTTCCGTGTCCGGGTTGTCCGCCGCCGCCTGAAGGGAGGGGGCAGGGGCGCTGGCAAATATCGTCTCCACAGGTATTTGTTGGACGAATTCCGGGAGGTACAGGTCATAGCGGGCCTTGGGCCCGAAAATCAGCAGCTTCATAGGGTCGCCTCCAATGCCGCCCAGCCGTTTTTCTCCCGCTTTCTGATGAGGGTGAGCCCCGCCTGCTTCAGGGCCGCCTCCACCTCATGGGTGCGGGTGTCGATGATGCCGGAGCAGAGAAATACCCCATCCTCCGCCAGCAGGCCGGGGACCTGGGGGGCCAGGGGGATAATCACGTCGGCCACGATATTGGCCAGCACCAGATGGTACTTGTTCTGCGCCAGCTCCGCCGCCAGCGCGGCGTCGGACAGCACGTTCCCCGCCTGGACGGTGTACCGGTCCCTGCCAATGCCGTTGAGGGCGGCGTTTTCATAGGCCACATCCACCGCCTTGGGGTCGATGTCCACGGCCACGGCGGATTTGGCCCCCAGACACAGGGCGGCGATGGATAAAATCCCGCTGCCGCAGCCCAGGTCCAGCACGTCCCGGCCGGGGAGAGTGTGCTCCTCCACCCCCTCCAGGCACAGCTGGGTGGAGGCGTGGGAGCCGGTGCCGAAGGTGAGGCCGGGGTTGAGGTAGAAGGGCACCCGCCCTGCCGGGACGGGTTCCTTCCGCAGCCACTCCGGGACCACATAGAGCCGCGCCCCGATTTCCAGAGGCTTGTAATACTTCTGCCAGCTGTAGGCCCAGTCGTTGTCGGTGAGGGGGGTGACGGTGTACTCCGCCTCCAGGCTCCGGGTGTATTGCTCCAGCTGCTTCCGGCCCTCCCCGTCATCGGTGACGTAAAACTTCACCCGGGTAACGCCCTTCATCCGGTCCAGCAGCTCCTGGTCCACATAGTCCCAATATTGCCGGTTCTGCTCCAAAAAGGTGAGGAACTCCTGTTCATCCTCAATAACCACGCTGTCCATCCCGGCGGCGGCCAGCTGGGCGCACACCTGGTCCAGCTGGTCCGGGGTGGTGTTGACGGCTGCCTCCAGCCATTTGATCTCATCCATTGCTGCACCTCCAATCTATTTTCCCGGCCAGTCCTGAAACCATGCGTCGCGGGGCAGGCCGTTCCAGCAGAACAAAACTCGTTCCGCGTCCTCCGACATGAATTTCCAACCGCTGTACATGGCTTACCGGTCCGTTCCCATGTAGAACAACGCCAGCGTGCCCGGTCCGGAGTGCGCGCCGATGACCGGTCCCACGTAGTTGATATAGACCTCCTGGACCCCGAAGCGTTTTTTTACCATATCCGCCACCATCTGAGCGTCCTCCAGGCAGTCGCCGTGACTGATGAAGACGGTGAGGCTGCCGGAGTCGATGGCAGTGTGCTCCATCCGGTCCACCAGGGCCTTCAAGGCGGCCTGCCGCCCTCTGACCTTGCCGGTGTTGATCAGGTGTCCCTCGTTGTCCACATGGAGGACGGGCTTGATATGCAGCATGGAGCCCACCAGGGCGGTGGCGGAGGAGATGCGCCCGCCCCGCTTGAGGAAGTAGAGGTCGTCCACCGTGAACTGGTGGCACAGGTTCAGTTTGTGTTCCTCAATCCAGCCCCGGACCTCCTCGATGGAGCCGCCCCTGGCCCGGGCCTGGGCGGCGTACCACACCAGCAGGCCCTGGCCCAGAGAGGCGCACAGGGTGTCCACAGTGAACAGCTTCCGGTCCGGATATTTGGCCTGCAGTTCCTTCACGGCGATGAGGGAGGAGTTGTAGGTGGTGGACAGGCCGGAGGAGAAGGCCAGGATCAGCACATCCTGCCCGGCCTGGAGCAGGGGTTCCAGAGCCTCGGTGTACTGGGCCACGTTGACGGCGCTGGTAGTGGCCATATCCCCGCTGCGCAGGCGCTCATAAAAGAGGCGGGGGTCCATGTCCCGGTTGTCGGGGTGATCATGGTAGGTGTGTCCGTCCAGGACAAAGCTCAGTGGCAGTACCTGAACATCCAGTTGCTGAACCATACTGGCGGACAGATCGGCAGAGGAATCGGTGAGAATAACAAAGCTGGACAATGATGAAGCACTCCTTTACTCTGATTCTTTTTTGCGCTTGCCCTCATGGGGCTGAAGGATGCTGAGGATGCGTTGGCAGGCCAGCTGGTTGGCGTAGCTGCGCACCGCGAGATCCAGGGCGATCCGGGCCAGGTCGGACCGGCCCGCCTCCGGATCGATGGACTGGGCGGTATCGGTGAGCGCCTGGTCCAGGGCGTTGCAGAAGTAGGCGTACTGCTCCGAGGGAGTCTTTTCCAGGGAGCGGCCGGCTTCCATCAGCGCGCCGATGTCCCGGACGGTGAGCACCTGCTTCAGGGCCACCACGGCGGTGAGATAGCCCAGGTGGATGGGGCCGTACCGCTTGCCCTCCGCCCGGGGGACCAGGCCGTCCTTGATATAGTTGTTCACCATGGCGGAGGTGAGGGCGGGGCCGCCGTCAAAGCGGATCAGCTGCCGGGGCATGTAGGAGATCAGCTGATCCATGTACAGCGCCAGATCGGGCAGATCCTCCCACGGGACGGGCCGCTCCTGTTCCATGCGCTGTTTCAGTGTGTATAGTTCGTCCATTGAAGGGATCTTCCTCCTCGAATATAATGTCAGTCATTATATCACAGAATTTCTGGCATTGTAAAGAGCGGATCGGTTACCGATTTCGAAAATGTTCGATCCGGCGGTGGAGGCGCTCCAGGGCGCGGCTGTGGTCGAGCGACCGCAGGCGGGGGAAGGCCTTCAGCAGGCGGCGGTGGCCGAAGGACTTTTGATCCAGCAGCTCCTGCATAGACGCGTGCCACGCCTCCAGCTGGAGGCGGGCCTGCTCCCGCCGCTCCTCCCGGCGCTGCTCCCATTCCTCCCGCTCGTCGGCCAGCTCCGCACGGCGTTCCGACAGCTTGAAGGACAGCTCCTCCAGCTCCTCCTTCCAGCCGGCGCTGCGCTCCACAGCGTCCAGCACCTTGTCGGCCAGATTTTCGCCAAACTCATTGGAGGCCTCCTTGATCCTGGCGGCCAGCTCGTCGATCTGGGCCAGGCGGCGGTTCAGCTGGATGATGGCGGCCACGGTGGCGGCCAGGTCCACCGCCATCACCGCCCCCAGCAGCCCCAGCAGCACGATCCCCGCAAGGCGGGGGATCAGGTGGATCAGGGCCAGCACCGTGGGGTGGAGCAGCCGGACCACAAACACGCAGGCGAAGCCCCAGGCGATGGAGAAGCGCAGGCAGATGTATCCGCTGAGATTGAAGGGCTGGTCGGAGTAATCCCACCACTGCTGGTGAAAGAGCTTTTCCAGCGCAAAGCCGGTGAGCCACTCCAGAAGGGAGGTGAGCAGGACGGACCCGGCAAACAGGGCGGGCAGATGTCCGGACAGCGGAGTGAGGCAGCCCAGCACGATGACCACGCCGAAGCCGTAGACGGGACACCAGGGCCCGTTGAGGAAGCCCCGGTTGACAAATTTCCCGGTGACCAGAGCGGCGTAGCTCACCTCGGTGCACCAGCCCAGAAAGGCGTAGATAAAGAAGATCCAGAGGAAACGGTACAGCATTGCCGGCATTGCCATGCCCCTTTCACAAAAACTTTCCATATTATATCCGTTTCCGGGGAGCTTGTCCAGTCCGGAACAGGATTTTGCCTTGACAGAGGGAGCGGAGACCATGTATCCTTAAACAAAACGCAATGAGAGGCGGACGCCGGATGAAGAAGCTGGTTTTGGGAATATTGGCCCATGTGGACGCGGGGAAGACCACCCTGTCCGAGGGGATGCTGTACCTCGGCGGAGCGGTGCGGAAGCTGGGCCGGGTGGACCACCGGGACGCCTTTCTGGACACCGACATCCAGGAGCGGGAGCGGGGCATCACCATCTTCTCCAAGCAGGCGGAGTTCTCCTGGGGGGAGACCGCCTTCACCCTGCTGGATACTCCGGGTCATGTGGACTTCTCCGCCGAGATGGAGCGCACGCTATCGGTGCTGGACTGCGCCGTTCTGGTCATCAGCGGCTCCGACGGCATCCAGGGCCACACCCGCACCCTGTGGCAGCTGCTGGCGCGGCACAGCGTCCCCACCTTCCTCTTTGTCAACAAGATGGATCTGGCAGGCAGCGACCGGGAGGCCCTCCTGGCCCAGCTCCAGAGCAAGCTTGACGGCGGCTGCCTGGATTTTTCCGCCGGCCTGGCCCCTCTCCAGGAGGATCTGGCCACCCTGGACGAGGGGCTGATGGAGCAATACCTGGAGGGGGGCGAGATCACTGCGGCGGACGCCGCCTCCCTCGCCGCCCGGCGGCTGGCCTTTCCCTGTTTCTTCGGCTCGGCCCTGAGGCTGGAGGGGGTGGAGGGGCTGCTGGACGGCCTGTCTTGGTACACTGAGGCGCCGTCCTACCCGCCGGACTTCGCCGCACAGGTCTTTAAAATCGCCCGGGACGGGAACGACCGGCTCACCTATCTGAAGATCACCGGCGGCTCCCTCAAGGTGCGCACCGTGCTGGAGGGGGAGGACTGGCAGGAGAAGGTGAACCAGATCCGGGTCTACTCCGGCGCGAAGTACCAGACCATCGACGAGGCCCCCGCCGGGACGGTATGCGCCCTCACCGGTCTGACCCGGACCCGTCCGGGGGATGGGCTGGGGGCGGAGCCCCCCGCCTTGCAGCCCGAGCTGGAGCCGGTGCTCACCTACCAAGTGATCCTGCCTCCGGACTGCGACGTTCACACCATGCTCCGGAACCTCCGCCAGCTGGAGGAGGAGGACCCCCAGCTCCGGGTGGTGTGGAACGAGTCCTTGGGGGAGATCCACCTCCAGCTCATGGGGGAGGTCCAGCTGGAGGTGATGACCCGGCTGATCCAGGAGCGGTTCGGGGTGATGGTGTCCTTTGGCGCGGGGAACATCGTCTACCGGGAGACCATTGCCAACGCCGTGGAGGGAGTGGGCCACTTTGAACCCCTGCGGCACTACGCCGAGGTCCACCTGCTGCTGGAGCCTGGCCCCCGGGGGAGCGGGCTGCGCATCGCCTCCGCCTGTTCCACCGACCAGCTGGACCTGAACTGGCAGCGGCTGATCGTTACCCACCTGCTGGAGAAACGGCACCGGGGGGTGCTCACCGGCGCCCCCATCACCGACATAAAAGTCACCCTGGTGGCCGGACGGGCCCATGTCAAGCACACCGAGGGGGGCGACTTCCGTCAGGCCACCTACCGGGCGGTGCGCCAGGGGCTGATGCAGGCGGAGAGCGTCCTGCTGGAGCCCCATTACAACTTTGTCCTGGAGCTGCCCCCTGACTGCGTAGGCCGGGCCATGAACGACCTTCAGACCATGGGGGGCGCGGTGGAGGGTCCGGAGCAGGAGGGGGAGCTGGCCGTCCTGACGGGCCACGCCCCGGTGGCCGGCCTGCGGGACTACTGGAGGGAGGTCACCGCCTACACCCGGGGGCGGGGACGGCTGTCCTGCTCCCTGCGGGGGTACGAGCCCTGCGCCAATCAGGAGGAGGTTGTCTCCCAATTCGCCTATGACCCGGAGCGGGATGTGGAAAATCCGGCCGATTCCGTCTTCTGCTCCCACGGGGCGGGGGTGACGGTGAAGTGGTATGAAGTCAAGGACCACATGCATGTGGACAGCGGCCTGCGGCTGGGTGTGGAGCCCCTCCCAAAAGAGCCGGACGTCCCCGCCGGGGGACAGCGGCAGTACCGGGGAGGCAGCCTGGAACAGGACAAGGAGCTGCTGGCCGTCTTTGAGCGCACCTACGGCAAGGTGGAGCGGACGGCCTTTCGTCCCCAGCCGAAAAAGCCCGCCCGGACCAGCCTGGACGAGAGAACATATACCGTCCGGGAGCAGAAGACCGGCCCGGAGTACCTCCTGGTGGACGGCTACAACATTATCTTCGCCTGGGACGAGCTGAAGGAGCTGGCCCGGCAGGACGTGGCCGCCGCCCGCGCCGCGCTGGAGGACATCCTCTCTAACTACCAGGGCTTTCGCAAGTGCGTGGTGATCCTGGTGTTCGACGCCTACAAGGTGAAGGGCAATCCTGGGTCGGTGGAGAAGAAGAACAACATCTACGTGGTGTACACCAAGGAGGCCGAGACCGCGGACTCCTATATTGAAAAGGCCACCTACGACCTGGGGAGAAACCACCGGGTGCGGGTGGCGACGTCTGACGGCCTGGAGCAGCTGATTATCCTGGGCCACGGGGCCCTGCGGCTGTCCGCCCGGGCCTTCAAGGCGGAGGTGGAGCAGGCCCAGGGGGAGATCTCCGCCCTGGTGGCCCGGCTGAACCGGCGGAACGTGGGGGACCGGAAGCTGAAGCATACCGCGAAAATTGTGGATAAGAAATAAGGAAAGCAGACACGCCGCCGCGTGCCTGCTTTTTAATCTTTCGGCTTTAAGAGAAGATAGGGCTCTACATTCAAAAATTTGGCAATGTCGCAAAGAGTATCCATTGAAATCCCGACAGCTGCCCGTTCTATTTTGCTCATATAACTCTGTTCAAAGCCAAGTTTGTCACCCAACTGTTCCTGACTCATCTGTCTCAAATTACGATAATAGGCGATATTTAAGCCCATTATCCGAAAAATCTCATGGTATGCGGGATTCATAAGCTTCACCTCTGCATACCAGTTTAACTTTCTGACCTTTATTTTATAAGGAGTTGAAATAGCATGTTTAGGATGTTATACTTACTATATAATACTGGGCGCATTATTTATATGATGTTGGAGGTGCTATTTATGAAAAACATATTGTTGTTTTGGGATAAGCGCAGCAGCTATGAGAAGGCGGTCCTGGGACTGTTTGCCGCCTTTGTCCTGTGTTGTCTGACGTATTTTTGCGCCAGGCTGTACTATGGGTCCAAATGTGATGTATGCGGGCAGACATTGCGGGAGGGGGAACATTATGTTTTGGACGTCCGGACTGGAGAGATACTGAACGTTGCGGATTATGTGGACACAGAGGGTTCTGCTTTCTGGTATTCCGGGGTCAGTCATATGCCTCAAGAGGTTTCCCTGGAACACCGGACGGGTTACATGCGCTTTCCCCGGCAGGCTCCTGTCACCGCCCGGTATTGCGCCGGGCATACCGCGAACCTGGACTGCGATTTTCTGATGCTGTCCCCGGTAAAGGAGGCCACCGTCTGCTATGCTCTTCTGGACGGGCAGAGCCTTGACCCGGAGGGCCAGGTCATTACCAGGCGGCTGAATGAGGCGCTGGACTGCTGGGAGCTGGAAATTCAGTGGGATATTATAGCCCCCGCTTCGCCGTCTTGACAAAGCGGGGGACTTTCTGTATTACAGCGCCCGCAGGGCCGCGCCGGCCAGCCGGCCTAAGGAGGAGGCGGCGGTGAGCAGGTCATTGGGGTCGGCGTCCAGGGCGGCCCGGAGGGCGTTGGCCAGATTTTTGGGCTCCAGGGCCTCCTTGACCGTTGTGGCGTCCCCAGAGGACAGCAGTTCATAGAGGGTGTCCACCACCGCCTCGCGCTGGGCGTTGGTCAGCCCGGCCAGCCAGTTTTTCAGGGTGCGGTCGATCAGGCGGCTGCCGGGGTCCACCTCCTCCAGGCGGACAAAGCCGGGCCCCTGGACCTGCCAGGAGTAGGGGTCGTGCTGGAACAGCCCCTCCTGGTCGCTGTCCACCACGGTGTAGGGCTCCTCGTGGGCCAGCAGCAGCCCCACAACGGAGGATTTTGGCACAAAGCTGCGGATGCGGGTGAGCAGCTCCGAATACCCCGGCCGGGCCAGCAGGTAGGCGTTCAGGCCGGGTCCGTCGAAGGACCAAACCGAGCGGATCTGATCCCGCGCCTTCATTCCGGCCAGCGCCGCCCCCGCCACCGCCAGGTTGCCCCCCTTGGAGTGGCCGCCCAGGCGCAGCGGACCGGAGAAGCCGGCGGCAAAGGTTTGGACGTAGTCTGCCGCCTCCAGCTGGGCGGGGACCACATCCAGAAAACTCAGGTTAAAATCCTCCTTCCAGCCCACCAGGGTGCCGTCGGTGCCCCGGAAGGCCAGAAAAGCGGAGCCGTCCTCCAGCAGGACGGTCAGGGCGGCGAACTGGGTCTCCTCCCTGGGGACGAACCGGTCGGCCTGGCGGCACAGTCCCAGCCGGGCGAACCGGGGAGCCTCCGCCAGCGCCCGGAGCAGGCGCAGGTCGTCCCCGCACCGGCAGCGGCCCCGGCGGGCGGGGGGCAAAGACAGATAGCCCTCCGCTGCCCGGCCCAGCGGGACAGGGGCGTCCGGCCCCTCCGGGACCAGGGCGCCGAAGTGGACGTAGGCCAGCGCGGACAGAATCAGCCCGTCTACCGGACGGAAGGGGGAACGGTCAAAGGTCAGGTCCCCCCGCCAGGACAGATAGTCAAACAGGTTTCCCATTGGATCATCTCCCCTCCAGGCTATGCCGGAGCGGGGAAAAAGGCTCATAACTCCCCAAAAGGCCGCATAGATTGAAACAGCAAGAGGCGGGGAGTGTTGTGCTTTGAAAGGAAACATGGAGGAACGGGCCGAGCGTCTGGCGCTCTACATCCTGGAGAACCGGACCACGGTGCGGGCCGCCGCACAAAAGTTTGGCATCAGCAAGAGCTCGGTACATAAGGATCTGTCCGAGCGCCTGCCCACCTTCAACCGGACGCTCTACCTCCAGGTGAAAGAGGTTCTGGAGCAGAACAAGGCCGAGCGCCACATCCGGGGAGGCATTGCCACGCGGAAGAAATACAAAGGACTTTGAAAAAAGGCGGGCACATCTGAACTGCACCCCACTTGTGATTCGGTATATCATACTGTCTAACAAATGGGGTGCAGTGAATGTCTTGTGTTCCGCTTTTTTTTGTGCTAAAATGGTCAAATAAGAACGTGTAAAAGAGGGAGCCGTCTATGAGCTGCGCCGACCAGATCTTTATCCAGAACTGCAAAGACATCCTGTCCAAAGGGGTCTGGGACACGGACCGGGAGGTCCGCCCCCGGTGGGAGGACGGTTCCCCCGCCCACACGGTGAAGCTCTTCGGGGTGGTCAACCGCTACGACCTGCGCCGGGAGTTTCCCGTCCTCACGGTGCGCAGGCAGTTTCTCAAGTCGGCGGTGGACGAGCTGCTGTGGATCTGGCAGAAGAAGTCCAACAACATTCACGACCTGAACAGCCACGTCTGGGACGCCTGGGCGGACGAATCCGGCTCCATCGGCAAGGCCTACGGCTACCAGCTGAGGGTAAAGCACCACTACCCCCAGGGGGACATGGACCAGGTGGACAAGGCGCTCTGGGACCTGACGCACGACCCCGCCTCCCGGCGGATCATGGTCAACCTCTATAACCACCACGATCTCAGCGAGATGGCCCTGTACCCCTGTGCCTATTCTATGACCTTCAACGTGTCCGGACGCACCCTCAACGCCATCCTGAACCAGCGGTCCCAGGACATGCTCACCGCCAACGGCTGGAACGTGATGCAGTACGCCGTGCTGCTCCATATGCTTGCCCAGGTCACCGGCTTTGAGGCCGGGGAGCTGGTTCACGTCATCGCCGACTGCCACATCTACGACCGCCATGTTCCTGTGGTGGAGGAGCTCATCGCCCGCACGCCCTTCGATGCCCCCAGGTTCTGCCTGGACGGGAGTGTCACCGATTTCTACGCCTTCACCCCGGACAGCGTTCACCTGGAGGGCTATCAGGCCCATCCCCTGGAGGGGAAGATCCCGGTGGCGGTGTGAAGGGGACGGTCAAAAAATTACTGGAGGTCTTCCCGTGAAAGCAATTGTTTTGGTGGATGAAAACTGGGGGATCGGGAACGGCGGAGACCAGGTCATCTATATCCCCGGCGATTTGAAGTATTTTCGGGAGACGACCATGGGCCACCCCGTGATCCTGGGGCGGAAGACGCTGGCTACCTTCCCCGGCGGGCGGCCCCTGAAGGGCCGGAACAACCTGATCCTGTCCCGGAACCCGGATTTCGCCCCGGAGGGGGCGGAGGTCTTCCCGGACCTGGAGTCCCTCCTGAAGCGGGCCCCCGAGGACTCCTTTGTGATCGGGGGAGCCTCGGTGTATGCGGCCCTGCTGGATTGCTGCGACACCGCTTATGTGACCAAGGTTCACCGGGCGTTCCCGGCGGACTGCTGCTTTCCCAACCTGGACCGGCATCCGGAGTGGCGGGTTGCAGAGGAGGGGCCGGTACAGCGGGAGGGTGAGATCGAGTTTCACCGGGTGACCTACAAAAGAGCATAACAAAACCGCCTCGGGTCCGAGGCGGTTTTTGCTTACAGTCCCAAAGTGAGGCCCTGCTGGTCGGACAGGCCGTCCTTGGCCAGCATCCGCTCCAGCACCTCCACGTCGGTGGTGATGTCCATGGCGTCCCCCTGGAAGAGGAGGTCCAGCTGTTTTTCAAAGCCCTCCACCACCTTGTCCATCATCCCCTCGATGCGGGACATGGCGGCGGTGATGTTCTGGCCGGAGATCTCCTGGTCCTCCAGCTGGCCGTAGGCCCGGAGGATCTTCAGGGTGGTGGGCAGGTAGTAGCTGAGGAAGCTGTGGAGCTGGGCGGCCTTGTCCGGGTGGCTCTTCTGGTAGTCCAGAATCTTTGCGGTGATCACCCCGATCCGGTCGATCTGGGCGGACATCTTTTCGTTGTCGATGGCGTCGTTGACGGCCCGGATCTCCGCAAGGATGGCGTTTTCATCCTCCTTCGCGGGCGGAGGGGGCGCTGGCTGTGCCTTGGGGGGCTCCGGGACGCCGTCGCCGGTGAGAACCAGCCGGTCCCCGCCGTAGTCCAGAAAGCCCTGGGGGAAGATGCCGTCATCCAGCATGTCGGCCAGGTCGTCCCGCACCTTGGCGGGGGACCGCCCGGTGGTCGAAGCCAGTGCGGAGATGGACACGGAGGTCTGCCGGCCGATCATGGCCAAGTAATTCCGGTAGCGCCGGGCCTGCTTCTGCTTGCGCAGTCCGGCCACCAGAGCGCCCAGCCCGCCGGCGACGCAGCAGAGCAGGACCATCGGCCCTGTGAGCTCCTCCATGAAAAAGGCGAAGTCTCCCCGGAACAGCCAGTACAGACAATCCCCCAGACTGCCGACCAGGCCGATAAAACAGCCTGCCGCTGTGGCGCCCCCGGCGATGGCCCATTCTTTGCCCCTCCGGTCCAGCTTGGCCACCGGGTCCTTGACGGGCCGTTTCTTAGGCGCTTTGGCGGCCGGCTTCCGGACGGGCGGCGGCTCCTGGGCGGGCGTTTCCCAGACTGGGGGCGCCGAGGTGGTCCGGGCTCCGGCACGGGTCTGGCTGTACTGTTGGGTGTTGTAGGGATGCTGGCCCCGTTTCTTTCCTCCGCTCAGCATCTTCAGCACGATCATCAGCACGCCGATGGGAGCGGCGAAGCCGGAGAGGATCAGGCCCAGGGCGATGAGCCAGTAGAAGCCGTCGCCGCCGCTTTTTTTGCCCTGATAGTCAGACATGTGGTAGCCCCCCTTATAAATCCTAACGACCCTTATCATAGCAGATAATTCCCAAAATGGAATTGATTTTTTCTTAAAATTCCGTGAAGATATGGCGGCAGAACACCGCCGCCCCTATCATAACGCAGCGGAGCCGAAAAGTAAATGGTCTGGCGGCTTTTTTCTGGAAAAGAGCCGCTGGATTGGCGGAATCTTTCAGGGGACTTGTAACTATTCTGTAATTCTTTTGAAAGTTCCCCGTGCTATAATATAACATTGGTTCACAATGCGGAGCCGGAGTCATACATGAACATCGCGGGGCAAGCCCGCGTGCAGCCGGCCCGGACCGGGCCGGACAGGAGGGATCAGCAATGGAAGGACAGCGCGTAGCAAAAAGCAAGGGCGGCGGCAAGCTGCCGGTCATCGCCGCCGGCGCGGCGGCGGGAGTGCTGGCGGCGGCCTATCTGGGCATCTGCGCCTGGGCGGCCGGGCAGGACGTTATCCTGCCCAACGTGTCGGTGGCCGGGATCGACGTATCCAGCATGACGGTGGAGCAGGCCCGGGATACCGTCAGGACTGCGGCGGATCAGGCGGGCCAGGACGTTACCCTCACCCTGGCCTATGAGGACCTGGAAAAACGGCTGAACTGCGCCGGTTTGGCGCTGGATGTGGAGCAGGGGGTGGAAGCGGCCCAGCAGGTCGGCCATAGGAACTTTTTCACCGGCGGCCCCCAGCTGGTGGGGCATATGCTGGGCATGTCCAGTCAGGTGCCGCTCCCCCTGGCGGAGGAGAATTTCGCTCTGGATGACTTTGTTTCAGACATGGAGCAGGCCGTGAAGGACGCCACAGTGGACCACGGCTATCAGATAGAGGGGGACCAGCTGGTGATGACCAAGGGAGCCCCGGTCACCACCATCAACTGGGATCAGACGCTGGGCAGCGTCCGGGAGAGCGCCCAGGAGGCCGTGGAGGAACGGCTGAGCAGCGGGGAGGGTCTTGTGGAAAAGACCATCACCCTGTCCGCCTCCCAGAGCCAGCAGCAGGACCCGGATTTTGAGGCCATCCACCAGGAGGTCTATACCGAGGCGGTGGACGCCTCCCTGGACCTGGAGTCTATGGAGATTACCGACCACGTGGTGGGCGTCGATTTCGACGTGAAGGAGTTGAAACGGGCTTATCAGGCCGCCCGAAGCGGCGAGACCTTCTCCATCCCGCTGACCATCACTCAGCCCAAGGTGACCAAGGAGGACCTGGGGGGCCAGCTGTTCAAGGACCTGCTGGGGGAGGGCACCACCGCGGTGTCCGGCTCGGCCAACCGGAAGCACAACGTGAAGCTGTCCGCCGAGGCGTGCAACAACATCATCCTCCTCCCCGGCGAGGAGTTCTCCTACAACAACACCACCGGCAGCCGCACCGCTGCCAAGGGGTATAAGAACGCTCCCACCTACGTGGCCGGCCAGTCGGTGGACGACATCGGCGGCGGCATCTGCCAGACCTCCTCCACCATCTATTACGCCGTCCTTCACACCGCGCTGGAGGTAGTGGAGCGCCACGACCACCAGTTCAACACCGGCTACGTGTCCCTGGGCATGGACGCCACCGTCTATTACGGCAGCCTGGATTTCCGCTTCCGGAACAATACCGACTACCCCATCAAGATCGTCACCAACAGCTACGACTCCAACGGCAAGCGGTACCTGAACGTGCAGATCTATGGCACCAACCCGGATGGCATCTACGCCGTGCCCAAGAGCACCACCTATGACAAGGTGGCTCCCACCACCGTCTATGTCCCGGACGAGAGCGTCCCCCGGGGTACCTTGGTGCTGGACCGGGAGCAGTATGCCTATACCGGCTGGAGCGCCCATACCTACCGCTATATCTACGACAAGGACGGCAACGAGATCGAGAAGCAGGACATGGGCACCAGCAAGTACAACATGCGGCCCAACAGTTACCACTACAATCCCGCCGACGGCGACCCCTCCACCTGGGTGAACGGCCAGCCTCCCGCCGCCGGTTCCAGCACAACGGAGGTTCCGGAGGACCCCGGTACCACCGATCCCGGGACTACCGATCCTGGTACAGCCGCGCCGGAGACCCCCGGCGAGCAGTCCCCCAGCGTGCCGGAGGTTCCCCAGCCCTCCGACTCCGGTATTGCTCCCATCGACCCTGGTCAGGCAGCGGGCTGAGGCCCGGACCGTTCGCTTCCCGCCCCGAAAGGGGCGGGAGCTTTCATCAAAAGACAGATAAAGAGGAATGACCATGTTTCAAGGCTATACACAGGGGACCATTGACTTTTTATGGGGCCTGACATTGAACAACGAGCGTCCCTGGTTCCAGGCACATAAGGAGGAATTCCTGTCCCTGGTGGACCGTCCCACCCGTGAGCTGTGCGCCCAGCTCACCGAGGAGATGACTGCCGCGTACCCCGAGCTGGGCCTGGAACCCAAGGTGAGCCGGATCTACCGGGACGCCCGGCGGCTCTTTGGACGGGGGCCCTATAAGGATCACCTGTGGTTCTCTCTGCGCAAGCCGGGGGAGCGCGACGGCTGCATTCCCTGCTTCTGGTTCGAGGTAGCCGCCAGCCGCTACGGCTATGGCATGGGCTGCTGGATGGTTCCGCCGGCGACTATGGCCAAGCTCCGCGCCCGGATCGACCGGGACCCGAAGCCGGTGGAGAAGCTGGCCAGGGCGGTGGAGAAGCGGGGGGAGTTTGTCCTGGACAACGACCTGTATAAGCGGCCCAAGGGCGATCCCGGACCCCTGCTCTACCCCTGGTATAACGGACGGCGGATCAGCTTTTCCAGGGAGTGCAACTGCGAGGGCGTGTTCTTCACCCCGGAGCTGGCCGCGCAGGTGCTGGAGGGGTGGAAGTCACTGGTGTTCCAGTACCGCTTCCTCTGCTCCCTGCCCGGTGATCCGGAACCGGAAGGAATGTGACCGGCGGCCCCGAAGCAGCTTGTTCGGGGCCGCTTTTTGCAGGAATTTCCGGAGAATTATGCAAAACGTAAAAAACAGGGGGCGAGATTTGTTGAATAAAACGAACAAAAAAGATTGACAAAACTACATTAGTGTGGTAAATTATAGACAGATCAAGGAAGGGTGAGTCCAATGTACAGGTAAACGCCCCAGCAGCTGAAACCGGATGCGTGGTCAAATTATTCTGTATTAAAAATTCGCATCGGCCATGAGAGGGAGCCAAGGAGAGACAAGCAAGCTTCAGGATTCTGAGAAGGAAACATGCGTCTCCAGATGACCAGAACGCACGGGATTCAGCCAGCGCAAAGCCCAGCCCGAACAGCAAGCAGGAAAGCGATCCGGCCAAGGGCCTCACATATGAGGAGTTCAGCCGTAAGAACGGCAGCAAGAAGGATGGCCGTGGAAGAACTGGAGGATTGCTGGAGGGGACGCGGCGGAGCGTATCCAATAGAAACGGAGGTAGCCATATGATGTTAGATAATAAGACAGAACAGAAATGACCCTTGACTGCAGCGGATTACAAAACGGGCAGTCAAGGGTCATTTCTTTTTTGTCTGCGGGCGGCCGGGGGCCGTCTTTTTCTTTGCCCGGACGGGGCGTTGGACCGCAGGGGAGGGTCAATCGTCCAGCATGCGGTAGCCAATGCCCAGTTCGGTGTGGATGTACTTGGGGTCGGAGGGGTTTTCCTTCAGCTTGCGGCGGATGTTGGCCATGTTGACCCGCAGAATCTGGTTGCTGCCGCTGCCGCTGTAGGGACCCCAGATGTGTTCCAGGATGAAGTCGTAGGTGAGCACCTTTCCGGCGTGGATGGCCAGCAGCTCCAGGATCTTGAACTCGTTTTGGGTGAAGTGGATCTCCTCCCCGCTCAAAGTCACCTGGTGCCTGGCCAGGTCGATGGTCAGGTCCTTGATCTGGTAAACGCTGCGCTGGATGCCCTGGCTCAGCTTGAGCCGGTCGGCCCGGCGCAGGGCGGACCGGATGCGGGCCAGCAGCTCGGACACGCCGAAGGGCTTTACCACGTAATCGTCCGCCCCCATGTCCAAGGCCCTCACCTTCTCCGATTCCCGGTCCCGGGCGGAGATGATGATGACAGGCGCCTCCCGGGGCAGGCCCCGGAGCTGGGCCAGGATATCCAGGCCGTCCATGTCGGGCAGTCCCAGGTCCAGCAGCACCAGGTCGGGGCCATGGGAGAAAAACAGGGACAGGCCCTCCTTGCCGGTGTAGGCGGGGATGGTGCGGTAGTCGTTGGCGGACAGAGCCCGGCTGATGAAGTTGCTGATGGCCCGCTCGTCCTCGATGATCAGGATGCTCTGTTTTTCGGTCATGGTCCCTCTCCTTCTGTGGGCAGGCCGAAGCGGAACACCGCCCCGCCCTGCGGGTGGTTTTCGGCGGTGAGAAAGCCGCCGTGGGCCTTGATGATGCTCTGGCAGACGGACAGGCCGATGCCCATCCCCCGGGTGGCGTCCCCAGACAGGGGCATGGGCTGGCCGGCCCGGATGGCCTGGAGCACCTCCGGCGACAGCCCCCGGCCCTGGTCCCGAACCTCCGCCACCGCCCAGTACGACCGGGCGGACACCTTTTTCTATTGCGACCCGCCG
>CAJUAW010000054.1:0-14599 GCA_910584605.1 uncultured Oscillospiraceae bacterium
TCGGCCCCAGCATTACAGGTCTCATCCAGCGCGGTGACATTTGCCGGGGGACGCGGAAGAAGGCCCTGGCCAAGTGGGACGAGGCTATCAAGAAGTACCCCCTGATCAAGACCCTGATCGTCTCCGGGGACAAGCTCCCGGAGGCCCGGCTGAAGGTGAAGAAACCCGGCAATGCGCTGTATAAGAACTATCAGCGCATCCTGGGGAAAGCGTAAGCAAAAAATTCTAAATCCCCTTGACTTTTCGTGTAACGTTAATTATAATTTTCGTGTAACGGAAAGTGAGGTGGTTATTTAGTGTCTCCCAAAACGGGAAGGCCGCCCAAGCCTAAAGAAGAAGTGCGAAGCATGGGAGTTCATATCCGAGTTACGCCAACGGAAAAAAAGGAAATCATGGACTACTGTGAATTATCGGGTAAAACCTGTCGCGAGCTTCTGCATTTAGGGATTGAGGCGGACAAAAAAAAATAACGGAAACGCCCTCCCGTCGAAAGTTGAGCGATTCCGTTATTATCCCACACCCAGAGGTCTGGTAAATCTATTATACCAGTCTCCTTGGGTGATTTCAAGGAGGAATTACATATGGTGGAGGGCAAGAAAAATCTTCCCGGTGAAGCCGACATCCAGAAAATCAAGCGGTACATTGAGCGCACCCATATTCCCAAAAGGGTTTTGCAGTACAGAAATGCCAGTGTCAAAGACCTTCGGGCCATGATGGACTTTTCCGATTCAGTAGGCGTATCGGATGCGCTCATCCTGTCTTTCTACTACGGGCAGGCCATATGCTACCGCGCCGCAAAGGAGGAGTTCAGGCGTGGCAGGTAAACCCATCGACCTTATGGGTCAGCGGTTTGGTCGGTTGGTAGTCATTGAACGGGCAGGGACAAGCAAAAACGGCCAAGTCATATGGCGGTGTCTATGTGATTGCGGAAAGGAGGCGGACGTTCTTAGTATCAGCCTCCGGCGGGGACTTACAAGGTCTTGCGGCTGTTTATCACGCGAGAAGGTGAGCGAGAGAACCACCGCTCGAAACACCATCCACGGAGCCAGACACACAAAGCTCTATAATACTTGGCGCGGTATGCGGGAGCGCTGTGAAAACCCTTCCCACAAGAGCTATTCAGACTATGGGGGGCGGGGTATCAGCGTATGCGCGGAATGGCAAGATTTCACCGCCTTCCAGAAATGGGCACTTGCCAGCGGATACAAAGACGGCTTGTCCCTCGACAGGATTGACAGCAATGGCAACTATGAGCCGTCTAACTGCCGCTGGGCCGACAAGAAACAGCAAAGCCGAAACCGCAGGAGCAATCACCTAATCACCTACAAGGGGCAGACGAAAACGGCAATAGAATGGGCCGAACAGTTTCACATCAACCGGGGCACACTTGCAATGCGGCTAAAAGCCGGGTGGAGTGTTGAAAAGGCACTTGAAACGCCTGTTGAAAGCCCCACAAAGTAAAACGACAAATCGGAACGGCATCGCCATGACTGGCGGTGTCGTTTTGTTTTGCAAATCGAAAAAGGAGGAATTTCTATGGGACTCAATTTGGGAGTTCATGTCTATGAAAAAGCGACAGCCGTGAGTACGCCTGTCCTCGCTGACGTGAGCATCCCCTTCGTGGTGGGTGCGGCGCCTGCCCACTCCGCCAGCGACCCGGCGAAGGCCAATGTGCCGGTGCTGGCTACCAACTGGGACGAGGCGGTGGCCCAGCTGGGTTTTTCCTACGACTGGAAGAAGTACCCCCTGTGCGAGTTCATGTACTCCCATTTCCAGCTGTACGGCTGCCAGCCGGTGGTGTTCTGCAACGTACTGGACTCCAGCCGGACCAGCATGAAGGACAGCGAGGCCGGGGACGGTCAGACGGCTGTCTCCGTGGTGGAGCACCAGGCGTCGATTCCCTTTGATGCCATCGCCTCCACCATCCAGGTCAGCGCGGACGCCGACTTCGGAACCGTGCTGGAGCTGGACACTGACTACAGCATCCTCTACGACGAGGACACGGACACCTGTCTGGTGGAGCTCTTGGACGGCGGCGAAAGCTATGACGCCACCGAACTGTACATCAAGTACGGAATCGTCAAACCCGAAACGGTGGCGAAGACCGACATCGTGGAGGGCCTGGGCGTCATTGACGACTGCATGAACACGGTGGGCCTGATCCCCGACCTGATCTGCGCTCCCGGCTGGTCCCACGACAGCGTGGTGGCCGCCGTTATGGCCACCAAGTCGGAGGGCATCAACGGCCTGTTCCGGGCGAAAGCCCTGGTTGATGTGGATACCGGAGAGAGCGGTGTTCGCAAGTATTCCGAGCTGCTGCCCTGGAAGAACAAGAACAATGTGGTGGACGAGAACCAGATCCTCTGCTGGCCGATGGTCAAGCTGGGGGATTACAAGTTCCACACCTCCACACAGCTGGCGGGCCTGATGGCCCAGGTGGACACCGCCAACGGCGGTGTGCCCTACGAATCCCCGTCCAACAAAAACTTCAAGATGGACGGGTGCTGCCTGGAGGACGGTACGGAGATCAGCCTGACCTTCGAGCAGACCAACATCATCGCCGGCTACGGCATCGTGACGGCTCTGAACTTCATGTCCATGGGCTGGACGGCGCGAAACAACTACACCGCCTGCTATCCCGGCAATACCGATGTGAAGGATCAGTTCATCCCCGTATCCCGGATGTTCGACTTCGTGGCCAACACCCTGATTCGCACGTTCTGGAGCAAGCTGGACAAGCCCATGAACCTGCGGCTCCTGGACAACATCCAGGATACCTGCAACATCTGGCTCAACGGCCTGGTGAGCCAGGAGTACCTGCTGGGGGCCAGGGTGGAGCTGAAAGCTTCGGAAAACCCGGTGACCAGCCTGCTGGCCGGTATCATCTCGTTCCACATCTACATCACCCCGCCTGTTCCGGCGCAGGAGATCCACTTCACGCTGGAGTTCGATGTGGACTATCTGACCAGCGCCCTCAACCTGACCGCATAAAAATCCGGCCCGCCCCACTTGGCAAAATCCCAAACGTCTGGGAATTTGCCAGGGCGGGGCAGGCCAATCCGAAGGAGGTAAACTATGAGCAACAAACAGCCTGCGGCCTATATCAACCTGGAGATCTACGAGGACAGCATCAATCTGCTAGGCGTGGCCAAGGTGCAGCTCCCGGCCATCGCTTTCCCCTGCGTCAACATCTCCGGCGCCGGAATGATGGGCGAGATGGAGGTCCCGCTGTACGGCATGGTCAGCAACATGACCACCACCATCACCTGGCTCACGCCCCACGGGGACGCGGTCAAGCTGATGTCCCCCAAAAAGCACCAGCTGGATATGCGGGTGGCTGAGGAATATTGGGACGTCGAGCAGGCCGATGTGGGCCTCTGGGCGGACAAGTACGTGATGATCGTGCGGCCCAAGACCACCACCCCTGGCACCGTGGCGCCCATGGCGTCCGCCGACACCTCCGGCGAGTATGTGGTGTACTACTTCGCCGCCTACAAGAACGGCGAGCAGCTGTGGGAGGTCGACAAGCGCAATATGCGCTGCGTCATCCTCGGCGTGGACTACATGGCCGAGGTGCGAAAGGCGCTGGGCAAATAATAACGAACAGGCTCCGGACGGCATAGCTGTCCGGAGCCTGTCTATTTCAGAAAGGAGCATCCACCATGAGCACCGAGAAAAAAACCGATTTCGCCGCCGATGCGGAGGCCGCTGTTCAGCTGGAGGCCGAGGCGCAGACCGGGCCGGATATCACGGCTTACACACACATCTTCGAGAAACCTTTTGAGTTTCAGGGCCGCACCGTCACGGAGCTGACCTTCAACTGGGGTGCGCTGACGGGTGAGGACCATGAGGTTATCGAGGGCGATATGCTCCGTCACGGCCAGACGCTGACGATCCCCGCCTTTACCGGCCCCTATCTGGCGGGCATGGCTGTTCGGGCCTGCGTCAACCGGGATGACAACGGCATCCGCATCGTGGACGCTGACTTCCTGAAGGCGCTGTCCCTGCGGGACTACCACAAAATCTACTTCAGCGCCCGGCGTTTTTTACTGCGCTCGGGGTCGTAACCGGCGATGGCGGGTTATGGCTCCAGAAACAATGCATGATCCTGGCCCGGAACAATAACACACCTGTTCCGTATTGGCTCTCCCTCCCGCTGTGGAGGCTGGGCCAGTGGATCAAGACCAACAACGTCATTGTAGCCGAGGAGAAGAAGGAGGCATCCAGTGGCCGGTAAAAAGGAATTTGAGATGCTCTTTGCCCTGAACGCCCGGATGAACGGCGGGTTCAGTGGTACCTTCTCTAAGGCTCAGGCGGAATTTACCCGGCTGGGGAAGGAAATCCAGGGCCTCCACCGGGTGCAGGGCGACATCGCATCCTACCAGAAACAGCAGAGCGCAATCGAGGCCACCCGCTCCAAACTGGAGAGCCTGCAGAAACAGCACGACCTCCTCCAGAAGGAGATCAAGGAAACTGAGGGCTCCACAGCTGGTCTGGAGCGGGAAAAGGTCAAGCTGGAGGAGCGGATCAAGAACACCGAGGTGGCCTTGGAGCGGCAGAACCAAAAACTGGGTACCACAGGCGAGCGGCTGAAGGCCGCCGGGGTGGATACAGGCAACCTGGCCCAGAAGGGTGCCGAGCTGACCGCCAAGATCAGGGAGCTGGAAACCGCCCAGGATGATGCCGCCAACGGTGCCGTTAGCTTTGGCGAGAAGTCCGCTCAGGCATTCGGGACGATCCAGAATGCCATCGCCGCCGCCGGCATCGCTACGGCGCTGAAGGAGATTGCGGACGCCTACCTGGAGTGCGTGGGCCTGGCCGGGGATTTTGAGGAGGCTATGTCCAACGTGGAGGCCCTTTCGCAGGCCAACACCCAAGAGATGGCCGCGCTGTCCGCCCAGGCCAAGGAGCTGGGAGCCACCACAAAGTTCACCGCCCAGGAGGCCGGCGACGCCATGGGCTACATGGCCATGGCTGGCTGGGACGCAAACGATATGCTCCAGGGCATGGACGGCGTCCTCCAGCTGGCGGCGGCCTCCGGGGAAGACCTGGCTATGGTGTCGGACATCGTGACCGACAGCCTCAGCGCCTTTGGCCTGACGGCAAAGGATACGGCCCACTTCTCCGACGTTCTGGCTGCAGCGGCCACCAGCTCCAACACCAACGTGGCCATCATGGGCGAGACGTTCAAGATGTCCGCGTCTGTGGCCGGAGCTCTGGGGTACAGCATTGAGGACGTGGCCGTGGCCATGGGCCTCATGGCCAACAGCGGCGTCAAGGGCAGCATCGCCGGAACAGCCCTGCGAAACACCTTCAATGGGCTGTTGGAGGGCGTCACCCTCACCGGCGCGGCCTTCGGGGAGTATGAGTACTGCGCAGTCAAGGCGGATGGTACCATGAAGGACTTTGGTGCCACCATCGATGAGCTGCGCGGATACTTCGAGCAGATGACCGAGGCAGAACGGGTGGCCAACGCCCAGGCTATCGCCGGCCAGCGTGGTTACAACGGCCTGCTGGCCATCCTGAACGCTACCGATGCCGACTATGCCTCCCTGACCAACAGCATCAACAACTGTACTGGGGCAGCCCAGCGCATGGCAGATGTCAAACTGGACAACCTCAACGGCCAGCTGACCCTGATGGACAGCGCGTGGGATGCCCTGCGCGTCACCATTGGAGAGCAGTTCAACCCGGAACTGCGGGGTCTGGCCGAAATCGCCACCGACATACTCGGCGGCGCCAATGAGTTTATACAGGATCACCCTGCCCTGGTCAAGGGGCTCATGGCCGCTGCCGGAGCCGTTGGCGCCGGGGTGGTTGCCCTCACCGGGGTGGCCACTGTCACCAAGGTGCTGATCCCCCTGATGGGCGCACTCACGGCGGCCACACCTGGCGTGAACATCATCATGGGTGTGACTGCGGCTGTGGCGGGCGTCGTGGGGGTGGTGACCGCACTGGCCACCGCCGCCGATGCCGGCGTCCCCTCCGTGAAGGAGCTGACCGAGGCCGCACGGGATATGCAGGAGGCCATGGACGAGGCCAGCGCCTCCTATGAGGAGACGGCCACCCAGACCATGGCCACGGCGGAAGTGGCCAGCATCTACATCGATAAGCTGGAGGAGATCGAGGCCGCCACCAGCGGCAATGTGGCCGAGAACCAGGAGTACCACAACATTCTGGCCCTGCTCACCCGTACAGTGCCGGAACTGGCCGACTACATCGAACTGGAGAACAATGCCATTGAGGGCGGCACTGAGGCCCTGCGCCAGCACACCGAAGCCTGGAAAAAGGACGCAGAGGCCCAGGCGTACCAAGAGTACATCAATGCTCTGTATGACCAGTACGGTGAGGTCATGGCGGAGTCCGCCGAGAACAGCATCAAGCTCACCCAAGCTCAAATCAAGCTGGAAACGGCAGAGAAAAATCGGGATGCCGCGTTGGAGCGGATGAACGAGCTCTCCCAGGAGGCATATGAAAACGGGGAGTTTCTCAGCCAGGAGTATTACCAGCTTGAAAATGCCCTCTACGGCTATAACGATGAAATCTACACCGCCCAGCGGGAAATCGACAACCTCAACAAGGCCATAGATAAGGATGCGGAAGCAGTGGCCGCTGCTGAGGCCGAGATCGAGAGCGCCCAGGAGGCGGTGGAGCAACTAACCGGCGTTACCGAGGAGCAGACGGAGGCGGAGGCCGAGGCCGCAGCGCAGACCCAGGAGCTGCAGGCCGTCATCGGTGATACCGCCGAGCAGGTGGCTGCTCTGGCCGAGGCTTACAACGAGGCATACACGGCTGCGCTGGACTCCATTTCGGGGCAGTACAACCTTTGGGACGAGGCGGCTGCTGTGGTCGAGACCAGCGCCGGAAGCATCAACAACGCCCTGGAGAGTCAGATCACCTATTGGGATAACTACAATCAAAACCTGGAATCTCTGCGGGAGCGGACAGCCGACATTGAGGGTTTGAGCGATGTGATCGCCAGCTTTGCCGATGGCAGCGAGGACAGTGTAAACGCCATTGCAGGAATGGCCAGCGCCAGCGATGAAGATCTGGCCGCCATGGTGGCCAACTGGCAGGAGCTGCAGCAGGCCCAGGCGGACGCTTCTCAGAGCATCGCCGATCTGAAGACCGATTTCTCCAACCAGACGGACGAATTGCAGTCCGATCTTGCAGCAGACATCGAGGCCATGGACTTGGGGGATGAGGCAACAGCAGCGGGCCGGGCCACCATCCAGGGGTACATTGACGCGGCAAGCGATATGCTCCCCCAGGTGAAAAGCGCGTATGCGAATCTGGCGCGGGCGGCGTCCAATGCCCTGGGTACACCGTCCTACAGTAATAGCGCGTATGCGGCAAACAGCAGCGTCCCCATGTATGCCAGCGGTACCGACAGTGCCGCGCCTGGTCTTGCCCTGGTGGGCGAGGAGGGGCCGGAGCTGGTCTACTTCAACGGCGGGGAAAAGGTCATGGATGCGGCGAAGACCGCTGCCTTCCAGTCTAATGCCACGCCGGGCCTCTCCGCAATGCTTTCGCCTTCGGTTGGCTCCGCGCCCCCGGTGACTGTGACCTTTCAGATTCAAGGCAATGCCACCCAGGAAACAGTGCAAGACCTGCGGGGCTTTGCGGACGAGATCGTTTCGACAGTGCTTGACGCATTGGATGAGGCCAGCGAGGACGCACGAAGGAGGGCCTACTGATGGCAAAGACCTACACCACCGTTCAGGGGGATATGTGGGACAGCATCGCATTTGCCCAGCTGGGGAGCGTTGACCACACCGACAAGCTGATGAATGCCAATCTCCAGTATCGGGAGTATTACATCTTCCCGGCGGGGATCGTCCTGACCCTGCCGGAGATCAGGGAGAGCGTCAGCAGTTCGCTGCCGCCCTGGAAGAAGGTGGGCTATGAGCAATAAGGACAACGCCCGCCGCACCGCTGCACAGATCGCTTTCAATAAAGCGGATATCACCACATCCATCGGCCCTTACCTCAAATCCATGACCTATGTGGACAACGAGGAGGACGAAACTGACGAGATCCAGATCCAGGTGCATGACCGGGATTCGATTTGGATGGAGAAATGGCTGAACGATGCCATCGATGCGGCGTCCTCCACGTCCTCCAGTTCGTCGGATACACCGTCTGGCGGCGGGGAGACCGTCTACACCGTTGTGAAGGGTGATACGCTGTCCGGCATTGCCGCGAAATACGGAACCACCTATCAGGAGATCGCCAAGGCAAACGGCATCAAAAATCCGAACCTGATCTATCCGGGCCAGCAATTCAAAATTCCGGGGACGGGCGGCGGGGAGACCAGCGGCGATGTTTCCGCCGACCCCGGCCTCAAGATAGATGCGGTGATCGTCCGGGAGAACTGGACGGGGGACGGCAAGGACGCGGTGCTGCCCTGCGGGGAATTTGAGCTGGACAGCGTGGCGGCCTCCGGGCCGCCCGCCGTCATCAACATCAAGGGTACGTCCCTCCCGTTTACCGCCCAGGTGCGCCAGACCAAGAAGTCCAAGGCGTGGGAAAACTACACCCTCTCCGGCATCGCCAATGAGATAGCCGGAGCCAACGGTATGGTCTGTATGTACGAATCGGCATCAGACCCTTTTTACTCCCGCGTGGAGCAGGTCAAGACCAGCGATATTCAATTCCTGGAAACGCTCTGCCACAAGGCGGGCATATCGCTGAAGGCCACCAACCGCACCCTGGTCCTGTTCGACCAGGCGGCCTATGAGTCCAAGGCGGCGGTGTTCACCATCAGGCGGGGGAGCGGCGTCTACACCAAGTACAAACTGAACGTGGGCACGGCGGACACGCAGTATTCCTCCTGCCGGGTGAGCTATGTCGACCCGAAAGGAAAGTGCATCTCGGCCACGGCGAAAATCGAGGACTACAATGCGGACGCCAAGAACAACCAGCAGCTGGAGATTACCGCCAAGGTCACCGACAAGGACGAGGCCAAGGCCCTGGCGGAAAAGCTCCTGCGCAAGCACAACCGCTACGCCAAGACCGCCTCGTTCACACTCCCCGGCAATCCCGACCTAGTGGCCGGGGTGACGGTGATGCTGGAGAAGTGGGGCGGCTGGGATGGCAAGTACATTGTCACTCAGGCAAAGCATACCGTGGGCGGCTCCGGGTACACGGTGCAGGTCAGACTTCGGAGAGTATTGGAGGGGTATTGATGGAACGGGAAATGGAGACCTCGCTGGAAAATCTGGTGCGTGTCGGAACCGTCACCTGGGCTGACCCGGTCAAGCGGGTGGCCCGCGTGAAGTTCCAGGACATGGATCTCCCGTCCGCCCCCCTGCACGTCCTGGCAAATCGGCCCTACATTCCGGACTACGAGACAATGCCCCAGCGGACGGAGTTCGAGGCGGGCGGCAGCGGTGACCCGGCCTTCGCCAGCCATAAGCACGACCTGCTGATCAAGCCGTGGATGCCCAAGGTCAACGCTGTGGTGCTGTGCATATACCTCCCCGGCTTCAATACGGATGGCTACATCCTGGGTGAAATTGGGGCGCTGGGCGAGCTCAAGCAGATGGAATAGGAGGTGGCACAGTATGGTTATCGGCTGTTTAGGAGACATCGTTTTTCAGGTGTCGGAGGCCACGGTGCGCACCCTGGACAATATGACCTGGTCCGGCTCTGCCCGGTACGCCATCCACGAGCGCCACCTGACCCACGCCCTCACGGAGTTTGTCGGGCTGGACCCGGACAAGATCACCTTCGATATCACCCTGTGTTCCGACTTGGGTGTAGACCCCATCACAGAGGTGGTGAAAATCTGGAACATCGAGCGCAGCGGGAAAGCGGTGCCGCTGACCATCGGCACCAAGGGCTACGGAAAATACCGCTGGAATATTACCAAGCACGAAATGAAGGCAAAGGCCCACTTTATAAACGGCGACATCCACACGGCCACCGTTTCTGTCAGCCTGCAGGAGTATCTGGGAGGATAGGCTATGAGCTACACCGTTTCCGCAACTGACCTGAAATCTATCCAGTTCAACGAGAAGAACGAGTTAAACGCAGTCCTCCAGAATATCGCTGTGATCCTCTCCACACCCATGGGCACCGTGCCCCTTTACCGGGACTTTGGGCTTGACTGGTCTTTCCTGGACAAGCCCACCCCCGTGGCGAAGGTGCTGATGGTCGCCCCGGTGCGGGAGGCCATCCAGAGGTGGGAGCCGCGGGCCACGGTGCTGGATGTCTCGTTTTCAGAGGACCCGGCCCAGCCGGGGGTACTGATTCCAACAGTGGAGGTGGACATCAACCTTGAGTAGAAATACAGATCATCAATTCATACCCACGGACACCGGGGAGGTGGTGGCCCTCCTCACGGCGCTTTACGAGAAGATCACCAAGACTACCGTGCATCCCGCCAGCCCGGAAAGACTGTTCATCCAGTACATGGCCAACATCATCATCCAAGAGCGGGTGCTGAACAACTACACTGGCAACCAAAATATTCCCAGCCGCGCCGAAGGGGAGAACCTGGACGCCCTGGCCGAACTGACTCACATCAAGGGCAGGCCGGAGGCCAAGCCCGCCGTGTGCAGTGTGCGGTTTTCCATTTCGGAGGCTCAGGACACGGCCATCCTGATCCCCGCCGGCACGAGGGTAACAGACCCCGCCAACACCCTGATCTGGGAAACGGAGGCCGATGCCTACGTCCCCATCGGGGAGACCTCCGTGGAGCTTTCGGTGCGCTGCCAGACTGCCGGGACTGTCGGCAACGGCTATGCCGCCGGCCAGATCAACACGCTGGTGGACGTCTACGACTACTACTCGGAGTGCGTCAGCACCACGGAATCGGGCGGCGGCTCCAACGTGCCGGACGATGATGAATACTATGAGCTGATGCGGGCCAGCATGGACTCCTTCAGCTGCGCCGGAGCCAGGGGCGGGTACATCTTTTGGGCGAAGCAGGTCAGCACGGAGATCGCGGACGTGATCGCCAACTCTCCGACCCCTGGCGTGGTCAAGCTGTATGTCCTGATGGACGGCGGGGAGCTGGCCAACGAGGAGGTCAAGGGCGAGGTGCTGGCCGCCTGCAATGCCGATGAGGTGCGCCCCCTGACCGACCAGGTATTCGTGGAGGACGCGGAAGTCGTCAGCTACGACATCGACTTCACCTATTACATCCAAACCGGGAGCGCGGCCAGCGCAGCGGACATCGCTGCGGCGGTGCAGATGGCGGTGGATGAGTTCAACACCTGGCAGTGCGCACGCCTGGGCCGGGACATCAATCCCTCGCGTCTGATCAATCTGCTGATGCAGACGGGGATCAAGCGTGTGGATCTGAGGGCCCCGGCCTTCACTGTCCTCCGGGACGGCGGAGACAAGACCGTGCCGCAGGTCGCGTCCTTCGGAACCGCCGCCATTGTGAACGGGGGCTATGAGGATGAATGATCACGGCCTCACAAAGGAAAACCTGGCCGGAACCCTGCCCCCGGCACTGCGGTCTGACCCGTTCGTGGTGGCGCTGTCCGAGGCCCTCGCCGAACTGCTGGCCGCCCGGCCGGCGGAGATCGACCGGCTGCTGATCTACCCGGCCATTGACACACTGGACGAGCCCCTTTTGGACATCCTCGCCCGTGACTTCAAGGTTGACTGGTGGGACCCGGAATACAGCCTGGAGGAAAAGCGGCGGACGCTGAAGGACAGCTGGCGCGTCCACAGGCTCCTGGGAACCAGGGCCGCCGTGGAAACGGCCATCTCCGCCATCTACCCGCACACGCAGGTGCTGGAGTGGTTTGAGTACGGCGGGGAGCCGTACCACTTCCGGCTGGACATCAACATCACCAACGACACGATAGACTCCGCCAAGCAGCGCCGGGTGCTGGAGCGGATGAACTTCTACAAAAGCCTCCGCTCCCACAATGACGGCGTGACCTACTTCGTGGAGGCGGAGCCGGCTATTGTCAGGGCGGCGGCCAGCGCCCCCGGTCTGACCGAGGCCCTCCACGTCCCCCTGGTGCTGCCGGTGCCGCTGATCCGGCCCACGGCAGGCGTCCGTGTGGGCGCTGTGACGGGCCTGTGGGAGAGTGTGGCGGCCAGGGTGGAATTACCCACCCCCATCATCAAACCCACGGCAACGGCCCGCACAGGGGCCACAGCGGCGCTCTACGAGGCGTTCACGGCAGGGGTGGATCTGTCCGCGCCTGCCATTCGGAGGCTGGCCAGCGCACGGCTGGGAACCACGGTGAGCCTGCTGGAGGAGTTCGAGGTGCGGCTCGTGCTGCCGGACGGAGTGCCGACGAGGAGTGGGGCAAGGCTCCGGGCGGTCGTGGCCAGCACATGGCAGGAGTGCTATGTGACCCAGGCCGTCCCCCTCGTGGATACGGTGTTAACTGCCACCACGCAGGCCCACGCAAAAGGCGTGGTGGCGTCAACGCAAGAAACAGCGAAGACCCATATCAATTTACAGGAGGTAGACTATGGCGGAACAGAGTAAAACCACGCGCTGGTCTAAAACGGCGGTGACGGATGCCGGTACCAGCCTGCTGACCGAGTTTGCGGCGGGGCGGCTCCTGACCATCACCAGCGCATTCGGCTCCGTCAGCGACCCTGGGGGGGACCTGGTGGAGCTGACGGAGCTGCCTGACGGCCGGGAGCACCCATTGACTATCGAGAGCGTCACCCGGAACGATGACAGCGTGACGGTGTGTATCCAGGTGACCAGCATCGGGAACCCGGAGCCGTACAAGCTGGAGCAGATCGGTATCTTCGCTGCGGCCGGTGGCGCCAACGGCATGGAGGGCCATGTGGGCGGCGAAAAGCTGCTGATGGTCATCGAGGACACGGAGGATGAGCGCGGTGGCAAAGGCGTGACCGTGCCGGCAGAGACCGACCAACTCTACACATTCAAGTTGTATGCCGTGCTGACCGTCACCAATAAGGAACGGCTGGAGATCAGCGTGTCCGCCGCCGGGATCGCCACGCTGGGGGCCATCGAGGACGCCATGAGGGCCCACATGGATGACCCCAACGCGCACCCCGCGCTGGCGGGGGGAACCGTAGAGGCCCATAACACCGACCCGGAGGCCCACCCCAGCCTGACCGCTCGGATGCGGGCCACGGAGCTGGCTCTGAACGGGAGCGAGACGATCCTTGCCCCGGAGGGCGACCCTACCACCGAGACGGCGGGCAAGAAGGGCCAGCACTATATCAACATGGACACCGGCACGGAGTGGGAATGCGCCGGTGTGAAAGACGGCGAGTACATCTGGGGCCTGGTGGACTACGACAGCGAAAGCTATAAGTCCATGCGGGACGTTCTCAGCGAGGCGGCTTCCACTGCGGCCCAGGCCAAGGAGGTGGCCGATGGCGCCGCAAAGGCTATCGCCGCAGTTCAGAACACCATCTCCGTGATCCCCTCTCAGTCCGGCAGCCTGACCTACAACGGGGGCGCCCAAATCCCCATCTGGAACAACCTGGCCCTGGAGATGATGGACATCACCTACGGGGAGAGCAGGGTGCCGGCGGCTGAGTTCCAGGGCGAAACGGACGCGGGGACGTACAAAGCCTATACCAAGCCCAAGGAGGGCTTTACCTGGGGCGATAAGTCCGCCGAGGAGAAAGAAATCCCCTGGACGATCCAGCGGGCCACCATCACCACCGCGCCCAGCCCCAGCGGGCCGCTGGACTATACCGGGGAGGCCCAGGCCCCCACCTGGCAGAACTATAACCCGGAGCAGCTGACGAAGACGGAGACGCCACAGGCTGACGCCGGAACACACTCCACGTCCTTTGCTCCCACCAAGAACTATCAGTGGAGCGGTGGGGATACGTCCGCCAGAGAGGTGCAGTGGGTCATCAACAAGGCGAAGAACACCTTCTCCATCACCCCCAGCACAGAGCAAGATATCCATGTGGGCGACACCACAGTGATCCAGGTGGTCTCCAACAGTGACGCCATCATCACGGCAGAGTCCAGCAATACGGCCTATGCCTCTGTGTCGGTGGACGCGGATGAGAAGACTGTGACCATCCGGGGCACCGGCGAGGGCACAGCCATCATTACCATTTCCAGCAAGGGGAGTACCAACTATGCGGACGCCAGCGCCACCCTCCATGTGGGCGTGAGCCGGAAGACGCCTACCCTGTCCGTCAGTCCTTCGGGCAGCCAGTCCCTGGCCATCGGCGGCAGCAAGCAGATCGCCGTGACCACCGACAGCGACGGGGCTGTGTCCGCCAGCTCCAGCGCCCCCGGCGTGGCCACGGCGGCGGCCAGTGGGAAGACCGTGACCATCTCCGGCGCGTCCGCCGGCAGCGCGGTGATCACCATCTCTGTGCCGCAGACCACGAAATACAATGCGGCCAGCGCCACGGTGAGCGTCAGCGTGGTCAAGCCTTCGGTGTCCAATTCCTCCTGGGATGACATCAAGGCCATTTCTGACGCGGGGACGGCGGCCAGCTACTTCGCCCCCGGCGATACCAAGAGCATCACCCTCAACGGCACGGTGGGGACGCTGGCGCTGAACAACCTGCAGGTGGACGCCTTTATCCTGGGCATCAACCACAACGCCTCCAGGGAGGGCAGCAACCGTATCCATTGGGCCATCGGGAAGATCGGCGGAACCCTTATCGC
>CAJUAW010000054.1:14609-17076 GCA_910584605.1 uncultured Oscillospiraceae bacterium
ATGAAACTACGCTGATGGGCACCCCAGACAGTCCCCACCCCTTCAAGCACATTGTGGACCACGCCATTGAGGACGGGAAGATCGGCGGAACCCTTATCGCCCTGTGCGACGGCCACTACAACAGTGGTTACACGGACGGCAGGAAGGGGTTCAACATGAACCACTGGGGAAACTACAACTACGGCGGCTGGAAGGGGTGCGACCTCCGCTATGACATCCTGGGCAGCACCAATAAGGCCCCCAGCGGATACGGCAGTGCGGCACAGACGAACCGGACCGGGAATGATCCTGTCAACTACGACATCGTGAACAGCCCGGTGGCCAACACGCTCATGGCGGCTCTGCCGAAGGACGTCCGAAAGGTGATGAAGACTGTCACCAAGTACACGGATAACAAGGGCAATGCCAACAATAACAACTCGTCTGCGGTGACCTCCTCGGTTGATTACATCTTCCTTCTGTCGGAGTTCGAGGTGTATGCGGCGAAGACCTACGCCAACGACTATGAGAAGAACTACCAGGTGCAGTACGACTACTTCAAAGCAGGTAACAGCAAGCAGGTGTTTAAACACGACGCACGGACTACGGCTGAGTGGGGCCCTCTCCGCTCTCCTCGTTACTCTAACGGCAATTACTTCTCGGCGCTGGGCTCCGGCGGCTCTGTCTACTTTTACGGTGCCTACGATTGCGGGGGGTTGCTGGCCGGCTTTTCTACCTAATCCTCCGCAGAGTATCCCGCCCCTATCCCGCCCCCGGAAGGGGGCGGCCCACTGGGGCCGACAAAAACCGGCCCGAAGGGCCGGAACATGGAGGGCGCGAAAGCGCCCGACGCGATTTTTGAAATTTTGCCCCTTTGCTATTTTGTGCTTTTGTGTTATACTGGCCCATATCCAGAATGGCGAAAGAGGTAGAATTATGTCGGTACTGGCTCAAAAGCGCACCGTCAGCAAGGCGGAGTTCGTGAGCACAGCGAATCAGATCTACGTGGAAACACTGAACTTCCTGACCCGGCTGTCGGCCCGGTACTCCCGCCTGGTGGCGGAGCCGGTGGCCAAGCTGGCGGGGGAGGTCAAAGACCGTTCCGAAAAGGCAAACAGCATCTTTCCTTCAGATCCCCAGCGGGTGCAGCTGAGAACGGCGCATCTGCTGGAGGCCCGCGCCTCATTGATGGCGCTGGACTCCCGGCTGACGGATTGCTACCTGGTCATGATGCAGAACCCGGAGGGGTGCTTCACCACCTCCAAGGGGAAATCGGTCGGACCGAAGGACGCAACCGAAAAGCTGGACAAGATGGCCCAGAGCTTGGGCGAGCTTATCGACCGGGAAAACGAGCTGCTGAAGGGCCAGATCAAGAGTACCGGGCAGCGGCTGGAATCCTGACTTCGCATTGGGTGTACTTCTGATAATTTATCCCGCGGCTGTGTGGGGCCCTCTCCGCTCTCCTAATTACAATAACAACAATAACTTCTCGGCGCTGGGCTCCGGCGGCTCTGTCAACAATTACAATGCAAACGATTGCGGGGGGTTGCTGGCCGGATTTTACGTAAATACGCGGTCAAATGGAGTAGCGAAAGCGAAAGACGACCGACGTAAAAGGAGAGGTACTTCCCTGGGTACCCAATCCCTAAAACTTCCCTCTGATGTCCTTGCACGGACGCTTCTTGCATGGCGGGAGATCGTGCCAGCTCTCGTTTCATGTGCATTAGGACAACGCAGATTTAGACGGCACCCTACAAGACAACTGTACGGAGGGAGAAAAATCTTTTTATGAACAGTCAGGAACGCCGGGAGGCCCGGTACCAGCGCCGCAAGGCAAGGCGGCAGAAAAAGCGTGAGGAGCGGTGCGCTGCCCTCGGCCCTCTGAGCGAGGTGTTCAGCTATCGGAAGATGTTCTTCTATGGGCGGAAGTGCTGCAACGGCGTCCGCTGGAAACAGAGCGCCCAGAACTTTGAATTGCACCTGTTTTCCGGCACCGCCCGCCGGCGGCGGGAAGTCCTGGAGGGGAGATGGAAACCGAAGAAATGCGTCCACTTCACGCTGTGCGAACGGGGCAAGGTGCGGCCCATCGACGCGCCCCACATTACCGACCGGCAGATCCACAAGACCCTCTGCAATGAGGTGCTGGTTCCTCTGTACACCCCCAGCATGATCCACGACAACGGGGCCAGCCAAATCGGGAAAGGGCTGCACTGGCATTTCAAGCGGCTCAAGCAGCACCTGGCGTGGCACTACCGGCGCTACGGTCGGGAGGGGGCTGTCCTCCAAATCGACTTGAAGGGCTACTTCCCCAACGCGCCCCACGCCCTGATTTACCAGCGGCACCAGCAGCTGATCACCGATCCGGTTCTCCGGGAGCTGGCGGACAAGATCATCCGTTTCTCTCCCTGTCCCACACCGGGGCGGGGGATGCCGCTGGGCGTGGAGCCGAGTCAGCAGGAGATGGTGGCATTGCCGAGTTCCATCGACA
>CAJUAW010000055.1 GCA_910584605.1 uncultured Oscillospiraceae bacterium
CCGATCTACCGCCTGCAGGACGGCGAGAGCTGCGCCCTGGTCACCGACGCGGGCACGCCCGCCATCTCTGATCCGGGGGAGGAGCTGGTGGCCCAGTGCGCCGCCCTAGGCATCCCCGTCTGCGCCATCCCCGGACCCTGCGCCCTGGTGACCGCGCTGGCCGTCTCCGGCCAGCCCACCGGCCGCTTCACCTTTGAGGGCTTTTTGGCCATGAACAAGAAGAACCGCCGGGCCCATCTGGAGTCCCTCCGGGGGGAGGAGCGGACCATGCTCTTCTACGAGGCCCCCCACAAGCTGGCCGCCACCCTCCAGGACCTGTCGGACGCCTTCGGACCGGACCGGCCGGTGACCCTGTGCCGGGAGCTGACCAAGCTCCACGAGGAGGTCCGCCGCACCACTCTGGGGGAGGCCGCCGGATACTATCGGGAGAACGCCCCCAAGGGGGAGTTTGTGCTGGTAGTCCGGGGCGCGGAACATCAGGAGGAGCAGGAGGCCACCTTGGAGGACGGCCTGCTCCTGGTGGCCAGGCTGCAGGGGGAGGGCATCTCCCTGCGGGACGCGGTGAAGCGCGCGGCCAGGGAGCTGGGGCTGTCCCGAAACCAGCTTTACAGCCTGGCGGTGGAAAAATGATAGCATCTGCACCCATTTTCTGAAAAATGGATAGAATAGAGAGATAGATCATGAAAAGAGGTGCTGTCCAGTGAACTGGAAGATCGAGGACTATATCCGGCCGGGCGGCCGCGCCCATCTGGTTGGGGTGGGCGGGGTGTCGATGGCCCCCCTGGCCGAGGTGCTGAAGGGAAAGGGAATGGAGATTACCGGCTCCGACATGAAGGAGAGCGCCGTTGTGGATCATCTGCGCTCCCTTGGCATCCCGGTGACCATCGGTCATCTGCCTGAGAGCGTAAGGGGGACGGAATGCGTGATCCGCACCGCCGCGGTCCATGACGATAACCCGGAGATTGCCGCCGCGCTGAAAGCGGGCATCCCCGTCTTCGAGCGGGCGCAGGCTTGGGGCGCCCTCATGAGGCGCTATCAAAACGCCCTGTGCGTGGCGGGCACCCACGGAAAGACGACGACGACCTCCATGTGTACCCACATCTTCCTGGCCGCCGGCCGGGACCCCTCCGTGATGCTGGGGGGCGCCCTGCCGGTGCTGGGCTGCGGCCATCGGGTGGGCCATGGGGATACCATTATTGCGGAGTCCTGCGAATACTGCAACTCCTTCCTGTCCTTTGCCCCCACGGTGGCGGTGATCCTCAACGTGGAGGCCGATCACCTGGACTTTTTCAAGGACCTGGACGATATCAAACGCTCCTTCCGACGCTTTGCCGGACTGGTCCCGGAGGACGGCTGGGTGGTGGTCAACCAGGATGATCCGGGGGCTGTGGACGCTCTGGCTGGGCTGGAACGCCCCCTCCTCACCTTCGGTGTGGAGCAGGGGGATGTCCATGCGGCTGGTCTTACCTGGAATGCGGGGTGCGCCTCCTTCCATCTGTGTATCAAGGCGGAGAGCCCTGTCCGCATCACCCTGGCCGTTCCGGGGATGCATAATGTGTCCAACGCGCTGGCCGCCTGCGCCGCCGCCTATTGCCTGGGGGTGGACCCGGCGGATATGGCCCGCGGTCTGGCGCAGTTCACCGGCGCGGGACGGCGCTTTGAGAGGAAGGGCGTATACCACGGGGCGGACGTCTACGACGACTACGCCCACCACCCGGACGAGCTGCACGCTCTGCTGACCATGGCCGCTTCCCTGGGCTATCAGCGGGTGATCTGTGCCTTTCAACCCCACACCTATTCCCGCACCGCCGCCTTCTTCGACCGGTTTGCGGCGGAGCTGAAGCTGGCCGGTCTGGTTGTTCTGGCCCCCATCTATGCCGCCCGTGAGACTGACGATCTGGGGGTGTCCTCCCAGAAGCTGGCGGATCAGATCCCAGGCGCGGTGTACTGTGCCAGCCTGCAGGAGACGACAGACCGTCTGGCAGAACTGGCCCGGCCCGGCGACCTGATCCTCACCGTAGGCGCAGGGGATATCTATCTGGCGGGGGAAGCCCTGGTGGGAGCCGGGTGACCTGGGACATTTCCTTGTTCTGCCGCTTGCCCTTACAACAGGGCTCATCTGAAGATACAATAAATAAACAGCCTGTATAGGCCGAGAGGAGGAGTGCGCATGGCCGCCCCTGAAAAGAAAAATATGACCCGGTTGGCCGTTTTGTTTACTCTGTGCGGCGTGCTTCTTTTGATCCTGGCGGTGGGGGGACTGATCGTCCGCTGCCGCACCCTGGAACACCGGCTGGACGAGATCTTTATGGAGAGCATGATGTCCCACACCGAGGAGAGCGGAAAGGACGCTCAGCAGCTCATTGACGACACCCAGATCCTGCTGGAGGACACGGTCCAGCTTCTGGAGACAGATGGCCGTCCGCTGGAGAAGCAGTGGGTGGACCCGCTGCTGCGGTCGGTAAACCTGGGCGGGCGCCGGCTGGAGGTCAGCTATCTGGATTGGGAGGACCTGGTTTCCGCCGAGCTGGGGAGCGAGGAGCAGCGGGTGTTTCAGCAGCTCCATGCGGGGACCAGCGTTGTGGGCAGCCTGATTTCCGCGCAGGATGAGTTCTACTTCCTGGTGGTGCAGCCGGTGGAGCGGAACCGTGAGATGGTGGGAGCGGTGCAGGCCAAGGTGAGTGCGGATCTGCTGTCTCAGCAGGGACACGACTCGGTGCTGTTCCACAATGTGCAGAGGGTGATCGCCGGAGACGATGGCCGCGTGGTCTGCGGCAGCCAGGCGGAGACCAGCGGACTCAGCATGGCGGAGATGGGCCGGCAGGACGGACTGGAGGAGAAGGACGTGGAGGGCTTTACCGCGGCCTATCTGTCCAGTGAGAGCGGCTCCTACCGCTATGAGACGGAGCTGGGGGAGGGCTATGCCGCCTGGGCCCCGATCTCCTACAACGGGTGGCGTATTGTGCAGTTCTCCCAGTCCCCCGACCTGCGCGTGGAGCGGTCCACTATGGTGCAGACGGTGGTTATGGCGATTAGCCTGCTGGTGTGCGCGGCGATGGCCGCCCTGATCTGGTGGCAGCGGGCCAGAATGGCGGCGGATAAGCTGCGCTACAGCGCTCTGTCTGAGTTCAAGGATACGCTGATCTTTGAGTATGACTGCCAGAAGGACAGTATGGAATTTACATCCAACGCGCTGGAGACTCTGGACCTGGAAAACGTCCGCCTGGAGGACGTCACCGATATGAAGAACACCTTCCCGGTCTTTCACCCGGACGACCTGGAGACGGTGCGGCGGGTCCTGTGGAATGCGGAGACCATGGCCCAGGAGCAGGTGGAGCACGACCGCCTCCGCCTGAAGCGGCGGGACGGAGGGTACAGCTGGTACCGCAGCCAGTATAAGGCGGTCTTCGGCTCTGATGGCAAGGTGATCCGTCTGATCGGCACCCTAACCGACATCAGCGCCCAGATCGACCGGGAGATCGAGCTGCGCAATCAGGCCCAGCAGGACCCCCTTACCGGGGTGTATAACCGGGCGGGAGTCAAGCTGATCAACGCCCGGCTGGAGCAGATTTCCCGAGGAATCCTGTTCATGCTGGATCTGGATGATTTTAAATCGGTCAACGATACCTACGGCCACATGGCCGGCGACCGGCTGCTGACCGCCATTGGCGGGGTGTTGCGGGAGACCTTCCGCACCGACGACATCGTGGCCCGGGTGGGCGGCGACGAGTTTGTGGCCTTCATGTCCGGCTCGGACAGCCGGGTCACGGCGGAGCAGAAGGGCCAGGAGCTGCTGGAGCGGGTGCGGGCGCTGCGGGTGGACGGCGTGGACCGGAGAGTCACGGTCAGCGTCGGCGCGGCCAGCGCTCCCGCCCTGGGCCGGAGCTACGAGGCGCTCAGTTTGGCTGCTGATGAAGCGATGTACCAGGTGAAGCACAGCGGAAAGGGCGGGTTTATCCTGCGGTAAGAAAAAATCACCCCCGGATGGGGGTGATTTTTTTACAGATTCTGCTCCAAAGTCTGGACAAAGGCGTTGGGCGGCATGACGCCCACCTTGCGGTCGATTTCCTGGCCGTCCTTGAAGAAAATAACGGTGGGGATGCTGGTCACAGAGTACCGCATGGCCAGCTCGCCCTCCTGGTCGGTGTTCACCTTGCCGATGACGGCTCTGCCCTCGTACTCTTCCGCCAGGCTCTCAATGACGGGACCCAGCATCTGACAGGGGCCGCACCACTCGGCCCAGAAGTCCACCAGCATCAGCCCGCCCTCGTTCAGGGCCTCGTCAAAGGTCTTTTGGTCAAAATGGATCATAATTGCGGTTCCTTTCTTTTGTTATTTTGCGCGTCTGCGTATTCGCAGGCGGACAGCGCGGCCACATGGCCCTCTCCCACCGCCTTGGAAACCTGAAGCGGCCCGCCGGTGCAGTCTCCGGCGGCGAATACGCCGGGCAGATTGGTGGCCATGCTCCGGTCGACCCGGATGACACCCTCCTCGGTTTCCAGCTCGGGAAGCAGATCGGTGGGTGCCACCGTCCGGCGGAGGATAAAGATCCCGGCACAGGGGAGGAGGACTCCGTCCGCCTCCAGTCCGGTGACGGTCTGCTCCCCCTTGACGGACAGCCTGCTGGCCTTCACATAGGGGATGTCCTGGTCCAAGCCCTCCGGCTGGCGGGGGGAGACGTAAACCACCTGACAGCCCAGGCTTTTCAGGTATTTGGCCTCTGCGGGCGCATCGGGGGCCAGGCCCGCCACCACAACGGCCTTGTTCCGGTAGAGCATCCCGTCGCAGGTGGCGCAGTAGCTGACTCCCCGGCCTAAATACTCCGCCTCGCCGGGGTATTTGGCCGCCCGGACCACTCCGGGGGCCAGGATCAGCGCCTTCCCGGAAAAAACCTGACTGCCCACGGTGACGGAAAAGCCGTTCCAGGCCAGCAGAGACAGTGCCTTGCCGGTTACAAATTCTGCCCCCAAGCTGGAGGCGTGGCGGAAAAGCTCCTCCAGCAGCTCCAGACCGGTCCGGCCGGGGAGGCCAGGGTAGTTGTCCACCCGCTCCGCCTTGGCCAGCGGACTGTCCTGCCAGCGCCTGCCGATGACCAGCACGCTCTTGTCCCGGCTCCGGGCGGCCACCGCCGCCGCCAGTCCCGCAGGACCGGAGCCTAACACGATGATATCATAGACCATATCGTTCCCCCCTGCATCATAGTATTATACTCTGTTTTTCATGTTGGAACAAGGGTTTTCAGGAAATACTTGCAAGGACGGGTATTCTGGTGTAAAATAGCCCCATTGACAAAGGAGGAGAGAAGCCCATGTCTGACGAGATCAAAACCGCCGCCGGGGAGGAGACCCCGGAGAGCCAGAACTTTATTCATCAGTTTATCACCGAGGATATCGCCGAAGGAGGCCGCTGCGCCGGGATGCAGGTCCACACCCGGTTCCCGCCCGAGCCCAACGGCTATCTGCATATCGGCCACTGCAAGGCCCTGATCATCGACTTCGGCTCCGCAGAGAAGTTCGGCGGCATCTGCAACCTGCGCATGGACGACACCAACCCCGCCAAGGAGGACACCGAGTTTGTGGACGCCATCAAGGAGGACATCCACTGGCTGGGCTTCGACTGGGGGGACCGGTTCTTCTACGGCAGCGACTACTTTGAAAAAACCTACGAGCTGGCCGTGGGCCTGATCAAAAAGGGGCTGGCCTACGTCTGTGAGCTGACCCCGGACCAGTTCCGGGAGTACCGGGGGGACGTGAACACCCCCGCCCGCTCCCCCTGGCGGGACCGGCCTGTGGAGGAGAGCCTGGACCTGTTCCAGCGCATGAGAAACGGGGAGTTCCCCGAGGGAAAATATACCCTCCGGGCCAAGATCGACCTGGCCAGCGGCAACTTCAATATGCGGGACCCGGTTCTCTACCGCATCCGCTATATCGAGCACCACCGCCAGGGCACCAAGTGGTGCATCTTCCCCATGTACGACTTTGCCCACCCCATTCAGGACGCCCTGGAGGGCATCACCCACTCCCTCTGCTCCCTAGAGTATGAGGACCACCGTCCCCTTTACGACTGGGTCATCCATCACACCGACGTGCCCTCCAAACCCCGGCAGATCGAGTTTGCCCGGCTGGGCATCAACTATACCGTCATGTCCAAGCGGAAGCTGCGCAAGCTGGTGGAGGAGAGCTATGTCTCCGGCTGGGACGACCCCCGCATGCCCACCCTGTGCGGCCTGCGCCGCCGGGGCTACACCCCCGCCTCCATCCGGAACTTCTGCGACCGCATTGGGGTGGCAAAAAACACCTCCACCGTGGAGTACGGCTTTTTGGAGCACTGCCTCCGGGAGGACCTGAACGACCACGCACAGCGGGTGATGGCTGTTCTGCGGCCCATCAAGCTGACCATCACCAACTACCCCAAGGGGCAGTCCGAGACCTTCCAGGTGGAGAACAACCCCAACGACCCCGCTGCCGGCACCCGCCCGGTCACCTTCTCCCGGAGCCTGTACGTGGAGGGGGAGGATTTTCTGGAGACCCCCATTCCAAAGTACAAGCGGCTGTATCCCAACGGCCCCGAGTGCCGCCTGAAGGGGGCCTATCTCATTCAATGTACCGGCTGCGTCAAGGACGAGGCGGGCAATGTGGTGGAAATCTTGGCCACCTACGACCCCGACTCCAAGGGGGGCAATCCCGCCGACGGTCGGAAGGTGAAGGGGGCCACCATCCACTGGGTGGATGCGGCCACCGCCGTGGACGCCCAGGTGCGGCTGTACGATAACCTCTTTGCCGACGAGAACCCCGACGGCGGCGACAAGGACTTTTTGGACTGCCTGAACCCCGGCTCCCTGGAGGTGCTGGAGGGCTGCAAGCTGGAGGCGTCCCTGGCCTCCGCCCAGCCGGCGGACCGGTTCCAGTTCCTCCGCCTGGGCTACTTCTGCGCTGACAGCAAGGATTCCAAGCCTGGAGCCTTGGTCTTTAACCGGGCCGTCAGTCTGAAGGACAGCTTTAAACCAGGAAAGTAAACCGAGATCCCGGAACCGTATGGTTCCGGGATCTGTTTATCCCCGGTGGGACAGGATCTTTTTCAGTCCGCTGACGCCGAAGCTCTTGTGCTCCGAGATGGGCAGCCACAGCACCTTGTCAATGAAGGGGCTGTCCTCCAAGAGGATGGAGAAGAGCTGGTACATAAATTCGTCGGACACCAGCGCCGCCGTGCGGCAGGTGGGCCAGAAATGCTTGCAGTAGTATTCCAGCGACTGGCGCACACCGCCCAAGATCACCCCTTCGCCGTAGGAGAAGCGCTGGGCCGGGGTGCCCTCACCGAAGGTGCGCATGGCGTGGCAGATATACAGTGCCCGGTTGAAGCCAAAGCGTTCCAGATTCTCGTACCCCTTCAGCACCATGTCCCGGTCGGGCGGGGCGCCGTCCCACTGGAGGACAGGGGAGAGGATGGTGTCCTTCTGAATGGCGTGGAACAGCTCGCCGGTGAAGTTGGAGATGATGCCGGTGATCTGCTCCCCCTGCAGGTAGGTGACGTGAGTGTGGGAGCCGGGCAGGATCATGGCCAGATCGTGGGGGGCGTTGGCCGCCTGCAGCTCGTCCAGCGCGCCGACGATTTCGATCTCCTCCCCCCGCATATTGTTGACATAGGTGAAGTCGCCGCTGACGGTCTTCAGCCCTGGAACCAGCGCGATCTCCCGATGGAAGAGGGTGTCCTCGAAAAAGGGGACCAGGCTGTCCGCCAGCTCCTTCACCGTGAGGGGCAGGACCAGATGGGGGACCTCCTTCAGGCCGTAGGGAGAGGTGATCATCCCCGAGGCGTAGAGGGCGGTGATGTCCTCCTCCTTCAGACCGTTGGCGGACAGAACGCGGTCGTACAGCGCCCGCATGCCCTGAATCAGGACAGCATTGCTCCCGCTGATGGCGGAGTCCTTGGAACCCACCGCCGTTTTCGCGGTGTATTGGACCTGAAAGTCCCGGTCCAGCAGGTAGGCCCGGGTATTGGAGGTGCCAGAGTCATAATACAGAATATAGCCGCTCATTTCAGCTTCTCCCTGTAGGCCCGGGCGGTGGCGGTGATCTGGCTGAAGCAGCCCTCATTTACCAGCAGGGCGCTGACCAGATTGCCGCCCACTCCCACGCCGACGGCTCCGGCTTGGATGAAGTCGGCGCAGTTCTCAATGGTGATGTTGCCCACCGCGCTGACCGGGATGTGCTTCAGGGGGGCTTTGACCGCCTTGATGTAGGCGGGTCCCAGCAATCCAGCGGGGAAGAGCTTGACGATATCCGCCCCGCACTGATAGGCGAAGGCGGTCTCGGTGGGGGTCATGGCCCCAGGGATGGACACCTTGCCCAGGGCCTTGGTGGCCCGGATGACCGCCTCGTCCACGTTGGGGGAGATCATATACTCCGCTCCCGCCTGGGCGGCCTGTTCCACCTGCTCCACCGTCATAACGGTACCGGCCCCCAGACAGATCCGGTCACCCAGCTCCGACTTGATGGTCCGGAGGGAGGTCAGTGTCTCCTCCGGGTTGGTCTGGTCGAAGGTGACCTCAATGCAGCTTACGCCGCCCTCCGCCAGAGCCTGGGCCAGGGCGGCGATTTTGCCGCTGGGGATGCCCCGGACAATGGCGATGATTTTTTCCTCATAGATGCGTTCCAGAACGGACTGCGCCATGGTAGATTCCTCCTTATTAAACGATGGGCGGAGCGCGTTTGGAGGCGCTCCGCCGCAGTATGGGGGATCGGGGGATCAAGCCGCCTTCTTCTTGAAGAGCAGAGCCTTGATCTTGCCGCCGAAGAGACTGACGATGATCAGGAAGATGAAGAACCAGCAGATTACGGAGTTGAAGAACACGGAGGGGTCGCCGCCGGACTTCAGCAGGGCGGTGCGGAAATTCTTCTCGGCCATGGGACCCAGGATCAGGCCCAGGATGGCGGGGCTGGTGGGCACCTTGACCTTGGCCAGGAAGTAGCCCACGATACCGGCGATGAGCATGACCCACACGTCGAAGAGGCTGTTTTTCATGGCGTAGGAGCCGATGACGCACAGCACAAAAATGGCGGGGGTGAGGATCACCTTGGGCACGCTGAGCACCTTGGTGAACAGGCGGATGCCGGCGAAGCCGAACAGGCACATTAGGGTGTTGGCGATGAACATGCCCAGGAAGATGGTGTACACCAGCACCTTGTTGGTGCTGAACAGCATAGGGCCGGGGGTGAGGCCCTGGATGGTCAGCGCGCCGATCATGATGGCGGTGACCGCGTCGCCGGGGACGCCCAGAGTGAGCATGGGGATCATGGCGCCGCCGGTGACGCCGTTGTTGCCGCCCTCGGGGCCGGAGATGGCCTCCACCGAACCCTTGCCGAAGAGCTCAGGCTCCTTGGCGATGGAGCGGGCCACGTTGTAGCCCACAAAGGAGCCGATGTCCGCCCCCGCGCCGGGGATGATGCCGATAAAGGTGCCGATCAGGCCGGTGAGGGGGGCGATGCGGACGATCTTTTTCAGGTCCTCCTTCTTGGGGAGGATGTTGGTCAGCTTTGCCTGGACCTCCTCCTCGCTGAAAATGTCCTCCACATTTTCGAAGGCCTGGCTCATGGCAAACAGACCGATCATGATGGGAATATAGTTGATGCCGCCCATGAAGTTGAAGTTGCCCTCGGGGGCGAAGCGGATGTAGCTGGTCACGCTGTCGATACCGATGCAGGCCACCAGAATGCCCAGACAGCCGCAGATCAGGCCCTTTTCGATGTCGTCGCCGGAGATGTTGCCGATGATGCACAGGCCGAAGACAGCCAGCAGGAAGAACTCGGCGGAGCTGAATTTCAGGGCCAGCTTGGCCAGCAGGGGGCTGATGAGCCACAGGCAGGCCACAGACACCAGGCCGCCCAGATAGCTGGACAGGGTGGCGGCGCCAAGAGCCCGTCCGGCCTCGCCCTTCTGGGCCAGGGTGTAGCCGTCAATGGCGGTGGCGGCGGAGGCGGGAGTGCCGGGGGTGTGCAGCAGCACGGCGGAGATGGAGCCGCCGTAGATGGCGCCGCAGTAGATGCCCAGCAGCATCAGGATGCCCTGAGCGGCGTCCATGCCGAAGGTCATGGGCAGCAGCAGAGCCACGCCCATGGTGGCGGTCAGACCGGGCAGCGCGCCGATGCAGATACCGGCCAGCACGCCGACAGCCATATACAGAAAGACCATAGGGGTCAGACTGGTCGTAAAAATCTCAACGAATAAACTCATTTCTGTCCCTCCTTTTTAAATGGTGAAGATGCCGAAGGTATGCACCGGCACATTCAGCAGGAAACGGAAGGCGCAGTATATCACCATGGTGATGGCGGCGGAGATGACCACAGTGATGATGGGGTTCTTTTTGGCGAACCACTGAATGAAGATGACTTCCAGAACAAAGGTAGCGATGATAAAGCCCAGAATGGGCAGCAGGAACAGATAGACCGCCAGGATCGCCATGGTGAGGTACACCCGGCGGGTGCCGGTGGTCCACAGCTCGATTTTGGTGTTCTTTTCCGGGTCCATTTTCAGGGTGCGGAAGAGCAGGATGGCCGTACAGGCCAGCAGAACGATGGAAATGACGATGGGCCACAGACCCGGACCGGGAACGCCGGTGCCGTAGTCGGCCGCTTTGGGATACCCGGAGGCCATGACGATCACGCCTACGCCCAGAACCGCGCAGATGGCGGCTAAGACCAGGTTGCCTTTTTTCATACGTTTTCTCCCTCTAAATCATCAAAATAGCAGGCCGGGGAGCGGAAGCCTTAGCCCGCTCCCCGGCCGTTCCGTGCCAATGGCGCTATGGATCCGGATTTTAGCCGATCTTCAGGCCCAGATCCTCCACCAGGCCGGTGTACAGTTCCAGCTGCTCACCGATCATGGTGTTAAAGGAGTCGCCGTCCATGATCTCGATCACGTTGTTGGTGTTGGCCATGAACTCCTTGAAGGCGTCGGAGTCGGCGGCCTCAGAGAAGATGCGGTACAGCTCGTCCACCACATCGTCGGGGGTGTTGGCGGGGACGCCCAGGCCGCGCCAGGTGCCCAGCACGCAGTCATAGCCGCACTCCTTGCAGGTGGGGACGTCGGGGATGGCTTCCAGACGGTCGTTGGACATCACGGCCAGGACCTTCAGGTCGCCGGACTGAACGAAGCTGTTGACCTCGGCGTAGGACACGGCCACGGCGTCGATGTGGCCGCCCAGCAGGTCGGTGATGGCGCCGTTGGCGCCGTCATAGCCCACGTGGTTGAACTCGGTGCCGGCGGTCTTGGCCAGACCGGCGGCGGCCAGATGCCAGATGGCACCGATGCCGGAGTTGCCCACCTGGACCTTGTTGGACTTAGAGTACTCGATGAAGTCCTCCAGGGAGTTGAACCGGTCGTCGTCCGCCTTCACGGTGATGGCGGAGGCGGCGGAGTTGACCATGAGGATGGGCTTGAACATGGTGTAGGTCAGGCCGGCGTTGTTGCCCATGGCCTCCAGGGTGGCCAGCTCCACGGTGATCATGGTGACGATGGAGCCGTCGTTGGCGGCCTGAGCGCCGTACAGCATGCCGGTGGCGCCGCCCGCGCCGGAGCGGTTCTCGACGGAGATATTCTTAAAGCTGCCCTTGGCCGCGTCGGCCAGGCCGCGCATGACGGCGTCGGTGCCGCCGCCCGCGTCGTAGGGCACCACGCAGGTGACGCTCAGGTTGGACAGGTCCGCGCCGCCGGTGGAGCCGCCGCCGCTGCTGCTGGGGGTGGGATTGCTGGTGCTGGGGGTGCTGCTGCTGCCGCCGCCGCAGGCCGTCAGAGACAGGGCCATAGCCAGCGCCAGAGCAAGTGCAGTGATCTTCTTCATACGATTACCTCTTTTCAATTCAGTTTGGGATCTATTTGAACATCCGCCGGATGATCAAACCGTGCTGCCTCCCCCGAGGGGAGGGGGTTCCCTGTTCATGGTGATTCCTGTGCTATAATACTACGATTGACCAAAATAGTCAACTGCCGCAGGAAAGCTTTTGGTTGTTTTTACCGGTCCCGCCGCCATCCTTACCGCTGGATGCGGCCGGAGCCGTCGCCGCCGGCCAGCTTCTCCACCTCGGCCAGGGTGACCATATTGTAGTCGCCCTCGATGGTGTGCTTCAGGGCGGAGGCCGCCACGGCGAACTCCACCGCCTCCTGGGTGGACTTGCCGTTCATCAGGGAGTAGATCAGGCCGCCGCCGAAGCTGTCGCCGCCGCCCACGCGGTCGATGATGCGCAGCTCATACTTCTTGGAGAAGCAATACTCGCCGGAGGCCGCGTCATACAGCATGGCGGACCAGCCGTTGTCCGAGGCGGAGTGGCTCTCCCGCAGGGTGATGGCCACCTTCTCGAAGCCGAATTTGCCGGCCAGCTGCTTGGCCACAGACTTGTAGCCCTCGTGGTTCAGGGAACCGGCGTAGATGTCGGTGGCCTCGGCCTCGATGCCGAACACGTCCTTGGCGTCCTCCTCGTTGGAGATGCACACGTCCACATACTGGCACAGGTCGGTCATAGCCTCCCGGGCTTGGTCCCGGGTCCACAGCTTGCCCCGGTAGTTCAGGTCGCAGCTGATCTTGATGCCCTTGGCTTTGGCGGCCTTGCAGGCATCCCGGCAGATGTCCACCACATTGGGCCCCAGGGCCGGGGTGATGCCGGTGAAGTGGAACCACTCCACGCCCTCGAAAATCTTGTCCCAGTCGAAGTCGGCGGTGGAAGCCTCCTGGATGGCGGAGTGGGCCCGGTCGTAGATGCAGACGGAACCCCGCTGGGAGGCGCCCTTCTCATTGAAGTAGATGCCAACGCGGTCGCCGCCCCGGACGATTTTGCTGGTATCCACGCCGTAGCGGCGCAGGGAGTTGACAGCGGCCTGGCCGATGGCGTGGGCGGGCAGCTTGGTGACGTAGGCCACATCCATGCCGTAATTGGCCAGGGAGACGGCCACGTTGGCCTCGCCGCCGCCGAAGGTGAATTCCAGGTGGTCGGCCTGGATGAAGCGCTCGTAGTTGTAGGGCTGGAGGCGAATCATCAGTTCGCCAAAGGTTACGATTTTAGCCATAAGTTCCTTCCTCCTGCGTGATAAATTAGATTATTTCTGCACCAGATGCAGGGCAAAGCCCCCAACCTCGCCCTTGAGGTAGATGGCCTTGGGCTTGCGGGTGGACGCGTCGAATTCCACCCCCTGGCGGCTCAGATGATAGACGGCCCGGTCGATGCTGTTGGTGGCGATGGCGATGTGGCCGTTGGCACCCAGGTAGGGGGTCTTCATGCACTCCACGGCGCTGCCGGCGAAGATGGAGCTGTTGCCCGGCTTGTACTCAAAGCCGAAAAAGGCGCACAAGGTCTTGGCGGCCCGCTGGGCCTCAACCTCGTTCTCACAGTTGATGCCCACGTGGGCCAGGGAGAAGCCCAGCATGGTCTTCACAGCCTCCTTGCTGATGGCGGTGATCTCCTCCCACTTTTCCTCTTCGATCAGGTCCTTTTTGCACATCCAGGTGCCGCCCACGGCCACAATCTGGCTGTAGCCCAGGTAGTCGTTCACGTTCTTGGAGTTGACGCCGCCGGTGCACATCCACCTGCAGCCCTTCAGGGCTGCGCCGATGTTCTTCAGCATGGCTACCCCGCCGTTGGCCTCGGCAGGGAAGAACTTCACCACCTCGCAGCCCTGGTTCATGGCCTGCTGCATCTCGCCGGCGGTGGAGGTACCGGGCACCATGATGCCCCCCTTGCTGATGACGTGCTGGGTGACGTTGGGGTCGTAACCAGGGGCCACGATGAAGGTGGCTCCGGCGGCCATAGCCCGGTCGGCCTGTTCCACAGTGAGGACGGTGCCGGCGCCCAGCACCATATCCGGGACCTCCTTGGCGATGGCGCGGATGGTGTCCTCGGCGGCGGCGGTGCGGAAGGTGACCTCGGCGGCGGGCAGACCACCGGCGGCCAGCGCCTTGGCCAGAGGAACCGCCTTGGCAGCATCGTCAATGGCGATGACCGGAACGATGCCGATATTGGAAAGGGTCTGCAGAACTTCGTTCATGACATTTTTCCTCCAAATATAGTTTGGGTTTGCTCTGGGGTGATTACGGGTACTATTATACAACTTGCATACTAGAATACAATCGGTGGAATAGCAGAAAAAAGGAAATTAATTTTGTGCAAACCGTCAAAGAAAGGGGCGGGAACCTGTCTCCTCGCTAAAATAACCAAAAAATGAAGGAGATTTTCTCTGGTATACTAGTGGACAAAATGACGCTGCTATGTTAAAGTAAAAAACACTGCATGTCATCAAACGGTCTGGAAAGGCGGGAGAACGGATGAGGCTGTCGGAACGTATGCCCCGGGAGAGCGGCCGGGATTATGCCCTGCGCAATATCAAAGCGAATATCGTCAACCTGGAGCTGGCCCCCGGCAGTCAGATCAGTGAAAATGAGCTGGCCGTTGAAATGGGCCTGTCCCGCACGCCGGTGCGGGAGGCCCTCATCGAGCTGTCGAAGGTGGAGATCATTGAGAGCCATCCCCAGCGCAAAAGCACCGTTTCCCTCATTGACTACGACCTGGTGGAGGAGTCCCGCTTCATGCGCAATCTGCTGGAGTGCGCCGTGGTGGAGTTGGTGTGTGAGATGGCCGGTCCCATGGATGTGGAGCGGCTCAACGCCAACATCCGCCTCCAGAGTTTTTACCTGGACGGGACCTACACCAATGAGCTGATGGCCCTGGACAATCAGTTTCACGGGATGCTCTTTGAGATCGCAAAAAAATCCAGGATCTTTGAGCTGATCCAGAATATTGCCATCCACTTCGACCGGGTGCGGGGGATGGCGCTGTCCTCGGTGAAGGACCTGAAGGTGGTTCAGGACCACCAGGAGCTGGTGGAGTTCATCCGCCAGAGGGACGCCAAAGCCGCCCGGGAGCTGATGGAGGTCCACCTGAACCGGTATAAGATCGACGCCGCTGAGATCCGGGAGACCTATCCGCAATATTTTAAATGAAAGGTGTTTTGTATGGAGATCCGTTATTCTGCCAATCCCAAGGCCGTCAAACGCTTCACGACCCAGGAACTCCGGGAGGAGTTTCTCATCGAAAACCTGTACCGGCCCGATGAGGTAACGGCTGTATACAGCCATGTGGACCGGATGGTCACCCTGGGCTGCATGCCGGTCAAGGAGACCGTGTCCATCGACAAGGGGATTGATGTGTGGGCCAGCTTTGGCACACAGTATTTTCTGGAGCGCCGGGAGATCGGGATTTTTAACATCGGCGGAGTCGGGAACATCACGGTGGACGGAACGGACTATACCCTGGGGTACAAGGACTGCCTCTATATTACCCGAGGAGCCCGGGAGGTGCTCTTTTCCAGCCTCGCCGCCGCTCCCGCCAAGTTCTATATGGTATCCGCTCCCGCCCACCGCAGCTATGAGACGAAGCTGCTCCGGCTGGAGGACGCGGCCAAGCGCCCCTGCGGCGATCCGGCGGCGGCCAATCAGCGCGTCATCAATCAGTTTATCCATCCCGACGTGCTGAAAACCTGCCAGCTGTCCATGGGCATGACGGTGCTGGAGCAGGGCAGCGTGTGGAACACCATGCCCGCCCACACCCACGAGCGGCGGATGGAGGTGTATATGTACTTTGAGGTCCCGGAGAACGAGGTGGTCTTCCACATGATGGGCCAGCCTCAGGAGACCAGACATCTGGTCATGAAAAATGAGCAGGCGGTGATCTCTCCCTCCTGGTCCATCCATGCCGGAGCGGGCACGGCCAGCTACACGTTTATCTGGGCCATGGGCGGCGAGAATCAGGCATTTGATGATATGGATACCATCCCCACAACACAACTGAAATGAGGTAGAATGTATGGATATGCGGAAGCAGTTTTCCCTGGAGGGCAGGACGGCTCTGGTGACCGGCGGGGCCTATGGCATCGGCTTTGCCATTGCTGAGGCGCTGGCCGGCGCCGGTGCGAGGGTAGCCTTCAACTGCCGCAGCCAGTCCAATCTGGATCGGGCTATGGCGGACTATCAGGCCAAGGGCATCGACGCCCGCGGCTACATCGCGGACGTGACGGACGAGGAACAGGTCACGGAGCTGGTGGCCAAGATCGGGACCGATCTGGGTGGGGTGGATATTTTAGTCAATAACGCCGGAATCATCAAGCGCATTCCCATGACAGAGATGTCCGCGGAGGATTTTCGCCAGGTGGTGGATATTGACCTCGTGGGACCCTTTATCTGCGCCAAGGCGGTGATCTCCGGCATGCTGGAAAAGGGCCATGGCAAGATCATCAACATCTGCTCCATGATGAGCGAGCTGGGCCGGGAGACCGTTTCCGCCTACGCCGCCGCAAAGGGCGGGCTGAAGATGCTGACCCGGAACATCTGCTCGGAGTATGGCGGGGCTAATATCCAGTGCAACGGCATTGGTCCGGGCTATATCGCCACCTCGCAGACCGCTCCCCTCCGGGAGCGCCAGCCGGACGGCAGCCGCCATCCCTTTGACCAATTTATCGTGTCCAAGACCCCGGCCGGCCGCTGGGGCGACCCTGAGGATCTGATGGGGCCGGCGGTGTTCCTGGCCTCGGATGCCTCCAACTTTGTCAACGGGCATATCCTCTATGTCGATGGCGGTATTTTGGCTTATATCGGAAAACAGCCCTGAGCGTGAGGAAGCGCCATGCCAGCGGCATGGCGCTTCCTCTCCTTGGGATTTGACTGAGATTGAAAAAAGTTATCCTTGCCAAGCGGAAGGATATCGTGTATAATGTCATACGTACCTGCCGGTGTGATGGAATTGGTAGACGTAGCGGATTCAAAATCCGCCGATGGCGACATCGTGGGGGTTCGAGTCCCCCCACCGGCACCAGATAATGATAATCCGAACCCGGTTCCAATCGGGGACGGCTTCGGATTTTTAGTATATCTTGAGTGCTAAAGCAAAAGCGGCGGTATCGTGAGTGATACCGTCGATTTTGTTACTCAAAA
>CAJUAW010000056.1 GCA_910584605.1 uncultured Oscillospiraceae bacterium
CATTGACGAGAGCCACGTCACCCTGCCCCAGGTGCGGGCCATGTACAACGGGGACCGGGCCCGGAAGACCACCCTGGTGGACTACGGCTTCCGCCTGCCCAGTGCCTTTGACAACCGGCCGCTGAAGTTTGAGGAGTTTGAGAAGCGGGTCAACCAGCTGATTTACGTCTCCGCCACACCGGGGGAATACGAGCGCACCCGGTCGGGGCAGATCGTGGAGCAGGTCATCCGTCCCACCGGCCTGCTGGACCCGCTCATCGAAGTTCGCCCGGTGGAGGGCCAGATTGACGATCTGATCGGTGAGATCAACACCCGCACCGCCCGGAACGAGCGGATTCTGGTGACCACCCTCACCAAGCGGATGGCGGAGGACCTGACCACTTACCTTCAGGGGGCGGGCATCAAGGTGCGGTACATGCACCACGACATCGACGCCATGGAGCGGATGGAGATCATCCGGGATCTGCGCATGGGGCTGTTTTCGGTGCTCATCGGCATCAATCTGCTGCGGGAGGGCCTGGACCTGCCCGAGGTGTCCCTGGTGGCCATTCTGGACGCGGACAAGGAGGGCTTCCTCCGGTCGGAGACCTCCCTGGTTCAGACCATCGGCCGGGCCGCCCGGAACGCGGAGGGCATGGTGGTCATGTACGCCGATACCATCACCCCCTCCATGCGCCGGGCCATCGATGAGACGGAGCGCCGCCGGGAGAAGCAGGACGCCTACAACAAGGCCCACGGCATCGTGCCCAAGACGGTCATCAAGTCGGTGCGCAACCTGCTGGATCTGACCGCCCAGGACGACGGGGACACCGCCGAGCGCCGGGGCGAGGTGGCCGGCCTGACCAAGCAGCAGAAGGCGGAGCGCATCGCCAGGCTGGAGAAGGAAATGCGGGAGGCCGCCAAGCTGCTGGAGTTCGAGCTGGCCGCCGCCCTCCGGGACCAGATCATCGAGCTGCGGGGAAAATAAGGGAGGCGCCGTCCATGGGCGGATTGATCATCGTTTTCATGTGGCCGATGCTGCTGACTATGGTGAAATACGGCCTGCTCCTGTTGATCATCTGGGAGCTTTTGCTGGTGTTTCTGTGCGGGGCCTATGTGCTCTGGGGACGCCAGCTGCTGGTGCTGTAAGGGAAGGATGTGGCGGCAATGGCCGGACAGACAGAAAAAACAAACGTAATGCGGGTGTTGGAGCAAAAAAACATCCCCTATACCGCCCACGCCTACGACCAGCTGGCGGGGACGGACGGGGCGAGCGTGGCCAAGCAGCTGGGGCAGGACCTGGCGCAGGTGTTCAAGACCCTGGTGGCCCGGGGGGCCTCCGGCGGGCTGTATGTGTTTGATATCCCGGTGGGGGACAGCCTGGACCTGAAAAAGGCGGCGAGAGCCGTGGGGGAGAAGTCGGTCGCCATGATCGCCCAGAAGGAGCTGCTGCCCCTGACGGGCTACGTCCACGGCGGCTGCTCCCCGGTGGGAATGAAGAAGCAGTACCCCACCGTCTTCGATGAGACGGCGGAGCTGTTCGATACCATCTGCGTCTCCGCCGGGAAGATCGGCTTTCAGGTGGAGCTGGACCCCGCCGCATTGATCGCTCTGGTGGGCGGGACAACGGCGGATTTGACCGTTTGAGGAGGTAAAACTATGGCGAGCAGCCCTGATTTTGTCAACTACATCTGTGAGCAGCTGGAGGGCCTGGGGGCCGTCCGTTCCCGAAAGATGTTCGGGGAGTATATGGTCTATCTCAACGACAAGCCGGTGGTGATTATCTGCGGCGACCGGCCCATGGTGAAGATGCTGCCCTGTCTGGAGGAGCTGCTCCGGGGCCGCCCCGCCGAGCCGCCCTACGAGGGGGCCAAGGACCACTACCTTCTGGACCCGGACGACCGGGACACCCTGCGCCAGGCGGTCCGCCTGGCCGAGGAGGTCACCCCCCTGCCCAGGAAGAAGGCCCCCAAAAAGAAGGACCCGGCCAAAGCGGAGGGCCCTGTGCCCTGGGACATGGCCTGGCCCCAGCATACGAAGCCCGCCCTGTCCGACATTGGGGCCTGGGTGAACAACCCCCTTCTGGAGGAGCTGGCGGACTGGATGAAGGAGACTTATCAGCTGGAGCCCTCCATCGAGTTCAGCCGGTGCTCCATGGACCGGGGATGGAACGTGAAATATAAAAAGGGGAGCAGGGCCTTGTGCGCCCTCTATGTCCGCTCTGGCTGGTTCACCGCCATGGTGACCCTGAGGGCCAAGGAGGTGGCCGGGCTGGAGACCCTTCTGCCCACCTTCTCCGCCCCGTTCCGCAAGCTGTATGAAGAGACTCCGCCCTTCAACGGCGGCAAGTGGCTGGTGATGGATGTAAAAAAGCCGGAGCAGCTGGAGGAGATTCAGCGGCTGATTCTGATGAAGGCAAAGCCCCCGCGCAATGCCATGTAAAGGGAGGTGCCGCGGGATGAAAATACATCTTTCTGTTATACTGCTCAGCGCGATCCTGCTTCTGTCCGCCTGCGGACCCGTGCCGAAGGAGGGGGCGGTCTCATCGGGGACTTCGGCTTCCGCCTCAGAGCCGGAGGCTATCGTGCCCGCCTACTTCGGGGATTGGGCGGTGACCGCCTGTCTGGGGACTGCCCCAACCTGCGCCATGAGCCAGGAGGAGCTGGATGCCTGCGTGGGGCTGACCTTCTCCTACGGGGAGGACAGCTTCACGGCCGAGGGGATCACCTGTGAATTTCTGCCCGGCACAGCCTACGCCGAGGATATCGTCACGGCGGAGGGCTTCGAGACAGCCTGTGGGCTGGCTCCCTCCGAGCTGGGAGTGTCGGCCTCCATGCTGCTCCACGTCACGGTGAATATTGAGGGGAATATCGGCCAAAACCGGTTTCTGGGCCGGGACTTCTTTGTCCTGGGCAGCGACAGTCTGCTTATCTACTGCGACGGTGCCTTCTTCCAGGCGGAGCGGGCGGAGTAAGGGGGGCGGGCACGATGGCCTTTATGGCGCTGTTCGGATGGATATTTCTTCTAATGATTCCGGCCTTTTATATCGGTATGGCTTTGGAGGCGGTTCTGACTTGGGCTGCGGCCCATGTCCTTTTGCTCAATGTGATTCTGGTCCTTCTGCTGGTGCCAAATCTGCTGATTCTTTGGATCCTGTTGAAAATCCGGGCGAAATGGAAGCGGGAAGGGAAGCTGAAGGCGTCCTATGCCAGACGAGACCCGACTTTAAAAGGTTTCTTGGGCCGTTTCACTCTGTTTTGCGGGCTGGCCTGGGAGTTTTTTGTCGTCATTGCCTTCCTGGCACTTTTGATTTTTCAGCCTATTCCCCGTTTGGCGGGTATACTTCTGTAAACTCGATATTTGCGTACAAGGAGAACAAAGCCATGCACACACACATTTCCGTCAAGGGCGCACGGGTGAACAACCTGAAAAACATCGACGTGAAGATTCCACGAGACAAACTGGTGGTCCTCACCGGGCTGTCGGGCTCGGGCAAATCCTCCCTGGCCTTCGACACCATCTACGCCGAGGGCCAGCGGCGGTATGTGGAGTCGCTGTCCTCCTACGCCCGGATGTTCCTGGGCCAGATGGAGAAGCCCGACGTGGACTACATCGACGGCCTGTCCCCGGCCATCTCCATCGACCAAAAGACCACCAGCAAGAACCCCCGGTCCACCGTGGGCACGGTGACAGAGATCTACGACTATCTGCGCCTGCTCTGGGCCCGGGTGGGCACCCCCCACTGCCCCATCTGCGGCAAGGAGATCAAGCAGCAGACCATCGACCAGATCATCGACCAGGTCCTTGCCCTCCCCGAGGCCACCCGCATCCAGGTGATGGCCCCGGTGATCCGGGGGAAGAAGGGGGAGCACGCCAAAATTTTCGAGGACGCCCGAAAGTCGGGCTATGTCCGTGTCCGGGCGGACGGCTCCCTCTATGACCTGAGCGAGGAAATCAAGCTGGATAAGAACAAAAAGCACCACATTGAGATCGTGGTGGACCGTCTGGTCATCCGGGACGACATCACCCGCCGGCTCACCGACAGCGTGGAGGTGGCATCCAACCTGGCGGGGGGCCTGGTGGTGGTCAACATCGTGGGGGAGGACCGGGACATCATGTTCTCCCAGAACTACGCCTGTGAGGACTGCGGCGTGTCCATTGAGGAGCTGTCCCCCCGGATGTTCTCCTTCAACAACCCCTTCGGGGCCTGTCCCACCTGCACCGGCCTGGGCTCTCAGATGAAGATTGACCCGGAGCTGATCATCCCCAACAAGGACCTGTCCATCGTGGAGGGGGCCATCACCGCCTCTGGGTGGAACAATATCAAGTCGGACGGCATATCCCGGATGTACTTCGACGCATTGGCGAAAAAGTACAAGTTCAAGCTGAACACCCCCGTCAAGGACCTGCCCAAGGAGATTATGGATATCGTCCTCTACGGCACCAACGGGGAGAAGCTCACCCTCCACTACGACCAGCCCCGGGGCAAGGGGACCCTGTACCAGCCCTTTGAGGGCATCGTCAACAACCTGGAGCGCCGCTACCGGGAGACCCAGTCCGACGCCATGAAGCGGGAGCTGGAGGAGTGCATGTCCCAGTGCCCCTGTCCCACCTGCCAGGGGCGGCGGCTGAAGCGGGAATCCCTGGCCGTCACCGTGGGCGGGCTGGATATCGATACCTACTGCCGCAAAAGCGTCACCGAGGCGCTGGATTTTGTGGAGAAGCTGGTCCTGAACGAGACCCAGACCATGATCGCCGCCCAGATCCTGAAGGAGATCAAAAACCGGCTGGGGTTCCTCCAGTCGGTGGGGCTGCAATACCTCACCCTCTCCCGAGAGGCGGGTACCCTCTCCGGCGGCGAGAGCCAGCGCATCCGGCTGGCCACTCAGATCGGCTCCTCCCTCATGGGGGTGCTGTATATCCTGGACGAGCCCTCCATCGGCCTGCACCAGCGGGACAACGACAAGCTGCTGGAGACCCTGAAGGAGCTGCGGGACCTGGGCAACACCCTTCTGGTTGTGGAACACGACGAGGATACCATGCGCGCCGCCGACTATATCATCGACGTAGGTCCCGGCGCGGGGGTGAACGGCGGCGTCATCGTAGCCGCCGGCACCCCGGAGGAGGTCATGAACAACCCCGCCTCCGTCACCGGCGACTACCTCACCGGGCGGAAAAAGATCCCCGTTCCGTCGGAGCGGCGGAAGGGGAGCGGACACTATTTAAAGGTGTTCGGCGCGGCGGAGCACAACCTGCGCCATGTGGATGTGGACATCCCTCTTGGGACCTTTACCTGCGTGACGGGGGTGTCAGGCAGCGGAAAGTCCTCCCTGGTCAACGAGATCCTGTACAAAAAGCTGGGGGCCGACCTGAACCGCACCAAGACCCGCGCCGGCAGGCACGACCGCATTGAGGGGGAGGAGTTCCTGGATAAGGTCATCAATATCGACCAGTCCCCCATCGGCCGGACCCCCCGGTCCAACCCCGCCACCTATACCAACCTGTTCAGCGATATCCGGGACCTCTTTGCCTCTACCCCCGACGCCAAGAGCCGGGGCTACGGCCCGGGACGGTTCTCCTTTAACACCCGGGGGGGCCGGTGCGAAGCCTGCACCGGCGACGGTCTGCTGAAAATCGAGATGCATTTTCTGCCGGACATCTACGTCCCCTGCGAAGTGTGCAAGGGCCGGCGGTACAACCGGGAGACGCTGGAGGTGCGCTACAAGGGCAAAAACATCTACGAGGTGCTGGAGATGACGGTGGACGAGGCCCTGCCCTTCTTTGAGAACCTGCCGAAAATCTACAACCGCCTGAAAACCCTGGAGGAGGTGGGCCTGGGCTATGTGAAGCTGGGACAGCCCTCCACCGAGCTGTCCGGCGGCGAGGCCCAGCGGGTGAAGCTGGCCACCGAGCTGTCCAAACGGTCCACGGGCAAGACCATCTATATTCTGGACGAGCCCACCACCGGCCTGCACTCCGCCGACGTCCACAAGCTGATTGAGGTGCTCCAGCGGCTGGTGGAGGGGGGCAATACGGTGGTGGTCATCGAGCACAACCTGGACGTGATCAAAACCGCCGACCACATCATCGACCTGGGCCCCGAGGGGGGCGACGGCGGCGGGAACATCGTCTGCACCGGCACCCCCGAGGAGGTGGCCGCCTGCCCGGGGTCCTATACGGGGCAGTATCTGCGGAAGATGCTCTAAAACTCACGTCCCCGCCACGACGGTGATATTTCTGGCCGACCACTTCGGCGTGACCACCGACGATCTGCTGGACCGGACGGACGATTCCGGCCTGAATTAGGAGAGTTTCATGGAACTGTTTCAATGGCTCACGGCGACCATAACGGGGAAATGCATCTTCACCATGCTGGTGTCCATGCTCCCGGTGATCGAACTGCGGGGGGGCATCCCCTTCGGGGTGGCTCTGGGGCTGCCCTATTACCTGGCCTTTCCGGCGGCGGTGGCGGGCAATCTGATCCCCGCGCCCATCATCGTCGTCTATATCCGCCGCATTTTTATGCTGATGCGCAGGCATCTGCCCCGCCTCAACTTTCTGGTGGACCGCTTGGAGAAAAAGGCCCACCTGAAGGGGAAAAAGGTGCAGAAGTTCCAATATCTGGGCCTGTGGCTCTTTGTGTCCATCCCCCTGCCGGGGACGGGGGCCTGGACGGGGGCCATGGCCGCGGCCTTTTTGGACATGCGGCTGAAAAAAGCCATGCCCGCCATCACCATGGGGGTGCTCACCGCCGGGGGGATTATGCTGGCCCTGACCCATGTGGGAGTCAACCTGTTTTCCGGGGCGGTTTGACCATCTGGCCCGCCGGCGCATAGAATGGCCCGGAGGTGTTGCTCTGTGGGTACATTCTGGGACGCGGCCCTGGCCGTGGTCTGCATACTTGGCCTGGCCCTGGTGGGCTGGTGGCTGTTCGGGCTTTTGCTGCGCCCCCTGCCGGGGCGGGAGGCCAAGGTGGTCCTGGCCGGCCGGGGCGGCGGGGAGGCGCTGGAGCAGCAGGTCCGGTCCTTTCTCTGGCTGCGGGGCCTGGGGCTGCTGCGCTGCCCCATTGTCATCGCCGACGTGGGCCTGACCCCCGCCGGCTGGGAGCTGGCCCTGCGGCTGACCGCCCGCTGGCCCGGGGTCATTCTGTGGCCGGTCGGCGATTTGGCGGACTACATCGCGGAGGGCTGAAGGAAAGGAGATGGCGCCCTATGTCAGAGCAGGAGCTGGAGCTGCTGGAGGGCGCCGTCTCCGCCGTTATTTTTCAGAACGAGGAGAACGGCTACGCCATCCTCAAGCTGGACGTCCGCGGCGAGGAGGTCACCGTGGTGGGGACCATGGCCGGGGTGGCGCCGGGGGAGTATCTGTCCGTCCGGGGCCGCTGGACCCGTCACCCTGCCTACGGCCCCCAGCTGAAAGCGGAGGTGGTGGAACGCCGCCTGCCCCAAAGCCTGAAGGAGATCTTTCACTACCTGTCCTCCGGGGCAGTGAAGGGGGTGGGCAAGACCACCGCCCGGCTCATCATCGAGGAGTTCGGGGAGGACGCCCTTGCCGTCATCGAGGACGACCCGGAGCAGCTGACCAAGATCAAAGGCATCACCAAAAAGCGGGCGGTGCAGATCGGGGAGACCTTCCGCCAGCAGATGGGGACCCGCCGCCTGCTGGAGTTTTTAGGGGAGCACCAGCTGCCCATGGAGCTGGCCGTGTCCCTGCGCCGGGCCTACGGCGATGTGGCCCTGGAGGTGGTGAAGGCCAACCCCTATCTGCTGGTGGACCGGGAATTTGAGGTGGAGTTCTCTCAGGCGGACGCCCTGGCCCTGTCCCTGGGGGTGGGGCCGGAGGACCCGCTGCGTCTGGAGGCGGGGCTGCTCTTTGAGCTGAGCCACAACAATTACAACAACGGCCACACCTTTCTCCCGCGGCACAAGCTGCTGGAGGCCACCGCCAGGCTGCTGGAGGTCCCCGGCGACCTGCTGGAGGAGGGGCTGGACGCGCTGATCCAGCGGGGCGAGGCGGAGTGCGAGACGGTAGCGGGGCAGGAGGCGGTGTACCTCCCCGCCCTGTATGAGGCGGAGATGTACATCGCCCAGCGGGTGCTGGAAATGAGCCGGGCCGAGCTGCTGCCTCTGGAGGGGCTGGACCAGCTGATCGGCCGCATCGAGCGGGAGCAGCGCATCTCCTACGCCCCCCAGCAGCGGGCGGCGGTGGAGCTGGCCGCCAACCGGCAGGTGATGCTCCTCACCGGCGGGCCGGGCACGGGCAAGACCACCTGTCTGCGGGGGGTGCTGGCACTCTTTGAGCGGCTGGGGCTGGAGACTGCCCTGGCCGCCCCCACCGGCCGGGCGGCCAAGCGGCTGGGGGAGCTGTGCTCCACCGACGCCTCTACCATCCACCGCTTGCTGGAGACGGGCTTCGATCCCCACTCCGGCAAGCTGGTGTTCACCAAAAACTCCTGCGACCCCCTGAAGGCGGACGCCGTCATTGTGGACGAGACCTCCATGGTGGACGTGCCCCTCATGGCCGCCCTGCTGGACGCCCTGGAGGGGGACTGCCGCCTGGTGCTGGTGGGCGACCCGGACCAGCTGCCCTCGGTGGGGCCGGGGGCGCTGTTTGCTGACCTGATCCGCAGCGGGGTGGTGCCCACCGTCCGGCTGACGGAGATCTTCCGGCAGGCGGCCCAGAGCGCCATCATCTGCAACGCCCATCAGATTAACCAGGGTCAGGTCCCCGAGCTGCTGCGCAACCAGGGGGACTTCTTCTGCCTGCCCCGGCGGGACCCGGCTGCGGTGGTGGACACCGTGGTGGACCTGTGCCGCCGCCGCCTCCCCGAGCGGCTGGGTATCCCCACCGACCAGATCCAGGTGCTGTCCCCCACCCGCCGCCGGGGGACGGGCACCCGCGCCCTGAATCAGGCCCTTCAGACGGCGCTGAACCCGCCCCTGGAGGGGAAGGGGGAGCGCCGCTTCGGCGACTGGATCTTCCGGGCGGGAGACCGGGTGATGCAGGTGCGCAACAACTACGACATCCTGTGGCGGGAGGACCAGGGGACCGACTCTGGCATGGGGATGTTTAACGGGGACGTGGGGGTGATCCGCTCCATCGAGAAGGAGGTCATCACCGTGGACTTTGACGGCAAGGTGGTGGAGTATTCCCCGGACATGCTGGGGGAGCTGGAGCCCGCCTTCGCCGTGACGGTACATAAGGCCCAGGGCAGCGAGTACCGGGCGGTGATCTTGGCCGCCCTGGACGGCGCGCCGGTCCTGATGACCCGGGGGGTGCTGTATACCGCCGTCACCCGGGCCAGAGAGCTGTTCATCGTGGTGGGCGACCCCGCCGTGGTGGCCGGGATGGTGCGCAACAACCGGCAGGCCAAGCGGTACTCCGGGCTGAGAGCGCGGCTGACGGAGTCGTAAAAAAGCCTCCCCCGTCCTCTGGGGGAGGCTTGCGCTTATACGCCCAGCCAGGTGAGGAGCGCCTCCTCGTCCCAGCGGGTAAAGTGGCGGTCGGCCAGGGCCTTCAGCTGTTCCTGATCGTCGGCGGAGTTGACGTCATAGATCACGCCCAAGGTGAAGCCCGCCTGCTTGGCGGTCCGTGCGGCCACCAGGATGTCCTCAAAGATGAGGGTGTTGTCCGGAGAGCCGCCCAGCCGCCGGGCCGCCTCCAGATAGACATCGGGGTGGTCCTTCCCCACGCCCACCTCCTCACAGGACAGCAGAAACTGGAAATAGTCCCGGATCCCTAAGCGGCGCAGGCAGATGTCCAGCAGCGCCGGGGCGGTGGAGGAGGCCACGCACATCTGGAAGCCCGCCGCCTTCATCCGCTCCAGGCAGGCGGCGGCCCCCGGCTTCAGAGGGACGTCGGTGCGGTAGTGCTCCTCCATCAGGCCGTTGATCTCCCGGGCGATCTCCTCGGGCGTGCTGGTCAGGCCGAACTCCCGGATAAACAGCTGGGCGGATCCCTCCAGGGTCAGGGCGACCGACTCCTCCTTCAGCTTTGGAGGCAGCGGGGGGATGCCGTGGCGGGCCAGGTACTCGTCGGCCAGCCGGTTCCAGTAGCCCATGGAGTCTACCAGCGTGCCGTCCATGTCAAAAATCGCGAAGGCATGTTTCATTTTGTGATCCCATCCTTGCATGAAAATGTCAGAGGTATTATAATAGAAACCAGAGGGATACGCAAGGGGTTTTCAAGACAGAATCAAATTAAAGGAGGCGGCCGCTATGACCGACCAGGAGCTGGTAAAAAAAGCCTTTGAGATGCACCAATTCTCCTATGTGCCCTACTCCCATTTTCCCGTGGGAGCGGCGCTGCTGACCGAGGACGGCCGGGTTTTCACCGGCTGCAATGTGGAGAACGCGGCCTACGGCTCCGCCATCTGCGCCGAGCGCACCGCCGTGCTGAAGGCGGTGAGCGAGGGCTGCCGGGAGGGCTGGACGGCCATTGCCATCGCCGGTCAGGGGGAGGACTACTGCTGGCCCTGCGGGGCCTGCCGGCAGGTGCTGTATGAGTTCGCCCCCGGACTGCGGGTGCTGGCCGCCCGGGGGGACGGAGACTACAAGGAGGTCTCCCTGGCGGAGCTGCTGCCCTGCGGCTTTGGTCCCAGCTCGCTGCAGTAAAAATTTTCCAGCTGCATAAAAGGCAGAAAAGGACATAAACTACCCCCTGGAACCCGAAACAAGGAGGTGGTTTGACGTGATGATGGACAAAATAGCCCTGACGCTGCTGATCATCGGCGGCCTGAACTGGGGCAGCGTGGGCCTGTTCCAGTTTGACCTGGTGGCCTTTGCCTGCGGCGGGTCCGGCAGCATGATCAGCCGGGTGATTTACACCCTGGTGGGCCTGTCCGCCGTGTGGTGCGTCTCCCTGTTGTTCCGCGACCGCGACCCCGTGGAGGAGCGCCGCTGACCCCTGGTCGATGGTTTCCCATAAAAAAACGGAGATCTGGTCTTCCAGATCTCCGTTTTTCTGTCAGTTCTCTGTGAGGTAGATCTTCCGCTCCTCCTGGAATACATAGCGCCGCAGCTGATTCTCCTCCCCGACGCTCAGGTCGGTGAAGCGGCAGCCGTAGCCGTAGAGGCTGCGCTTGTCGATCACCTGCAGCTCCACCCGCAGGATCTCCGCGTGGAGCATCAGGGGCGGCTGGATGGGAGGGAAGCTGAAAGTCAGCCGGTCGCCCACGCCGGCCACCAGGCTGGAGGCCAGATATACGCCGCCCGCGCTGATATTCAGGATGGTGGCCGGAGCGAATATGCCCTCACAGTCCACGTTGACCACAAGGGCCTGTCCGACCTTAATGTCCTCCCGCCGCTGAAGCTGGGCCAGATGCTCCAGAATCTGGCACCGGTAGGTGCAGATGGCGCCGGAGATGGCGGGGTGGGTGAGACGGCAGCGGCAGAGGACCACGCCCTGGATCGGGTCGTAAAACCGGATGTTCAGGGGTGTGCGCAGGGGACACTTGATCTCCCGGGGCACAATGACCATCAGCCCGCTGGTGGCGCCCATCGTTACGGCCGCCCGGACCGGACCTTCCTGGAGACCAAAGATCTCCGCCTTTTTACAATGAGAAAACTGAGTCATTACGTCACACCTCTTTAACATTGCCTTGGCTGTGCCTGAAGGCTTTCCCCGCTATTATAATGGAAAATTCTCCGGTTCGCAACCTTCAGTTGGGGAAGTAAAAAAAATTCGTCCCATATGTTATTTTTTGCTCTGGATGGTCCGATAGAAATAATACAGAATAACTTTTTGATTTGAGACAGCGCGCGTCCTCCCGGAGGGGACGAGGAGGTTACGACTATGTTAGTGACAAGACGAGAGGGATTTTCTACCGCTCCCATCGCTTCCCCCGGCGCGGCCCGGTCCTCCGGGACCAGACACGCCAAGGCGCCGGAGAGCAGCTTTGACCAGATTACCCTGTCTGGCGGACAGGCGGCCGGCCCCACCTTTCGGGAGCTGGCGGCCAGTCTGTCCCAGCAGGTGCGCACCTACAACACCACCGGCAAGATCCAGGACCTGCGCAGCCAGGTGGCGTCCGGCGAGTACCGCCCTGACGCCCGGGAGACTGCGGCCCGGATGCTGCTGCTGTCGGAGGAAGAGGCATGACGCAGTGGCAGGAGTATCTGAAGCTGCTGAGCGGCCTGAGCCGCACTCTGGAGCAGCTGACCAAGGTGGAGCAGGACAAAAAAACCGCCGCCTCCCAGGGGGACCTGGCCGGGGTGGAGGACTGCATGAAGCAGGAGCAGGTGCTGAGTCTGTCTCTGCGGGGCTATGACCAGAGACGGGATAAGATGCTGGCCAGCCTGGGTCTGCAGGGGGTTCCCCTCAACCAGCTGGAGGACCACAGCCCGCCCGACCTCATGCTGGAGACCAGGCGGACGGTGGAGGAGCTGCGCCGGCAATACACCCTGTTCCAGGCCGCCAGTCAGGCGGCCCGAAACACGCTGGAGATCAACCTGCGGGAGATCGAGCGCATCATGGCCGTCCAGGCCGGCGACGCCGGTGTGGCAGAGGAAAAACGCAAGGGACATCAGACCGATTTCCGGGCTTGAGGTCCGGGCAATATAAAGGAGAACAACTATGGCTGTTATTGGTACTTTTGGTTCCTTCACCGCTGCGCGGCTGGGGATTTACGCCTCCCAGTCTGCGCTGAATGTGACGGGCAACAACATCGCCAACATCAACACCGAGGGCTACACCCGCCAGCGGCTGGACCTGGTGTCCCTCTACTCCAACGGCAACATCCGCTACGCCAACAGCTACAACCTGAATATTGGCTACGGTGTGCTGACCGAAGGCGTGTCCCAGCTGCGGGACCCCTTCCTGGACATCCGCTACCGCAATGAGAACGCCAACGTGGGTTCCGCCAACGCCAAGCTGGACTGTTTGCAGCAGCTGGCCCACATCCTGGACGAGGTGGGTAAGGGCACCAACGAATTCGGCATTGTCGAGGCCCAGTTCAACGACCTGCTCACCCAGCTGGAAACCTTCAACGGCAAGGTGGGCTCGGTGGAGTACGACACCGCCGTCCGCGGCTCGGCCCAGACGCTGGTCCGGCTGCTCAACGACTACGCCAAGGCCATGAACACCCTGGGGGACAACAAGCTGAACGAGCTGAAGAAGGACGTGGGCACCGTCAACTCCCTGCTCACCCAGATCCGGGACCTGAGCGTGGAGATACGGGACGCCGGCATCTACGGCGACAAGGCCCTGGAGCTGCGGGACGCCCGCAACCTGTGCATCGACAAGCTGTCCGCCTACATGAAGATCGACGTGAGCTACGACATGGAGAAGATCGACGAGTTTAACTCGGTGGAGCGGATCAACATCTCCATCGCGGACTCCGGCACCCCTCCCATCAAGCTCATCCAGGGCATCTACGGGGCCCAGATCTCCATGCCGGACATCGCTGCGGAGCGGAACCCCAACTACAAGCCGGACCTGCCCACCAGCAACCGGTATATCAGCCAGGACAGCACCGCCGGCAACATTAAGTATACCAATATTGCCCGGGAGGCGCTGCGGGATAAGGATGGGAATATCATCACCAATGAGGTGGCTTCAAATACTGCGCTGAAGGAAACGCTTGGAATTACCACAGCTGGTGATATCATCACTACAGCAAACGCATATGATATTAACGCTAAGGACGCCGATGGAAATAATACGTCCGGTCCCTATATCATCCGGGATGATGATGGCGAGATTATCGGTTACACAGAGGACGCCTCCGCCGCCAATCAGGTGGAGAACGCCGTGGAGGGCTCGGACAGCAACCGCCTGTGGATGACGGTGGAGCCGCTGGTGGACGCCAAGGGCCAGTATATGCGGGACCAGTACCACAAGGAGATTAAGGAGAGCGTGGACCTGACCGACAATCAGCTTCACGGCTCCCTTCAGGCCGTGCGGGAGTTCCTCACCGAGCGGGGCGAGTTCTGCAGCGACAACGACCTGAAGTTCGACCCGAACGCTGCCCAGAAGCGGGGACTCTGGTATTACAAGGACTCCCTGGACGCGCTGGCCCGGAAGTTTGCCGGCGTGATGAACGAGGCCAACCGGCTGAACTTTGACCAGGTGTCAGAGGCGTATAAGTGGGATGAAATGGCCGATCCGAACCCCCCTGGCACCAATATCAACGCCTTTTATGATAAGGACCACAAGGTCATCATGGGCGTGGACGATGCTGGCCAGGAAGTGGCGCTGACCAAGGAGTATTTCGACGAACTGGCGAAAGACCTTGCGGATATCGATACGCTGAAGGCGGAGTATGAGGCCACAGCTAAGGACAGTAAGTTGCCCCCGGCTGATAAGCAGAAAAAGCTGGAGGAAATACAGGGCAAAATTGATGCCATCGAAACGAAGGGTGTCGGTATTGAGGCCCGGAAGGAGACCGCCTACAAGAACATGGAGACCCTCCGGGAGCAGGGCCAGCTGACCGACGTATGGGCCTTCTACAACGGCGGCGTGCTGTTCAGCAACAACGGCGACACCAACGACTTCACCAATATCACCGCCGAGAACATCACCATCTCCAAGGACTGGTCCACCGGCGACGTGCGGATCCTGAACACCAAGAAACCGGACGACCTCAACCCGGACGACCCGGATAACCCCATCACCCACAGCACACGTGACGACAACCTGTATCACATCATAGGCTTGATGAGTTACGATTTTACCTATTACCCCAACGAGATTGTAGACGACGCCAACGCCGGGGGGACCAAGAAGTATTTCACCGGCTCCTTCCAGGAGCGGCTGGCGGATATGAACAATATCCGGGGCGTGGAGGAGCAGACCACCGGCCTGCTGTACAACAACTACGCCGTCGAGGCCCTGTCGCTGGAGAACAGCCGCCAGAGCGTGTGCGGCGTGGACCTGAACGACGAGGCCACCAGCATGATGATGTTCCAGAAGTCCTATGCCGCGTCCTGCCAGCTGATGACAACCCTGGATTCCATGCTGGATAAGCTGATTAACGACACCGTTCGATAAGGAGGTAACCTGAGATGGGCTTTCGCATTACGACCAACATGATGATGAACTCCTACAAGTTCAATCTGCAGAATTCCACCCTGAAGCTGTCCACTGCCCGGGATCAGGTGATGACCCAGCGGGCCTTCAGCAGCTATGCGGACGACCCCGCCGCCGCTACGCTGTCCTTCCGCCTGCGCCGGGATTTCTACCAGACCAGCAACTACCTGGCCAACACCAAGGACGTTTACAGCAAGTTCAACACCGCCTGGAACAACCTGGGCGGCGTGGTGGAGGACCTGAGCGATACCAACGCCCGGGTGTCCTCCATCCGGGGCAATAACGGGACCTCAGGCGAGAGCCGCACGGCTCTGGCCGTCGTCCTGCGGGAGACCGCCGAGTCGGTGGTCCAGGCCATGAACCAGAAGTACGGCGACCACTTCATCTTCGCCGGCAACGACGCACTCAACGCCCCCTTCTCCTGGAAGGACGGCAAGCTTCTCTACCGGGGCATCGACGTGAACTCCGGCAGCATCCCCAAGCCCACCGCCCCGGACCCCGGCTGGATGAAGAAGCTGGCCTTGACAAAGGGCAAGCTGGAGAGCCAGAAGTATGTGGAGCAGCAGCCGGACGCCAAGGCTTGGTATGAAGGGGTAACAGGACAAAGCGCGACTCTGACCAAAGCGAACGATACCATCGCCAAGATGCTGGATGATTACGCGGACCGGGCGGTAAACAGCGGCGCCATGAGCCGGGTCGATGCAGACAAGTGGCTGAATTACTACAAGGACCCTGGCAATACTGCAAAGCCGAATTCCCCGGTGAACAAGGACGGCGAGGTCATCGAGCCGGACTGGGTGCGGCAGATCTCGGAGTTGAGCATGTGGGACAGCGACCCGGAGTATCAGAAGTGGTACGACTACAACACCCTCGCCAGCGATGTGGAGCCGACGTCGACGTGCCCCACTGATTTGAATCTGGAACGGCTGAAGGATGCCACGCTGAAGGAGCAGCAGGATGCGACTGCCGCCGGCAAGGAATATCCCTTGACGGAGCAAGAGATTGAGGCGTGGTACGACTATTATACCCGTAAGGAAGAGGATCCGCCCCTGAAGGAGCAGAGCCAGACGGTCAAAAAGTGGGGCGTTGCCGACATGAAGGAGGGCGACACCTATCCCGCCGGCCTGCCAACCTCCCGCGACGGACTGACCGGCACCGACCTGGAGTGGTACAACTACTACAACGACAAGCGCAACGTGGAGCTGCTGGACAAGATGGCCAGCGAGGAGATGTATATCGACCTGGGCATGGGCGCGGCGGAGAGCTCCCCCAACAACCCTGTAAAGGGCACCTACTTCAACAGTGCGCTGTGCGGCGTTGATTTTCTCAACTATGGCGTGGACAAGGACGGCGATCCGATGAGCCTGCCCATGATCATGCGGGAGCTGGCCGATGTTTTTGACAACTGGCATGAGAACGGCCAGAAATACGTCCCGGATGAGTATAAGGACATGTCCTATACCGATTTCCAGCAGAAAATGAAGGATGACCCGGACTTCGCCGCGGAGATCAACGCCTTCCACGATGAGTATGAGGCCAAGGCCTTCCGTTTGATGGATAAGCTGAAGGCCGCCCAGGAGCACACCACCGAGAAGTGGGTGGAGCTGGACGCCCAGTCGGTCTATCTGAAGACCTCCGAGTCCCGGCTGACCACCCAGAAGAGCGACCTGAACCTGCAGGTGCTGGACCTGGAGCAGGTGGACCTGGCCGAGGCGCTTACCAACTTCTCCTGGCAGCAGTACTGCTACAACTCCGCGCTGAAAATCGGCAATCAGCTGCTCAGCCAGTCGCTTATCGACTATATGAGCTGACCGGAACGGCAGCCCGAACCGGCACAGCGGACGATGTGATATTTTTTCAGTTAGATCGGAAGAGCACACGTCTGAACTCCAGTCACACAAGCT
>CAJUAW010000057.1 GCA_910584605.1 uncultured Oscillospiraceae bacterium
AAGGCCATCGCCCCCGGCGTCTACACCATCGTCAGTGAGGCCACAGGCAAGGGCGCCACCCTCTGGGGTAAGCTGAAATCCGGTCTCGGCTGGGTTTCCCTAGACTACTGCAAAAAAATTTAGGAGGAAACGTCTATTATGGAAAATCTGATTCAAAACATTCCTGTGGCGGCGGCGCTGGTGTTGCCAGTGGTGCTGGTCTTGATGGTGGTAACTAACATCATCGTGGAGGTGCTGAAAAAGCTGACCTGGGGGAAGCTGCCCACAAACGTCCTGGCCTTTGCTGTGGCTATGGTGGTGACGCTTCTGGCGTTCTTTGCTGTCTGCCAAATTATCGGCGTGGCTGTAACATGGTACATGGTGGTGGCCGCTATCATACTGGGCGTGTTCGTGGCCTATGCAGCTATGTTTGGTTTTGATAAACTGAAGCAAACCCTGGAGCAGATCAACAGCATCAAGCAAAATAAATAACGGGTCGCACTCCCAACAGAGATTAGCGCACCCGTTTGGCTCAGATCAGTACCAGCACCAGTACCAGCACCTAAAGCCCCAAAAGTACCCATTTTTGCCTTGTCCGGCATAAACTGAACGCAACAAAAACCGCCGAAAGCCCTTGAAACACAAGGCTTTCGGCGGTTTTCTTACTGGCACGCCCGAAGGGACTCGAACCCCCAACATTCAGAACCGGAATCTGACGCTCTATCCAATTGAACTACGGACGCACATCTCTAAGAGACCAGATCATTATAGCAGATTCGCGGTCCGTTGTAAAGGGGTAAAATGGCAGTTTTTTAAGAAAACGCCGGAAAATTTCAGGACTGGCCCCCCTGATAAGGGGCGAACTCCTCCGCCTGAGGGGCGTCGAATACCTTGGCGAAGACCTCGCCGTCCATGGTCTCGTGGTCCAGCAGGTACCGGGCTGTGATCTCCAGCTCCCGGCGGCAGCGGGTCAAGATCTCTTCGCACCGGGCGTAGGCGGAATCAATGAGGGCGCGGACCTCCCCGTCGATGACGGCGGCCAGCTCCTCGGAATAGCTCTTGGCCTGGGCCATGGACCGGCCGATAAACACCTCGTCGTGACCGCTCTCAAAGCTGACGCTGCCCAGCTTGTCGCTCATGCCGTAGCGCATGACCATGTTCCGGGCGATGGCGGAGGCACGCTGGATGTCGCTTCCAGCCCCGGTGGAAATGTCCCCCAGCACCAGCTGCTCAGCAACCCGGCCGCCCAGACAGCGGGCAATTTGTTCGGTGAGCTCCTTTTTGGACTGATAAGCCTTGTCCTCGTCGGGCAGGGAGATTGTCATGCCGCCTGCCTGTCCCCGGGGGATGATGGTGATCTGGTGGACCGGGTCGGCGGTGGACAGCTCGTGGATGACGACAGCGTGTCCCGCCTCGTGGTAGGCGGTGAGACGGCGGGTGTGGTCGGTGACCACCCGGCTGCGCTTTTCCGGGCCGGCGATGACCTTCAGCATGGCCTCGTGGAGGTCGGTCATCAGGATGAACCGCCGGTCCGACCGGGCGGCCAGCAGAGCGGCCTCGTTGAGCAGGTTTTCCAGGTCCGCGCCGGTAAAGCCGGAGGTGGCCTTGGCCACGTCCTTCAGCACGACGTCCTCCGCCAGCGGCTTCTGCCGGGCGTGGACCTTCAAGATCTCCTCCCTGCCCTTGATGTCGGGCAGGCCCACGTAGATCTGGCGGTCGAACCGGCCGGGGCGCAGCAGGGCGGGGTCCAGGATGTCCTGGCGGTTGGTGGCGGCCAGCACGATGACCCCCTCGTTGGAGGCGAAGCCGTCCATCTCCACCAGGAGCTGGTTCAGCGTCTGCTCCCGCTCGTCGTGGCCTCCGCCCAGACCTGCGCCGCGCTGGCGGCCTACGGCGTCAATCTCGTCAATGAATACGATGGCGGGGGCGTCCTTCTTGGCCTGATCAAACAGGTCCCGGACCCGGCCAGCGCCCACGCCCACATAGAGCTCCACAAAGTCGGAGCCGGAGATGGACAGAAAGTGGACTCCGGCCTCTCCGGCCACCGCCTTGGCGATCAGGGTTTTGCCGGTGCCCGGAGGGCCTACCAGCAGGACGCCCTTGGGGATGCGGGCGCCCAGGGCGGTGAATTTCTGGGGGTCCCGGAGGAACTCCACGATCTCCTGCAGCTCCTCCTTCTCCTCGTCTGCACCGGCCACGTCGTCAAAGGTGACCTTTTTCTCCTGGTCGGACAGGGTGCGGGTGCGGGCATGGCTGAAACGGGCGGCCCCGGGGGCGCCTCCGCCGCTGCCGGTGGTACGCTGGCGCATCATCAGATAGCAGAACAGGCACAGCACCACCGCCGCCACCAGGTAGGGGATCAGGTTGTACCACCAGGAGCTCTCCACGCCGGGGGGATAGTCGTAGCCCTTCAGAACCCCGGCTTCCAGCTGCTGGTTGACCAGGTCCCGCATGTCGTCGTAGAAGATCGCAGGATCGGCCACCCGGTAGGTGAGGCGGACCGTCTCATTGGTCCCGGTCTGGCCCCGGAGGGTCAGGGTGAGGGTGTTGTCCTCCAGCGTGAAGTACTCTACCTGTTCCTGGAGGAACAGGGTGCGGATCTGACTGTAGGTAGGGGAATCTGTCCGGTCCATCTGCTGAAGGGCGGTGAAAGTGAACAGGATCATCAGCCCCAGCAGCAGATACAGCATGATGTCCCGGGGACCAAAGCGTCTCATAGGCAAAGAATCCTTTCCAATATGGATCAGCCGCCGTATACCTCGGGCTTCAAAATGCCGATGTAAGGCAGGTTGCGGTATTTTTCAGCGTAGTCCAGACCGTAGCCCACCACAAAGGCGTCGGGGATGGTGAAGCCGCAGTAGTGCAGGTCCACCGGCTTGACCCTGCGGTCGGGCTTGTCCAGCAGGGCGCACAGACGGACCGAGGCGGGATGGCGGTGCTCCAGGATCTTGAGCAGGTAGCTTAAGGTGTTGCCGCTGTCCAGGATATCCTCCACCACGATGAGGTTGCGCCCGGTGATGTCCTCAGACAGGTCCTTCGTGATCTGCACCTGGCCGCTGGAGCTGGTGCCGCTGCCGTAGGAGGACACGGACATGAAGTCCAGCGTGCAGGGCAGGTCGATGGCCCGGCACAGGTCGGCCATAAAGACAAAGGAACCCCGAAGCACGCTGATGAGCATGATCTCCTTGTCTGCATAGTCCGCCTCGATTTGACGGGCGATCTCCTGCACCCGCCTGCTCAGTTGTTTCTCACTGAATAATATCTCCTGAATATCCTTCTCTAGCATGGAAATTTTCTTCCTTTCAGTGTGAAAATTTAGTTTACTCTGAGGAAACGACGGTGATATGCCAGGCGGGCCCGCCGGCCGGCGGGACGAAGGCCCGGTCGGGCCCCAGTCCGGCGGCGGCGGCGATCTGGCCTCCGCAGTCCAGGATGGGGAGGGCGTCCCGCTGGAAGCGGGGCAGGCGGGCCTCGATCATCCATTTTTTTACGGTTTTGCCCAGCCGTCCCGGCGGAGTGAGGCGGTCTCCTGTGCGCCGGGCCCGCAGCTCCAGCGCGGAGATCTGGGTCCGGTCCAGCCAGAAGTCCCAGGGACCTTGGGGCTGCCCCCCGTAATCGGCGGCCTGGCAGACGACCCGCCAGGGGCCGCAGTCCAGTGCGCCGGGGAGGGGCAGCGGCCCCTCCCGCAGGGGAATGGGACCCAGCCGGGGGACCAGGAGCAGCGTCTCATAGGCGCGGCGGGCGTTGGTGCCGTGGGGCAGGCAGATCTGGGCGGAGGGGTCCGCGCTCCGGCACAGCCGGAGCAGGGCGTTGAGGTGGACTGCGGAGCAGTTCTGGTCGCCCCCCCATATCCGCCCCAGCAGCAGGCGGAGCGCCCGGCTGGCGATGGGGTCGGGGGCGCCGGCGATGAGCCCTGCGTCGATGGCCAGCCCTCCCTCCCTGGGGACGGCCTGCTCCGCCGTCTTCCGGGCCAGCTCTGCAAGGCAGGCCTCGTCAGCCCGCAGGAGGGCGGCAGTATCCGCCATCCGGGCGAGAAAGCCAGGAGAGATATCCTCCAGCACCGGCAGGATCTGATGGCGGATGCGGTTGCGGGTGTAGTCGTCATTCTGGTTGGAGCTGTCCTCCATGTGGGGCAGACAGAGGTGGCGCAGATAGTCCTCCACCTGGGCGCGGGTGACGGTGAGCATAGGGCGGATAATCCCATCGCGCCTGGGGAGAATGCCCCCCAGCCCCCGCAGTCCGGAGCCCCGGGCCAGATGGAACAGGATGGTCTCCACGTTGTCGCTGGCGGTGTGGGCGGTGGCAATGAGACTGGCCCCCGCTTCCTGCGCCGCCTGACGGAGAAAGGCGTACCGCATGTCCCTGGCGGTCTCCTCCAGCCCCGTTCCGCGCAGCCGGGACTGACCGGCCACATCCCCTGAGCCGGTGTACAGGGGGGCGGCGGGGAGGGTGCGTCCGCTGGGATGGCGCTGCTTGCCGCAGCAGAGCTGGACGAACTGCTCCACAAAGCGGGCGTCCCGGTCCGATTCGGCCCCCCGCAGCTGGTGGTTGTAGTGGGCGGCGGCCAGCTGGAAGTGGAGCTTGTCCCTCAGCTGGTAGAGCACGTGGAGCATGGCCACGGAATCCGCCCCCCCGGACACCGCGCACAGCACGGTGGAACCGGCGGGGATCAGGTCCTGCTCCCGGATGAAGGTTTCGACGGTCTTTAACATGGCAGGACCTCCCGGTCAGTTGATTGGTGTGGTCGCCTCCGCCAGGAGGAAGTCCGAGGGGAAAGAAACCTGGTACCACTGGCCACTGCCCCAGCTGCCGGCGGCATGCCCCGGAAATTGGGGACAACGTGGATGGGTCCCATCTCAGTATTCCTCCCGCCTCCACTCCGTGTCGGTAAAGGTGGTGAACTCGGGACTCCACTGCAGATCGATCTTGCCGGTCTCGCCGTGGCGGTTTTTTGCGATGATGCACTCGGCCAGATTGGGGTTTTCGGTGTCCCGGTTGTAGTAGCCCTCCCGGTAGAGGAAGAGGACGATGTCCGCGTCCTGCTCGATGGCCCCCGATTCCCGCAGGTCGGACAGCATGGGCCGCTTGTCCGTCCGGGACTCGTTGGCCCGGGAGAGCTGGCTCAGACACAGCACCGGGACGTTCAGCTCCTTGGCCATCAGCTTCAGGGAGCGGGAGATGTCAGACACGACCTGCTGGCGGTTGTCGCTGCTCCGGGTCTTGCCCCCAGAGGACTGCATCAGCTGGAGGTAGTCGATGACGATCAGCCCCAGGTTTTCCACCCGGCGGCACTTGGCCAGGATATCGGCCACTGTGACATTGGAGTCCTCGTCGATGAGGATGGTGGACCGGCTGAGGGAGTCGGCGGCCGCGGCCACATTTTCCCAGTCCTCGTCGGACAGCTTGCCGGTGATCAGCTTTTTGTTGTCCACAAAGCACTCGCTGGAGATTAGCCGCAGAGCCAGCTGCTCCTTGTTCATTTCCAGGGAGAAAAAGGCCACCTGCTTGTGGGATTTTTTGCCTGCGTGCAGCAGGATATTCAGGGCCATGGAGGTCTTGCCCATGCCGGGGCGGGCGGCCAGAAGGATCAGGTCGGAGTTGTTCAGGCCGGAGAGCGCCCGGTCCAGGTCCCGCAGGCCGGTCTCCAGGCCGGTGACGGCGCGGTCGCTGGCGGCCAGCTCCTCCAGGCGGTCGTAGACGTTGATGATGATGTCGGCAATGGGGGTCAGTCCCTGGACGGAGCGGCCCTGCCGGATGGCGTAGATGCGCTGCTCCGCCGCGTCCAAAAGGGTCTGGCCGGTTTCGGTCCCCTCCTGGACCATGTTGACCAGCTCCTGAGAGGTCTCCAAAAGCTGCCGCAGGAGGGTTTTGTCCTTGATGATCTGGATGTAAAGACCCACATTGGCGGCGGTGGAGGCGTTTCGCATGAGCTGGAGCAGATACGGCCAGGCCTGGTCGTCCGCGTCATAGCCGTTTTGCTTCAGATTCTCCAGCACCGTGACCGGGTCGATGGTGCGGGAGTAGCTGAACATGGTGTAGATGGTCTCGTAGATTTCCCTGTTTTTTTGGACATAAAAGTCGTCCGGGCGAAGGCTGCCGGCAACCTCAGCAACGCATTTTGGGTAGTACAGGATGGCGCCCAGGACATACTGTTCTGCAGCGGCCGCGTGGGGCGCCTGCCTGAGCATCAGTTCTTCCAGTTCGTTGGGCATAAGGCCGCCTCCCTGCTCCTGAAATATGCGCAGCGGTCATGAGGCCGCATGTCAGCCCTCGATTACCAGCACGTTGACGGTCCCGCTGACCTCATAGCCCAGCTTGGCTTTGATCGAATAGCTGCCGCAGGACTTGATGGGCTCGTCCAGCACCAGCTTGGTCTTGGCGATGCTGATCCCGTGCTGGGCGGACAGGGCGTCGGAGATCTCCTTGCCGGTGACGGCGCCAAAAAGACGGCCCCCCTCGCCGGCCTTGGCGGGGATCTTTACCATGATGCCCTCCAGCTGCTTGGCGGTGGCCTCGGCCTCCGCCTTCTCGGCGGCCTCCTGGGCCTTCTTGGCCTTCTCCTGCTGCTTCATGGTGTTCAGATTCTCAGCGGTAGCGGTCACCGCCAGCTTCCGGGGCAGAAGGAAGTTCCGGGCGTAGCCGTCGGAGACCTCCACCAGCTGGCCCTTCTTGCCCTGGCCCCGTACATCCTGCTGTAAAATCACTTTCATTTGAATCAAATCCTTTCTGGTTGTTGTTTTGTTGTTTTACGGTTCATTGTGATACCGGTCCCTTCGATTGGGCCGCAGCGCTTCCAGCCCGCTTGTCTTCTACTCTTCCTCCAGATACTGGTCGATGGCCCTTGCCAGGGCGGCGGCAACCTGATCCACGGTCTGGCCGGTGATCTGGCCTCCGGCGGCGGCGGCGTTGCCCCCGCCCCCCAGCTTCTCCAGGATGATCTGCACGTTGGTGTCCCCCATGGAGCGGCCGGAGATGTTCACCTGCTCGCCGTCGGGGGAGATGACGAAGGAGGCGTCGATGCCGATGATGTTCAGCAGCTCGTCCGCCGCCTGGGCGGCAGTGACCCGGTTCACAGGGTGGTCGGCCACCGCCACAGCGATGCGCTCCCGGTACAGCCGGGCGTTCTGAATGATGGAATACTTGGCGATGGTGCCCGCCAGATCGTTCTGGAACAGCTTTTTTACCTCGGCGGTGTCCGCCCCGGAGCGGCGGAGGAAGGCCGCGGCCTCAAAGGTGCGGCCGCCGGTGCGCATGGTGAAGTTTTTGGTGTCCAGCACGATACCGGCCAGCAGGGCCTCGGCCTCCGCCCGGAGCAGGTGGTTGGGCTCCATGACGTACTGCAGCAGCTCGGTGACCAGCTCGGAGGCGGAGGAGGCGTAGGGCTCGTGGTAGTTGAGGGCCGCGCCCTCGATGTAGGTGGCCGCCCGGCGGTGGTGGTCGATGACCGCCACCCGGTTGCAGCTCTGGAGGACCTCCAGCGCCTGGACCTGCTCGGGCCGGTTGGTGTCCACCACCACCACCAGGGAGCGGTTGTCCGCAATGAGCAGGGCCTCCTGGGCGGAGATGAAGCAGTCGTGATATTCGGGCAGCTGGCTCAGCCGGTCGATCAGCTCCTGGGAGGGGGTGACCCCGGCCTCTCGGATGATGTGGGCGGGGATGCCGTTCTTCCGGCACAGGGCGCACACACCGGCGGCGGCGCCCACCGCGTCGTTATCCGGGGCCTTGTGGCCCATGATGAAGATCTGGGAGGAGTCGGACACCAGGGAGGACAGGGCGTTGGCCATCACCCGGCTCTTGACCTTGGTGCGCTTCTCTGTCTCCTTGGAGCGGCCCCCGTAGAACTCGAAGGTGAACTTGTTGCGGATCACCGCCTGATCGCCCCCCCGGGACAGAGCCATGTCCACCGACAGGTTGGCGAAGTCCAGCAGCTCCTTGTAGCTGTCGCCGTCCAGGCCCACGCCGATGGACAGTGAGGCGTTCATCCCGCTGGGATTGACGACCTGATGGATGGTATCCAGGATGTCAAATTTGCTGTCCACAAATTTGGCCAAATGGCGCTGCTCAAAGACGAACAGGTAGCGCTCCCGCTGGTAGCGGCGGAGGATGCCCCCCGTCTCCGCCACCCAGTGTTCGATGCGGCCGTCGATCTCCGCCATCATGGTGGAGCGGTCGTTTTCCGAGAGATTTTTCAGCAGGTCCTCATAGTTGTCGATGAGGAGCACCGCCGCCACCGGGCGGCTGGCCTGGTACTGGTCCCGGGTCTGGGCCAGCTCGGTGACGTCCACCCAGTAGGTGGTGGCCAGAAAGCCCCCGCCTCCCCGGCCCCCGGTGCGCACCAGATGGCCGTAGACCTGGAAGAGCCGGCCGGCGTAGCTGACCTCGTCGGGACACTGGTTTTTTCCCTCCATCAGCCAGTGGATGTCAAAGTCCGGGATCAGGGCGGACAGCTTGGCGTCGTACAGGTGCTCCCGCTGGCCGGACAGGCGGAGGAACCGGTCGTTGGTCCAGATGATGTCGTCGCTTTCCGGGCGGAAGAGCACCATGGGCAGGGGGGAGTTGATCATGGTGTCCTTGGTGGCGGAGTCTACCGTACCGGCGTAGCTGTCCAGGTATTTGTTGATCTCGTTTCGCCGGCGGCGGGCGCTCTCCCGGCTGTACAGGCCCAGACAGGCCACCAGTCCCAGCTCCACCAGGGCCAGCTGCCAGGAGAAGGCGGCGGACAGCAGAGCGAACAGGATCAGGCACGCAAAGTACAGACGGAAGCTGGGTTGGAGCAGTTTGTTCATTTTTCGGTTCAAAGGAGGCGGCCCCCTCTCGGTCGATATCCATAACAAAAGGTATTTCATTATATCAAATCCCCACGGGAAGTACAAGCACAAAATCCGCCGTCAGGCTCTTGACCGGAGAAAAATTGCTGATATAATAGAGGTTACCCTAACATGGAAACAGGAGTGATCTACTATGGAAATCAAAGTCACCCGCGCAGCGACCCTGAAGGAAAAACCGGATTCCTCCACTCTGGTCTTCGGCCAGAGCTTTACCGACCATATGTTCATTGCAGACTATTACGCAGGCAAGGGCTGGCAGGACGCCCGCATCGTCCCTTACGCACCTCTGCAGATCGACCCCGCCGCCAAGGTGCTCCACTACGCCCAGGAGATTTTTGAGGGCCTGAAGGCCTACCGCACCGCCGACGGCTCCGTGCAGCTCTTCCGGCCCATGGACAATATCCGCCGGATGAACGCCTCCGCCGGGCGGCTGTCCCTGCCCCAGGTCCCTGAGGACCTGGCCCTGGCCGGCATCACCGAGCTGGTCAAGCTGGAGCAGGACTGGGTCCCCAGCGAGGAGGGCACCTCCCTGTATATCCGCCCCTTCATCATCGGCATTGACCCCGCTTTGGGGGTCCACTCCTCCCACCACTGCCAGTATATCGTCATCGTCTGCCCCGTGGGCGCCTACTACCCCGAGGGGCTGGCCCCTGTCAAGATCTACGTGGAGGACGAGGACGTGCGCGCGGTCAAGGGCGGCACTGGCATGGCCAAGACCGGCGGCAACTACGCCGCCTCCCTCCGGGCCGGCGACCGGGCCGAGGCCAAGGGCTACACCCAGGTGTTGTGGCTGGACGGCGTCCACCGCAAGTATATCGAGGAGGTGGGCGCCATGAACGTGATGTTCAAGGTGGACGGCAAGATCCTCACCCCCGACCTGAACGGCTCCGTGCTGGACGGCATCACCCGCCGCTCCTGCATCCAGCTGCTGAAGGACTGGGGCTACGAGGTGGAGGAGCGCCGCATCTCCGCCGAGGAGCTGTTCGAGGCCGCCAAGAAGGGCGCCATGGAGGAAGCCTGGGGCACCGGCACCGCCGCTGTGGTTTCTCCCATCGGCGAGCTGGCCGAGGGCGGCGAGAAGGTTATCATCAACAATAACCAGATCGGCGAGATCACCCAGAAGCTCTATGACGAGCTCACCGGCATCCAGTGGGGCCGTGTCGCCGATCCCCACGGCTGGATTATGAAGCTGTAAAAAAATTGGTTCAGGGGCCCCGTCCGGGGCCCCTGTTCTGCTTATAAGGGAGGTATTTTGATGGATCATATCCAGTTTATGCGGGAAAACGGCATCGCCGCCTTTGCCGAGGCCGACCGGGCGGCCGGAGTCATCCGGGTGGAAAAGATTGGGAGTCTGAAATATTGGAGCCTGTTTCAAGAGCTGATCTTATACTCTGACGCGGCCCGCCTGTACGAGAGCACAGGCAGCTCCTTCCCTTTTCGGATATGGAGGCAGGGAGATATGGGATGCCTGGTCTCCCAGATCACTGAAAACCTGGCTACAGCTCTGTTTTACGAGAGCAAACTGGATGTGAAAGCACAGATAGATTGGGTCAAGGAATTGGACAAAAAGGTTCGCGCGCTGTATGAAGCAGCGAACTGACCACCCTTGCGGTCTTTGTCGAAAGCTGGTATAATGGCTGTGCTGTCCCCACCTACACCGGCAGCGGGAGGAGGTGGAAGCATGAACTATTTAATAGACTTCTTTGTGTCGCTTGGAGCAAACGTGGCTGCCTACTGCGTGAGCAAATGGCTTGAGCGACACCGCAAGGGACAGTAAAGCCTGCCACCGCAAAAAGGGACCCCCTGGAGAGAGCCAACCTCTTCAGGGGGTCCCTTTTGCTTGGTGGAAACACGAAACTACTTAATCGACTTCTTAGCTTTCGCTGTGTTCAGTATACCACAGACAGCCCATCCTATGCAAGAGGAATTTTTGCTTGCCACCTCTGCCATCTTATGGTACAATAGCTTGCCAAACAGGAAATAAAAGCAAGGGAGTGGACCCTTTTGTCGAACTACGAAGCGGAAATCAAGCGCCGGCGGACCTTTGCCATCATCTCCCACCCGGACGCGGGCAAGACCACCCTGACGGAGAAGTTCCTCCTGTACGGTGGGGCCATCGCCCAGGCGGGGCAGGTGAAGGGGAAGAAGAACACCCGGGCGGCCACGTCGGACTGGATGGAGATCGAGAAGCAGAGGGGCATCTCGGTGACCTCCTCGGTGATGCAGTTCCAGTACGAGGGCTTCTGCATCAACATTCTGGACACCCCCGGCCACCAGGACTTCTCTGAGGACACCTACCGCACCCTGATGGCCGCCGATTCCGCCGTGATGGTCATCGATGGGGCCAAAGGCGTGGAGGCCCAGACCCGGAAGCTGTTCAAGGTGTGCGCCATGCGGGACATCCCCATCTTCACCTTTATTAACAAGATGGACCGGGAGGCCCGGGACCCCTTTGAGCTGTGCGAGGAGCTGGAGCACGAGCTGGGCATCGACACCTACGCCATGAACTGGCCCATCGGCTGCGGCAAGGAGTTTATGGGGGTGTATGACCGGCAGAACCGGAAGGTGATCCACTTCACCTCCAACACCAACGCCAGGGCGGCCACCGCCACCCAGATCGAACCCGACGATCCCGCTCTGGCGGAGCTGATCGGCACGGCCAGGCGGGACCGGCTGGTGGACGAGATCGAGCTGCTGGACGGGGCCTCCTGCGATTTCGACCTGGACCGAGTGCGCCACGGCAAGCTGTCGCCAGTGTTTTTCGGGTCCGCCCTCACCAATTTCGGAGTGGAGCCCTTTTTGGAGGAGTTCCTCCGCATGACCACCGCCCCCCTGGCTCGGAAAGCCGGTGAGGAGGTCATCGACGCCTTTGACGGCGACTTCTCCGCATTCGTCTTCAAGATCCAGGCCAACATGAACAAGGCCCACCGGGACCGCATCGCCTTTATGCGGGTGGTGTCGGGGAAGTTTGAGGCGGACAAGGAGGTCTACCACCTCCAGGGCGGGAAAAAGATCCGCCTGTCCCGGCCCCAGCAGCTGATGGCGGCGGAGCGGGAGATCATTGAGGAAGCCTACGCCGGAGACATCATCGGCGTGTTTGATCCGGGCATCTTCTCCATTGGCGACACGCTGTGCGCTCCAGGGAAAAAGTTTGCCTTCGACCCCATCCCCACCTTCGCCCCGGAGCACTTTGAGCGCATCCGCTCCATGGACACCATGAAGCGCAAGCAGTTCCTGAAGGGCGTGGAGCAGATCGCCCAGGAGGGCGCCATCCAGATCTTCAAGACCCCCTACTCCGGCATGGAGGAGGTCATCGTGGGGGTGGTGGGCACCCTGCAATTCGATGTGCTGGAGTACCGCCTGCGGTCGGAGTACAACGTGGAGCTGTACAAGGAGGGCCTGCCCTTCGAATATCTGCGGTGGATCGTCAAGGAGGACGAGGATGCCCCACCCCTGAAGGAGGAGGACCTGCTCCTGCCCAACGACGCCAAGCTGGTGGAGGACTACAAGGGCAATCAGCTGCTGCTGTTTGCCTCTCAGTGGTCCATCCAGTGGGTCACCGAGCGGAACAAGGGCCTGAAGCTGGCCGAGTTCGGCGGAGCGAAATTTTAAGGTTCAAGCGGACCCCGTCTGGGGTCCGCTTTTCTAAGCTGTGGAAGAAGATACTTGTGCGGCAGACGTAATTTTATGCTTCCCTTTTGGCCGGATTTGTGATATACTGCCCACTATCATAATTCGCCTGAACGCGCCCCCGCCCAGCGGCTGGGGGCGCAGAACGGATTGGAGGAAAGCGGCTTGTCCCAGTCACGCAAAAGCGAGGAGGCGCTGGCCAGCGCCCCGATTGGCCCTTTGATGGTAAAGCTGGCCCTGCCCGCGGTGGCGGCCCAGCTCATCAATATGCTGTACAACATCGTGGACCGCATCTACATCGGCCACATTGCAGTGGTAGGCCGCACCGCCCTCACCGGGCTGGGGGTGACCTTCCCGATCCTGATGCTGATCTCCGCCTTTACCGCCTTCGCCGGGATGGGCGGCGCGCCGCTGGCCTCCATCCGCCTGGGGGCGGGGGACCGGGAGGGCGCAGAAAAGATACTGGGCAACTCCACCACCCTGCTGCTCCTGATGGCAGCAGTGCTGACCACCCTTTTCACCATCATCAAGGAGCCGGTGCTGATGGCCTTCGGCGCCTCGGAGGATACCATCGGCTATGCTCTGGACTACATCTCCATCTACCTGGTGGGCACCGTCTTTGTCCAGCTGGCCCTGGGGCTCAACGCCTATATCACCGCCCAGGGACAGGCTCTGGTGGCCATGTGCTCGGTGCTGATCGGGGCGGTGCTGAACATCGCTTTGGACCCGCTGTTTATTTTCGGCTTTGGGATGGGGGTCCGGGGCGCGGCCACCGCGACGGTCATCTCCCAGGGGGTGAGCGCCTGCTGGGTGGTTGGTTTTCTGTGCTCGAGCCGGTCCGGACTGCGCATCCGTCCGCGCAATATGCGCCTGGAGGGAGCTGTGGTGGGCAACATCGCCGCCCTGGGCGTGGCCCCCTTTATTATGCAGTCCACCGAGAGCCTAGTGACGGTGGTGCTCAACTCCGGCCTGCAATTCTACGGGGGCGACCTGTATGTGGGGACGGTCACCGTGATGCAGAGCGTAATGCAGATGGTGGTCATGCCGGTGCAGGGGATCACCCAGGGGGTGCAGCCCGTCATGAGCTACAACTTCGGGGCGAAGAACTACCGGCGGGTGCGGGAGGTCTTCCGCTTGCTGCTGCGCACCACCCTCACAGTGACGGTCACCGCCTGCGTATTGGTGGCCCTCTTCCCCAGACCGCTGGCCTTTATCTTCAACGACGATCCGGAGTTGGTGGAGCTGGTGGGCCGGGTGATGCCCATTTTCTTCGGCGGCATCTGGGCCTTTGGGGCGCAGATGGCCTGTCAGTCCGCCTTTATGGCCATGGGTCAGGCCAAGACCAGTCTGTTTCTTGCCCTGCTGCGGAAGGTGATTCTACTGGTGCCCCTGGTCACCCAGAACGTGATGGGCATCTACGTGGCCGAGCCGGTGGCCGATATTCTGGCCTCCGCCACCACTTTGACGCTGTTCCTGCACAAGCGGAAAACCCTGCTGCCCCAGCAGGGACCGAATCAGCCAGACAAGCAGGGGGCGCAGTGAAAAAAAGCTCTGATGTTTCATCCCTTTACCCTTCGTGTTGATGGCTGATACTTCCATCAACACGGAAGGTAAAGGGACTTTCTGTTCACGGCGGCGCTGTGCGCCGGCGGCCTTCTGTAGGCGTTTATGATTCCGAGGGCAGGTCGCCCTCCTCGCCCAGGATCTGGCGGCAGAGGGCCTGGGCCTCCTGGAGCTGCTTGTAGGCGTTCTTGTCAATGATCTGGCTCTCTCCAGCCTCATATTCCGCTATCGCCTGGCTGACGTTAACCAGGTAGCGCCGGTCGCCCACCGGCTTGCCGTTCCGGTGGACCATGTAGTAGGGGGTGTACCGCACATCGGTGAGGGAGGTGTTTCCATCCGGGTCCTTGGTCAGCTCCAGGTCCAGGATCACGGTGGTCTTGGTGGCCAGGTCCTTCTGGTGGTTGTCAGAAAAGTTCTGGTTGGAGATGAAGTTGCCCAGGGAGTAGATGACAAAGCCCTGGCGCTCCTGGCCGTCCGGGCCGGTGGCGGTGATGGTGTCATAGGGCTGAAGGACGTGGGGATGCCCCCCCAGCACCAGATCGGCCCCCTGCTCCACCAGGAACCGGGCCATCTCCTCCTGGTAGCGGTTCTGCTTGGTGTGGTACTCCAGCCCCCAGTGGATCATGACTGCGATCAGGTCGGTGTCCAGCGCCCGGGCAGCGGCCAGATCGGCCTCCAGCGTCTCATAATCCGGGCTGGAGAGGGTGGTGTAGTAGTCCGTGTTGAAGACGTTGGCGGCATAGGGCTTGCCGCTGGGCAGGCGAAGGCCGTTGAGGCCGTAGGTGTAAGCCAGAAAGGCCACCGAGATGCCCCCCACGTCCGCCACATAGATGCCGTTGTCCGCATCCCGTTCCTCCTGGGTGCGGTAGGTGCCCACATGGGGGATGCCGAACCCGTCCAGCACATCCAGGGTGCGGCTCAGGCCGTCGAAGCCCCGGTCCATACAGTGGTTGTTGGTGGTGCACAGCAGGTCGATGCCGGCCTCCTGGATGCTGAGGGCCAGCCCGTCCGGCGAGTTGAACCGGGGGTAGCCGGAGTATTCCGGCCCGCCGGACAGGGTGGTCTCCAGATTGGCCACAGCGTAGTCGGCCAGCGCCAGCTGCTGGGCGGCGGACTGGAGGACGTGGCCATAATCATAGGTGTCCGTCTCCTTCACATAGCAGTCGTTGGTGAGGGGCATGTGGCTCATCACGTCTCCGGCCACCATCAGATGGGCGACAACCGGCTCCGGTTCGGGTTCCGGCTCAGGCTCCGGTTCCGGCTCGGATGTGGAGGCGGGGTCCGGCTGGGACTGGGCCGGAGACGGGGCGCTGGCGGCGGGGCCGCCGGCGGATTGGGCCGGGGCGCATCCGGCCAGCAGGACAAGGCTCAGCGCCAGGGCAAGGAAGCGTTTCATACGAGCTGATCCCCCATTTTTTCATAAAGTAGTTCCATCAGGTCGGCGCACAGGGCGTACATCCCCCGTTCATTCATGTTCCGGCGGGCGCCGGTGGTAATGACAACCACGCCGTTTTTGGTCTCCGGATTGTAGGTCATCAGGGAGTAGACGCCATAGGCGCTGCCAGTGTGGTAATAGAGGACCTCCTGGCCCAGCACGTCCTCCTGGCGGCGGAGGATCAGGCACTGGTCAAAGGAGGAGTATTCCGCCAGATCCACGGTGAAGCGGGGCATCTCCATGTCGGCCACCGACTCCTCGGTGAGCAGGCGGGTCTCCTGATAACGGCCCTCCAGCGGCTCGGCTGCCACAAGCTGGGCGCCGCTCTCCGCGTCAGTTACCTCTGTGTAGCCATAGACCGGTTCCTTATACACCCCGTCGTTGGCCAGCACCGCCACCAGCTTGGCCATGTCCACGGCGCTGGTGGTGTAGCCGCCGGGGAAGTAGGAGGCCCCCCGCCCGATTTCGGTGGGGATGGCCTGTCCAGCGTGGGCGGCGGCGGTGCGGCTCACGGTTCCGCCGCTGTACAGGTCGGCCACCTCCTCCGCTTTCAGCCGCCCGCCGAAGAAGGAGGCCTTTGCCCCCAGCGGCTCCAGGAAGCGGGCCTGCAGGTAGTCGTCCAGCAGCTGGCCGGAGGCCAGCTCCAGAGTGGTGCCCAGAATGCACATGCCGAAGTTGCTGTAGGCCCAGTATGTCCCGTTTCCCGGTTCTATGTTCCGCCAGGAGGACTTGCTCTGGAGGATTCCTCTCAGCTTGGACAGGCCCCGGGTGATGTCCAGGTTTTTGATGGAGGAGGTATGGGTCATGAAGGTGCGGGTGGTGGGCTGGGTCTTGCTGTAGGGGTTGACTGCATCCGGCCCCCAGTAGTCGCTGATGGGGGCGTCCAGGTCGATGAGGCCGTCCTCCGACATGGCCATGGCGCACATGGCGATGACCACCTTGCTGATGGAGGCGATGCGGATCTTGGTGTCAGGGGTCATCTCCCGCTTGTCCTTGACGGCCCAGCCCCAGGCGCCGGCCTGGCTCACCTGGCCGCACTCCACAGCCGCCACCGTCACGCCGGTGGCGGAATAGCGCTCCATCACCTGGGCCAGGGCGTCGTTGATGTCCTCCTGGGTGAGGACGGGGTGGGGCTCCGGGTCGGGTTCGGGCAGGATGGCGGGTACCGCGTCCTGCGTGGCAACCTCGCTGACGGCAGGGGGGAACTCCTCCTGGCTGGAGCTGCCAGCTTCTGAAGAGCCGGAGGCGGCCGGTGCGCAGCCAGTCACCAGCAGAGCCAGAGCGGTCAGGAGCGGACCCAGGCGGAGAGAACGTTGAGACATAAAGGGACTCCTTTCAAGGTGTGGGGATTTTTGTCTGTCCGTGTCGTATTATCTCTATTATAGAAGATATGGAGCAAAAAGTAAAGCCCAGCGTCTCCCGGCAAAAAAGCCGCAGGGCCCAAAAGGGTCCTGCGGCTGGCGTGCGGTTGG
>CAJUAW010000058.1 GCA_910584605.1 uncultured Oscillospiraceae bacterium
GAGGTACAGCTCCACCATCCCCTTAAAGATGAGCTTGGAGCCGATGAGCTTGCTATCGGTACACACCGGCTGGGCCCGGACGGCCAGCAGCACCGGGGACTCTCCGGTCCCCTGGAGCCGCACCTGGTCGGAGAAGGTGAAGGGCTTCTCCTGCACGGCGCACAGCTGGTAGTGCTCCCCCCGGAACTGACGCTGGCACAGGCCCTCCTCCTCGCTCCCGGTCACGCCGCCGCAAATGGGCCGTTCCACCGGCTGGCAGGCGGTGATGTCCACCGCCAGGTCCACCCGCAGCAGCACCTTCCGGGGGTTGAGGGCCCGTGCCTCGGCAGAGCGCAGCCGGGGCCGGGCAAAGACCGTCCCCCGCTCGGTGAGGCCGGGGGCCTCCGCCTGACAGGTGAAGGGCAGGCCCGCCTCCATCCGGCGCAGGCCGCCGCCCCCCTCGGGCTGGTACAGGATGGAGGCCCGCACCATGCCGGTGACCTGGGCGGAGCCCTCCCTGGCCTGCTTGCCGCTGATGGTGGCCTGTCCGCAGACGTCCACAATGCGCAGAATGTCCGGGCAGGCGTCGGGAACGATGCTCTCCAGGGTCTCCTCCTGGCACAAGGTGACCTCCGCCACCGTGTCATAGCTGATGATGGTATCACGTTCAAATTCCATGGTGTCCTCTCCCTTGTCATAATGTCAGCCTGGCTTTGTTGACACTATATGCCCGGGAATTCCTATGTATGCCCCTTATTTCACCTTAAAGATCCTGCGCAGCAGCCCCCGCAGGCACCGGGGGGAACGTACCACCACGATACCCATGAAAACGCCTCCCCTCCCTGTTGGATTTGCCTTTGACGGCTGTTTCATCCTATGTAGCGCTTGGGAAAGTGTTCCTTGCAAAACGGGAGAAAGGTACGATACAAACTGCAGGATACAAACGGAGGGGGATTGCGGAACATCCGAACAAGAGGGTTGACGGCTTTTAGGACAAGGTGCTGGAGCATGCTTTCAGGCTAAACTCATTCAACAACAGGAAAAAGCCGCCCGGCCGGGCGGCTTTTTCACGATTTGGGGCGCTGGGCTCCATTTCCTGTCAGGACTGGCTCCCGCTGCTGTCCTTTTCGCCGGGCAGAATCTCGGCATGTAAACCGTCCTTTGTCTCAGTCTCGATCATCTGGACATCATGGGTCTCCCCGTCATCCGGCTGGACGGTGGTGAACCACTCCCGGTCAAAGCCGCTCTCGTCCATAAACCGCTCCACGGCGGCGGGGTCGGCCTTGCCGGCATCCAGGGGCAGAGTGAACAGGGCACGGGGGCCCTCAAAGCCATTCACAAAGGAAATCGTTCCGTCCTCCGCCATGGTAAAGGTGTCCCTGTCAGGTGCGGTGCCCTGATAGAAGGCCAGGTACACTGTGTGGTCCGCGAACATCTCCACGCTCCGGGTGTCCAGCAGGTAGTAGAGCACCCCGTCCTGTTCCAGGAGGGAGACGCCGGCGCCCAGGGTCCAGTTGTTCACCGACCAGGGGGTGAAATCGGCCACCAGCGGCGTGAAGGTGTAGTCTGTGAGCGGGAAATCCTCCCTGTTCAGCGGGGTCCCGTCCAGGCTCTCCAAAATCATCACCGCGTAGGTGCGGGCCTGATCCGCCTGGCTGGTCCAGCTGGACAGGTTCTCCCCTGACACCAGCCCCGCCAGGGTAACACAGAAGTTCTCCGTCTGCACCGACTGGTCCAGCCGGATGGCGTCCTCGCTCTCAAAAGCCTGGGCCAGCATGGGGTCCCTGTGCTGCTCCGCCACCTGGGCGGGACTGAGCCAGCGGGAGGCGGCGTAGGCGGAAACGGTAAACAGGGCCACCGCAGCGGCGATGGCAACGGCTCTGACAAGACCTCTCTTTTTCATAACAATACACTCCTTTTTTGATTGTGCCTGTTGGCGTACCAGCGCCTCCGTCCGCTCCTGGAAATCGGTGGAAAAAGGAAGGGCGTCCACAGCGCGGCGGTAATCGTCTCGGTTCATTCGATCTCCTCCTTCAGCAGCTCCCGCAGCCGGTCCCGGCCGCGGGCCAGCCGGGTGCCTACCGTGGCGGCGGGCAGACCCAGCAGCGTTCCAATCTCCTTGATGGAATATCCCTCGTAGTAGTACAGGTGGATCACCGCTCCATATTTCTCCGGAAGGCTCTGCACCGCCTGAAGCAGACCAGGCTCCGGTTCCGGGGCGGCCTGCTGGGCCGCCTCCTCCAGCGGAAGATTCCCCCGGTCCCTGCGGCGGCGGATGTCGCTGGCTCGGTGAAGGGTAGCGCGGATCAGCCACGCCTTCTCATGTCCGGCGTCCCGGAATGAGACGGGAGCGGTCAGCAGCCGCAGGAACACCTCCTGCACCGCGTCCTCCGCGTCACTGACGGAGGGCAGACGGGTGCAGGCCAGGCGCAGCAGCATATCGCTGTACTCCCGCACAAGGCGGCATATGGTCTCTTCGGTACCGGTCGGGACCATGGTCCTCAACTCCCTTCACCCTTAACACGGGACACGGGAGGGAAATTTTTCATCCCAGTCAAATTTTAAAAAAAACGGCCTGCCGCAGGCGTGTCCGCCCGCGATAGGCCGTTCGGCTGTTGGGTCAATTTCTGTCCGCATCAAATACGGTCCTGCCCCCCTGGGGCTGGCTGCCCGGGTTGTTATTGATGGTGGCCGCCGCCGCCGCCCGGAACCGGGAGCGGGACTGCTTGATCTCGTCGTAGGCCTCAGCCACCGCCTCCTCGGTGCGGCGCAGGGCGTCCTCGCAGTACTCGTTGGCCGACCGCTTCAGGGCACGGCTGCGCTCCTCCGCCTGACGGATCATGTCGTTGGCCCGCTGCTTGGCCTGGAGGGCCACCGCATCCGCCGCCAGCATCTGCTTGGCCCGCTCCTCGGCGGAGCGGACGATGGACTCCGCCTTCCGCTTGGCGTCCGCCTCCATCTCGGCCCGGCGGGCCATCATCTTCCGGGCCTCGGTCAGCTCCATGGGGAACTGGCTGCGGATATCGTCGATCAGGTCCAGCGCCCGGTCCCGCTCGATCACGCACTTATCTCCGCCGGACAGAGGGGCGTTCTTCGCCTCATCAATCATCTCAAACAGCATATCCAACAGTTCTTCCACACCGCTTGCCATGTGCTCAGCCTTCCTTTCCTTCCATCTCTCTCATGCGCCGGTTCACATCGTCCACGATCTCCCGGGGGACCAGGCCGGTCAGGTCCGTCCCGTACCGGGCCATCTCCTTGACGATGGTGGAACTGAGATAGGTATACTTTTCACTGGACGCCAGAAACATCGTCTCCAGCTTGGGGTTCAGGTGCCGGTTGATGACCGCCATCTGAACCTCCTGCTCGAAGTCGGACACCGCCCGCAGGCCCTTGACCACCACATGGGCCCGCCGCCGCTTGGCGTAGGCCGCCAGCAGCTCGTTGGAGAAGTCCACCTCCACATTGGGGAACCGGGCGGTGGACTTTTTCAGCAGCTCTACCCGCTCCTCCGGGGTGAACATCCCCGTCTTTTTGGAGTTTACCATAACGCACACGATCACCTTGTCGAAACAGGCGGCGGCCCGCTTGATGATGTTCAGGTGTCCTAACGTCACCGGGTCGAAGCTGCCCGGATAGATGGCTGCGCTCATCGGTTCACGCTCCCCGCCCGGCGGCAGACGGTCAGCTTGATCTGCCCATACCGGTACTCCCGGCCCGCCTGGTAGGGGGGGACCAGGGTGGGCGCGGACCAGTCCGTCCCACTTTCACAGACTATTATACCATGTTCCCGCAAAATGTCAAACCTCGCTATGTTTTCTACGCACTGCTGGAGCAAGTCGGTTTGATAGGGCGGGTCCAGAAAGATCACGTCAAACCGCTCCCCGCAGGAGCGGAGGAATGCCTGGGCCTCGCCCTGGACCACCCGGGAACGGTCCTCAAAGCGGCACAGCTTGATGTTCTCCCGCACCAGGCCGGCCGCCTCCGTCCGCTGGTCCACAAAGGTACAGTGCTCCGCCCCGCGGGACAGGGCCTCCAGCCCCAGCTGGCCGGTGCCGGCGAAGAGGTCCAGCACCCGCCGGCCCTCCAGCTCGAACTGGATGATGTTGAACAGGCCCTCCTTCACCTTGTCGGTGGTGGGCCGGGTGTCCATGCCCTTGGGCTCCTTCAGTTTCCGCCCGCGGGCGGAGCCGGTAATGATGCGCATATCAATTCTTCCTTTCCTGGCCAGTGTGAAAGTAGTCATACACCGCCTGGGCGGTATTTTTGGGCACAACCTCCTGGAGCTGCTCCAGGGAAGCGGCCTTGACGGCCTTCACCGTCTTGAAGTGCTTCAGCAGCTGCTGGCGGCGCTTCTCCCCCACTCCGGGTATCTTGTCCAGAACGGAGGTTTTTACGTGCCCCGCCTGGAGCTGGCGGTGGTACTCGATGGCAAAGCGGTGGGTCTCCTCCTGGATCTGACCGATGAGGGCGAACACCGCTGGGATGGACTGGATGCCGATCTCCCGGCCGTCAGGGTGGACCAGGGCCCGAGTGCGGTGGCGGTCGTCCTTCACCATGCCGTAGGCGGGGATGGACAGATTCAGCATCTCCAGCACCCGGGCGGCCACCTTCACATGCTCGTGGCCGCCGTCAATGAGGAGCAGGTCGGGCTTGTCCCCGAACTTCTCGTCGCCGTCCAGATACCGGCGGAAGCGGCGGGTGAGCACCTGTTCCATGGAGGCATAGTCGTCGGGGCCGTCCATGTCCTTCAGTTTGAAGCGGCGGTAGTCCCGCTTGAATGGCCTGCCGTCCACATAGACCACCATGGAGGCCACTATGTCGCTGGCCCCGGTATTGGAGATGTCGTAGGACTCCATCCGCCGGGGCGGACCCTCCAGGCTGAGCATTTTGCCCAGGGCCTCCAGCAGCTTGTTCCGCCGCTCCTCGTGGGTGGTGGCCCGCTCCACCTCCTCCCGGGCGTTCTGGTTGGCCAGCTTGATCAGGTCCATCTTGGCCCCCCGCTGGGGGGTGACCAGTTCCACCCGGTACCCCACCTGCTCAGACAGCATCCGGGTGAGGGGCACCTGGTCGGGCAGCTCGCAGGGCACCAGGATCTGCTTGGGGAGCCGGGTGCGGCCCACATAATACTCCCGCATCAGGGAGGACAGCACCGCTCCCTCCTCCTCCTCCATGGGGGTCTCCAGCAGGTCGAAGTCCTTGGCGGCCAGCTCCCCCTCCACAAAGTGGAGCACCACAAAGCAGCTCTTGGCCGTCCCCCGGAAGAAACCGGCGACGTCGGTGTCCGCCAGAGAGGCGGCGATCACCTTCTGCCGCTTGCCCAGCAGCTCGATGGCCCGGAGCCGGTCCCGGAGCTGGGCGGCCTGCTCAAAGCGCAGCTCCTCCGCCGCCCGCTCCATCTCCGCAGTCAGGTCCCGCTGCACGTCCTTGAACCGGCCCTCCAGCAGAGACACCGCCTGGGCGACGGCCTGACTGTGCTGCTCCTGCAGCTCGTCCCCCCGGCAGTAGCCGTCGCACTTGCCCATGTGGTAGTTAAGACAGGGCCGCTCCTTGCCGATATCTCTGGGGAACTTCTTACTGCAGGAGGGCAGCCGCAGGGCGGTGCGCAGGGCGTCGATGATCCCCTGGGTGCTGTGGCGGCTGGCGTAGGGTCCGAAGTACCGGGCGCCGTCCTCCGCCGCCTTGGCGGCCAGAGAGAACCTGGGGTACGCCTCCTTGGACAGCCGGATATAGGGGTAGCCCTTGCTGTCCTTCAGCAGGATGTTGTACCGGGGCTGATGCCGCTTGATGAGGGAACACTCCAGCACCAGGGCCTCAAACTCGCTGTCTGCGATGATCACGTCGAAGTGGTCGATCTGAGCCACCATGGCACGGGTCTTCTCGGTGTGGCTGGCGGAGTCCTGAAAATACTGGCTCACCCGGTTTTTCAGCGCCTTGGCCTTGCCTACGTAGATGACGGTGCTCTGGACGTCCTGCATGATATAGACGCCCGGCTTCAGCGGCAGGCTGTGGGCCTTGTCTTTCAATTCGTCAAAGGTCATAGCATCCTCCTTAACATCAAAAAAGGCGCCGCAGCGCGGCGCCTTTCATGATGATGTTGCGGTGCTTACTCGGAAAAATCGGAAGAGATCATCTTGTACAGAGCTTCAACCGCTTCCTTCTCGTCGGGACCATCAGCGATCAGCTTGATAGGAGTGCCCTTCACGATGCCAAGAGACAGAACGCCCAGCAGACTCTTTGCGTTGACCTTGCGCTCCTCCTTCTCCACCCAGATGGAACTCTTGAACTCGTTGGCCTTCTGGATGAAAAATGTAGCGGGTCTGGCATGGAGACCGACCTGGTTGTTTACGACGGCTTCCTGACTATACATATCGCGTACCTCCGCCCTATTCATTAGGATGTGTGCTAAGCATAGCAGATTTATCCCGGTTTCGTCAATGGATATTTGCACAAATATTACCGCAATTTTTGCCCGCTTTTACGGGATAAATTATCGTTTTTACCCCATTTTTCCTTCACAATGCAGGGAAAACGCGATTTTTTTCTATTTTAGCTCCATTTTCGAAACAATTCCACATTTGTTACAAATATGAAATTTTTTGACGGTTTTTACTCCCTTTCTGGCATGATCCAAACAACAAATCGTCTTGTTTTCCAGTTTCATCCAATCCCGCCTCCCTCTGAGCGCCCCTGCATGCGGAAGCGGAATGGATCGCATCAACATATTTCCCGCACCCTGTGACCATTTTCCCTCGGGGATCGTTTTATCTGTGAAAGGAGGTCAAAGCATGAACCAAACGATCAGCGCCCACCAGTTTGAGGCGGCCTATGATACTTACAGCGGCGCGGTCTTCCGGCTGGCCATGGTCTACCTGGGCCAGCAAGCCGACGCCGAGGATGTAACCCAGGAGACCTTTCTCCGCCTGCTGTACCGCGCTCCCATCTTCGCGGACCAGACCCACGAAAAGCGGTGGCTCCTTCAGGTGACGGCCAACCTGTGCCGGGACCAGCTCCGGGGCTTCTGGCGCAAACGAATCACCGAGCTGGAGGACACTCTCCCCGCCGCCGCCCAAGAGGAGCGGGACGCCCTTGACGCAGTGATACGTCTGCCGGAGAAGTACAGGCTGCCCATTCATCTCCACTATTACGAGGGCTACTCGGTGGCCGAAATTGCCGAGATTCTGAAGCTGGGCCAGTCAGCGGTGAAGATGCGCCTGAAACGGGGCCGGGAGCTGCTGAAGATCGAATTGGAGGGTTCCATATGAACATCAACGACTATCGCCGGGCGATGGATCAGCTTGTTCCAGACCCGGAGCTTAAGGAGCGTATTATGATGCAGAAACGCACAAGAAACTATGTCCCGGTCCGCCGGGCGGTTAAGGGCATTCTGGCGGCGGCCCTGGCAGTGGCCTGCCTGCTCACCGCAGCTCTGGCGGCCAGCCCGGAGCTGCGCACGGCGGTGCTGTCCTTCTTCCGCATGGAGGAGCGGGAACAGGTGCCCAGCAGCAGCGTCAGCCCAGGCGGTCCCGACATCAGCAACGCAGAGATCGGCAATCTGGTCAAGGCCCAGTACATCAAAATGGACAGCCGCCGGTACGGCTTCTCCAACGGCCTGCTCACCGACCTGACCTGGGACGAGGACTGGAAAACCCTCCTGGACGCCAGGTTCTGGGAGCCCCGGGACGGGGAGCTGATCCCGGTGGAGGTGGACATGCACACCGCCCAAGTGGATGTCACCTTCCGGGATATCCGCTACCAGGGGGAGTTCTGGTGGTTTATCTACGACGGGAGGCTGGACTTCTTTACCGGCGACAACCGCGCCTGGGACGAGGAGGGTGAGCACGCGTGGGACTGGAATCTTTCCTCCGTCCCCGGCCGCGCCGATGTGCTGTTGCTCCGCCTGTCCACAGGGACACAGATGGATTATACCGAGTACCCCTTCCTCTACCATCTGGACACCGGCGAGGCGGAGGACATCCTGGCGGGCACCGGAGTGGACAAGCTGGAGTACGCCTACGGATGGGATTGGTCGGAGAACATGCGCCGAGCCATCATTCTGTGCGACAACCGGCTGGGGATGTCCCAGACCTGGTTCTGCGACCTGGACGCTAAAACCCTGGTCCAGGTGGATGAGTTGGCGGACATCGAGATTTACACCGCCGCCTTCGCAGACAATGACACCCTGATCCTCCACAGCAGCACCATAGACGAGAGTGGAGTGGCACAGGATGTTGCCTGTTATTCCTATGATATTCCAACTGGCCGTATAATTCAAACGCTGGGCCGGACCCCCTACTATCGCAGCTGGGAGGAGGGCTCCAGCGGCGTGGAGATGTCAGGAAGTCGCTGTGTACTGATCTCTGAAGACGGGCAGGCCCGGGCAGTGGACCTGAAGACCGGAGCGCAGACCCTTCTGGAGGGTCTGACCTTCCATCAAAATGACAACCTCCAGTTCAACCTCTCCGGAAACAGGCTGCTGTACTTTTCCATGGATTCCAAAACGGACGGCCTGGGTATCTCCCAGATTGGAGTGGCCGACCTGGAAAAGGGGGTTTTCTTCGCCTTCGACCGGGAGGGTTATGACAGTCTCTATGAAATCGGCATCGGCTGGGATGACGACAACACGGTGAGCATCCGCGCCAGCACTCTTGACAATCAGACACAGTATTTGCTTTTGTATCAGTTTTAATGAAAAAAGCGGCCAAACGGCCGCTTTTTTATTTCAGTTCCGCCACGGTGACGCCGTCCTCCCCCTCGCCGTAGCGTCCGGGGCGGAAGGTCTTCACATAGCGGCTGCGCTTGAGATAAGTCCGCACCGCGGACCGCACCGCGCCGGTACCCTTGCCGTGGACGATGGTGACCGTCTCCAGCTTGCCCATCATGGCGGTGTCCAAAAAACGCTCCAGCACGATGAGGGCCTCGTCGGTCATCATGCCCCGCAGGTCCACCTGGGAGGGGACGGCGGCGGTCCGGAGCGTGTGCTCCGCCCGGGCGATGACCCGGCGGGTCTCCTTTTGGGACTGGGTCTCCCCCTCCACCACCCGGACCTCCTCCTGCTTGGCAGAAATTTTCAAAATCCCCGCCTGGAGCTGGAGAGTACCGTCCTTGCTGACAGACAGCACGGTGGCCCTTGTCCCCATGGACAGCAGTTCCACCGTGTCCCCCTTCTTCGCTGGACGGGTGGGGGGCGGCGGCTCCACCTGGGGGGCGCTGCCTCCGATGCTCCGCTCCGCCTCATTCAGCAGGCGGCGGGCCTCCGCCCGGCCGTCGTTCACCTGCTGCCAGTCCAGGTCCTGGCGTTTTTTCAGCTCCTTCAGCTCCGAGATGGCCAGGTCGCTGGCCACCCTCGCCTCCTCGATGATGGCCCGGGCCTCGGCGTTGGCCTTCTCCACCACCTTGGCCCGCTCGGCCTCCAGCTTCTCTCGGTACTCACGGGCCTTCTCCGCCGACTGCTCCATGTCCAGCTTGAGGCGGCGAGCCTCCTCCCGCTCCCGCTCCATCTCCTGCCGCTGCTGGTCCAGACGGGTGAGCACATCCTCAAACCGGACGTTCTCCGCATCCAGCCGGGCGGCGGCCTTTTCAATGATATACTCGGGGAGTCCCAGCCGCCGGGAGATGGCAAAGGCATTGGATTTTCCCGGGATACCCAGCACCAAGCGGTAGGTGGGGGCCAGGGTCTCCACGTTGAACTCGCAGGAGGCGTTCTCCACCCCTGGGGTGGTCATGGCGTACACCTTCAGCTCGGCGTAGTGGGTGGTGGCCGCCACCTGAGCGCCGATGCCCCGGGCGCTCTCGATGATGGCGGCGGCCAGGGCCGCCCCCTCCACCGGGTCGGTGCCCGCCCCCAGCTCGTCAAAGAGGATCAGCGTCTCGTCGTCCGCCTCGTCCAAGATGCCCACGATGTTGGTCATGTGGGAGGAGAAGGTGGACAGAGACTGGGCAATGGACTGCTCGTCACCGATGTCGGCCAGCACCCTGGAAAACACTCGGACGGTGGAGTCGTCCCTGGCCGGAATGTGCAGGCCGCACTGGGCCATGAGGGTGATGAGGCCCAGCGTCTTTAAGGTGACCGTCTTGCCGCCGGTGTTGGGGCCGGTGATGACCAGGGTGTCGAAATGCTCCCCCAGCTCCAGGTCGTTGGGGACGGCCTTTTTCTGGTCCAGCAGGGGGTGCCGGGCCCCCCGCAGGTGCAAATACTTGTCGGACAGCTTGGGCTCGGTGCACTCCAGCTTGCAGGACAGCTTGGCCCGGGCGAAAATGGCGTCCAGCCAGATGAGCAGCTGATAGTCCTCGGAAATGTCCTCCTTGTGGGCGGCGCACTGGGCGGACAGCTCGGCCAGAATGCGCTCGATCTCCTTCTTCTCCTTGGCCAGCAGCTCCCGCAGCTCGTTGTTGGCCTTCACCACCCCCATGGGCTCGATAAAGAAGGTGGAGCCGGAGGAGGACACATCGTGGACCAGGCCGGGAATGGCGTTTTTGTGCTCCGACTTTACCGGCACCACGTACCGGTCGGAGCGGATGGTGATGATGCTCTCCTGCAGATATTTGGACTGGTTGGAGGAGATCAGCTTTTGCAGAATATCCCGCACCTTGGCCTCGGTGGCCCGCATGTGCCGGCGGATGGAGGCCAGCTCCGGGCTGGCGGAATCGGCCAGCTCGTCCTCCCCCACAATGGAGTTGGTGATGGTGTCCTCCAGAAAGCGGTTGGTGGTCAGCGCCTGGAACAGGTGGGAGATGGGAGTCTTCTCCTCCCCCGCCCCGTAGTCGGAGGCGGTGCGGGCCGCCCGGAGGACGGCAGCGATCTCCAGCAGCTCACGGGTGTTCAGGCTGCCCCCCATGTCCGCCCGCTGGAGGCTGGCGGCCACCGGCTTGATGCCCGCAAAGCCGGGCGTTCCCCGGAGGACCAGCAGCTTTACCGCCGCAGTCGTCTCCGCCTGTGCCCGTTTCACGTCGTCGATATCGTCCATAGGCCGTAGCTCCAGCGCCTGCTCCCGGCCCTCGTCGGTAACGGCGCACCCGGACAGCAGCTCCAGCACACGGGGCAGCTCCAGAGTGGCCATGGATTTTTCAAATAAGTCGCTCATATTCAAACTCCTGTTTTTTCACTCGTTTCTCAAATTTTTCTTTTGCAAACATATAACTCTCCCGAATGAGAAGTTTCATGCTTTCAAAGGTTTGCGCAGAAGGGTTCAGAACGCACACCCAGCCCATCCAGGCGTAAACCGGATGAGGCAGCAGGGTATCCGTCTGGGTAAAGTCCATATCCCCCTCCACTACGCCGCCTTTCGGCGGACGCTTGGGAGCCGGGCCAAACAGGTTGACATAAGTTTGCTTTCTCGGTCCCAGGTTCACCCGGTATACACCAGGGCGGTCCAACTGGGACGCCCGGTCGTTGTCCCCGTCCTTCTCTTTGACCGTGAGGACATAGACGCCCCGTTTCAAAACCTTTCCCGGGTTATAAAAGACGCCTGTCTCTCCCCAGCTGTTCACCAGAACAGTGCCCTCCAGATCAGCCAGGCACCAGTCCAGAATTTGTTTTGGTTCCATCGTCATCCCTTCTCCCACTCCGCCATCAGTGCCCGGAACCGCTCCGGGACCTGCTCCGGAGTGAGGCTGTCATGGACAGCGCAGGTGCCCGCCTCCCGGGCCGTCTGATAGTACCAGCGCTTGTAGTCCAGCATGAGGAGGGTGTCCTCCAGCTGCTTCTGCTGGTCCAGCACCGACTGGCGCTGCTTTTCCAGCAGCTCCAGCCGCTGGCTGATGGTGGCGTCCCCCTGGCGGGACCAGTCCAGAAAGCTACGGATCTCCTTCAGGGGCATCCCCGCCTTTTTCAGGCAGCCCAGCAGCCGCAGCCACTCCATATCCTCCTCCTTGAACATGCGGATTCCCCCGCTGGACCGCTCCACAAAGGGGAGCAGGCCCTCCTTGTCGTAGTACCGCAGGGTGGACGGGGCCACGTCCAGCTTCTGGGCCATCTCTCCTATGGTATAAAACATGGCGATCTCTCCCCAAAAAAAGTCTTGACTTGAAGTTAGCTTCAAGTTGTATAATCTCTTCATACTTATACCGCTATTATAGCGCCTTCCCCCCGATTCGTCAATGAAAGGATGGTCAACCATGATCTACAAGCAGTTCCAGGACCTGAAGCTGTCCGCCCTGGGCTTTGGCTGCATGCGCCTGCCCACCGTGGACGGAAACGACGCCAACCCCAACGAGGAGGAGGCCGCCCGTCTGGTGGCCAAAGCCATGGAGGCGGGAATCAACTACTACGACACCGCCTGGGGCTACCACGCCGGCAATTCCGAGCTGGTCATGGGCCGGATTCTGAAGCAGTACCCCCGGGACAGCTTCTTTCTGGCCACCAAATTCCCCGGCTACGATCTGTCCAACATGGACAAGATGGAAGAAATCTTTGACCGGCAGCTGGAAAAGCTCCAGGTGGACTACTTCGACTTCTACCTCTTCCACAACATCTGCGAGATGAACATCGACGCCTACCTGGACCCCAAGCACCACATCTGCGAGTCCCTCATGGCCAGGAAGCGGGCGGGACAGATCAAACACCTGGGCTTCTCCGCCCATGGCGATCTGAACACCATGAAGCGTTTTCTGGACGCCTGCGGCAAGGACATGGAGTTCTGCCAGATCCAGCTCAACTGGCTGGACTGGGACTTTCAGGACGCCAAGAGCAAAGTGGATCTGCTCCGCGAGTGGGACATCCCCGTCTGGGTGATGGAGCCGCTCCGGGGCGGCAAGCTGGCCAGCCTGCCCGAGGAGTACGCCGCCAGACTGAAGGAGCTGCGGCCCAGCGAGGAAGTCCCGGCCTGGGCCTTCCGGTTCCTCCAGTCCCTGCCCTCCGTGGTGGTCACCCTGTCCGGCATGAGCACCATGGAGCAGGTGGAGGACAACCTGAACACCTTCCAGGCGGAAGCACCGCTCTCTCCTGCGGAGTTGGAGGCGCTGCTGTCCATCGCCGGCGAAATGACCAGGCGGACCAGCGTCCCCTGCACTGCCTGCCGCTACTGCACCACCCACTGCCCCCAGGAGCTGGACATCCCCCAGCTGCTGGAGCTGTATAATGAGCACGTCTTTACTGGCGGCGGCTTCATTGCCCCCATGCGCATCGCCCAGATGCCCGCTGAAAAGAAACCCTCCGCCTGCCTGGGCTGCCGCAGCTGCGAGGCGGTGTGCCCCCAGCAGATCCGGATCTCCGAGGCTCTGGCCGACTTCTCCGCCCGGCTGGGCGGCTGAAATCAGCCGCAAAAAAGCCCCCGTCAGGGAGTGCGGATAAAGAACCTTAGAACCCTGCAAAAACGTTGAGCAGTGACCGAAACAATCCAGACTTTGCGGCAAAAACAACACTCCCGAAACTCCCGAAAAGCACGATTGCAAGATCGTGCTTTTTTACGTTCAGATGGTTAAGGGGATGCCTTTTCCGACCGCCTGACAGTAAGCTGCGAGTGCAGGAACCAGCGTTTTGATTTCTCTGCCGGATGTGTTGATGCAGAGATCATACCCTTCTTTCGCTCCCCAGGGGATCCTTGCCGTCAGCTCATGCTTTTTGGCCCGGTTCTTGTCGATCTGCCGCATCCGGCGCTCCATGAAGTCGGCGTGTTCTTCCTCGGTGACACGGGTCTTGATGATGCGGGTGCGGTGGGGCGTGTTGTAGCGTTTGGACAATCATTTTACCTCCTGTTTCAAAATTCCCTTTAGGGTATAATTCGCCCATTATACACCTTTCAAATTTTCCATATTCAGTTGTCATGGGCGGTCTGTTACGCGACTGGAAGGGAACATCAGGCTTTGGAAAACACAATGCACCCAGGTGGTCAAGACCACTTGGGTGCAGAGATTTTTCCCGATATTCACTTCTGGCATCGCTCATCGCTGGGATTATTATAGAGCGAACGCAAAGTATTGTCAATGCGTTTTGGTGTCTACTTTTGTCGAATTGGCCCGATGGAACAGTACAGCCGGGTCGCGGGTGTACTGTTCCGGCGGGTGCGCCGCCCTGCGGCGATTGCGGAAAAGGCCTCCGATTTCCGCCCGGTCAGGCGAGAACACAGGGGGCGAGGCTGACGGATTTTTGTGGCGCGGCTGCGCCACAACACCGGCGCGGAGCGCCGGTCAGCAGGGTTTGGGGAAGGCACTCCCCAACAAGTAGCAGACCAGGGGAACAAATGAGCGGAGCGAAATTTGGGCCACGGGTCGATACTTGCTCTTACGTTACAGGAAGCACCGATAAACTAGAATTTTATCACTTTAATTTTTCCCATTCTTCACGCTTTATGGCATATGCATATGATATCCCATTCTTTTCATCGGGATATTCTTTCACTTTCCTCATACCGATTGCAATAGCAACAGAATACGAACCAATATTTGTATATTTCATGTAAGAATATAGACAATCGTATTCTGTATTCATAAATGCCCAATTTCTAACTGCGCTTGCGGCCTCACTTCCAAAACCTTTCCTCCAATGATTTTTATGAATGTGATACCCTATTTCAGGCAGGAATTCTCCATCAATATTCTGTATTGTCAGCCCGCAGTCGCCGATAAATTCACCCGTTTCTCTTAAAACAACAGCCCACAAACCGAATCCATATTCCTCGTAGTTTTGGAGATTCCATTCAATCCAATTCTTTGTACGTTTCTCATCAAAAGGTTTGGGATAGTGTCGCATGGTTTCTGGATCTGAAAAGATTTCAAATAATGCCGGAAAATCCTCATGAGTAAATTCTCTTAACAGTAGTCTTTCCGTTTCAATTATCATTATTGTTTCTCCTTAAATCCCGATTTATCGGTTTGTTCTGAAAAGTATAGCATAATAGAAACCAGCTTTCAAGAGGCATATTTCTTAATTCGGAATAGCGGGGGCGGCTGTCAATTCGACAAAGTTTTCTTGTGATACTTTACCGCACATGAGCATTTCCGCAGGGTTTCTTGTTTGACAGGTTTTTCAGATGATGATAGAATGAAGCATCCTATTTTGGGAGAGTTTTCGCCATGAAGAAAGAAAATCTGCTGTCCATCGGCGCTCTGTCAAAGCAGACTGGCGTTCATATCAAATCCCTCCGTTACTATGATTCTTTGGGTATTCTCCGTCCTGCCTATGTTGACCCCAGCAGCGGCTACCGCTATTACAGCTTGCAGTAAATACCGGTAGTAGACGCCATCCAATTGAACATGCCGAAACTATTTTCCCGGAACAATTTGCGCTGGATTATGAAAAGTACGTGATCGAATCTGAACTATCTCTTGGAGAGTATGACTGTGCCGCACCTCCTTTTGAACTTTGCTGCTCACTCCCTAATGACCTCGCTCCCTGACAGGATATTGGACTGAAAAGGTTCATTCACCAATGCGCAGGGACATCGCATTCATAATCAGCACCCAGAGCTTTAGAAGCGGTATCTGGTAGGATAGGAACAGATTAGCATCATCTTCCACCCGCTCAGCGGTTCCTTGGCGGAAATGCATTATAGGCTACCCCATTGTGGGAGAGTCAATAGGTTTTCTGATGTTTCTCTGCTTTTTTGAAACATGCAGCAGCATGAAAACAGCAGCGGCATTGAATCGTCAGATTCAATGCCGCTGTTTGCTTGTCTATCAGTTTAACACAATTTCATGAATCGCCTCGATCAGATCAACGACCTCTCCACGGTTTACCAAAGCCACGCTCTCTCCGTCTACCACCGCGAGACAATGGGTTCCATCATACCGGTACAGCCGAATCAAAACCGTTGGAAAATGCTCATTGTCAAGGTGGATGGTCAGGCCGATCTCTTCTTTCTGAGAGGGCTTTTCGCTGGTGAACTCGTCCGCGCGCAGAGCCTCCAAAGTCGCTTTGAGGTCATCAATTTCCAATTCCTCCTCTTGGAAAGACCAAGTACGCTCCTTTCCCTTTTCCTCCGAAGTCAGGGTATAGGAGTCCCCTTCCAGAGAAATGTCGATTTGCCGGACATCCGCAAAGTCCGCAGTGAATATCTCCAGATGCCGGAAGTCGTCATAGGATGCGGCCATCAGATCCTTGTACTGGTCGGAGGAAATTTGATAGATGATGGGGGACTGGTCTACCCGCAGATAGGCCGTGACCGTCTCATCCTCACTGTCATCCTCATCGGACGGTTTCTTGATCTCCTCTGGATCACGGCTGATATGGAGAACAAATACTCCTGCCCTTTCCTCGTCCTTTGGCGTATACTCCGCAGTGACCGTCAGCTCCGGTGTATCCAGGCCGTAGGTGGCCAGCTCCTCGTCTGTCACGTTGTAGGTGACATAGTTGGTCGGATTCAAATTTGAGATCTTACGCAGATAGATGTCTACCCGATCCGTATCCAGAGGCAGAGATTTTTCACCGCGTTGGGTAAAGTAGACATCCTCGGCGCAGTAGGTATTGGAGCTGTCCTCCTCGTAGGAAGCGGCGTAATCCTGCGCGCCGGAGAATTGGATACTGGTCACTTGGTCAAAGTCCGGCATTTCATCATGGGCAATCATATCGCTGAGGACGGCGTCAAACTGATCCAGCGGGTCGTTCTGAACCAGGTAGACGTTGCCGTCCCCGATGGAGACATACCGCTGGGAATCCATTTTGCTGAAGTCTCCCAGCTTGATCTCATAGGACTGTTCCTCCGTAGTCAGGTGAATGGTACACACGGGGTTGTCCAGCCCGTACT
>CAJUAW010000059.1 GCA_910584605.1 uncultured Oscillospiraceae bacterium
CGAGATTAGCTTGTGTGACTGGAGTTCAGACGTGTGCTCTTCCGATCTCCTCCGCTCTCATCGCCACAGTAGCGGAGCTCAAGCGCCAGGGAAAGAACATCATCTCTCTGAACGTGGGCGAGCCTGACTTCGGTACGCCGGATTATATCAAGGTGGCCGGTATCAAGGCCATTGCCGAAAACTTTACCAAGTACACCCCTGGCAACGGCATTCTGGAGCTGCGGCAGGAGATCGTCAAAAAGCTGAAAGAAGACAACGGGGTGGAGTATGCCCTCAATGAGGTCACCACCGCCGTGGGCGCAAAGCAGGCCATCGCCAGCAGCTTGATGGTCATTGCCGGCCCGGGGGATGAGGTGCTGCTGCCTATTCCCTGCTGGGTGAGCTATACCGAGATGATCCGTCTGGCCGGGGCCGAGCCCGTTTTCGTCCCGGTCCGCTCCGATAATTATGAGCTGGACATGGACGCCATCGAAAGGGCCATTACCCCCAAAACAAAGGCCATCGTCATTTGCACGCCCAATAACCCCACTGGCGCCGTGTACAGCGAAAAGGACCTGCGCCGCCTGGCGGAACTGGCCGTGGAGCACGACTTCTTCATTGTAGCCGACGAAATCTACGAAAAGCTGGTCTACGACGGAGCCAAACACTTCAGCGTGGCCTCCATCTCCAGGGAGGTGCGGGACCGCACCATCACGGTGAACGGCTTCTCCAAGGCCTATGCCATGACGGGTTGGCGTATTGGCTACGCCGCCGCCCGGCCCGACGTGATCAAGGGCATTATGGCCGTTCAGAGTCAGACCACCTCCGCCACCAGCGCCATCTCTCAGAAGGCCGCCGCTGCCGCCCTTCAGGGCCCCCAGTACGACCTGCACGACATGGTGGCTGAGTTCAAAAAGCGGAAGGACTATGTGGTGGGCCGGCTGAACGCCATACCCGGCATTACCTGCCCCAATGTAAAGGGCGCTTTCTACGTCTATCCGGATGTGGGCCCCTATCTGGGCAAACAGGTTGGCGAGCGGAAGATCGAAACTGCCGTAGACCTGTGCCAGTATCTGCTGGATGAGGCCCTGATCTCCACCGTACCCGGCGAGGCCTACAACGTCCCCGGAAAAATTCGTATCTCCTACTCCAATTCCATGGAAAATCTGAAGGAAGCTCTGGACCGTATGGAGAAAGCCCTGTCCGCACTGGAATAAATTTTCCCATCTCTCTTTTGGCCCGGAACCTTCTTTGCAGGGTTTCGGGCCGTTTATATACAGAAGATCAAAACATCTGAAAACTGCGAAACAGTTGACCAGAAGGGGGATATGTGATATGATTTTGACAAGGAAGGGGAGAACGAATCCCATGGAAGAACTCGCAGCCAAAATCCAGCGTCTCTCTTTGACCCACGCGGAGCGCAGAATTGCGGAATACATATTGGAGCATTTAGACACCATTGGCCTTCAAACCTCCACTGCACTTGCCCAGGACATCGGAGTGAGCGACACCTCTATTATCCGTTTTATCCGCAAGCTGGGGTTTAAAGGTTATTCAGAATTTCGCAGCGAGATGGCAGATCGGATTGCCCGGCACTACAGCCAGACACAGCCCGGCCTTTCTCCCGGTGAAAAGTATATCAAAAGCCGGGAATCTCTTCATCAGAACAGCCTGCTTCAGGACGTACAGCGCTACACGCTGGATAATCTGCAAAAGAGCTTTGCCAAGCTGGAAATGTCCACCGTCGATCGGGTTGCAGATATCATTTTATCCAGCAGGCGAAAATTTGTCGCCGGATTTCGCGGCGCGGCCTGCTGTGCGCAGTATATGTCCAGTAAGCTGCTTTTTCTCGTTCCGGATGTACTCCCGGTGCTCCATGCCGACGCTACCGCACTGGAACGGCTGGTTGATATCTCCAGCAGCGACTGCCTGATTGTATACAGTTTTCCCCGGTATTCTGAATTGAATTTCGTTTTGATGGACATGGCCCAGGAACAGGGCGCAAAAATCATTCTGTTTACCGACCAGGTGACCAGCCCGCTGGCCAACCGGGCGGATGTGGTCATCACCGCCTGCGTGGGAGGGCTGGGGTTCACCAATTCCTATGCAGTTCCCCTCTCTTTGACCGAGGCGGTTTTGCTTGCACTCAGCAGCCGCAGAGACGAGGGACAGGAAAAACGAATGGACCATGTGGACAAGCTGGTGGGGGAAAACCAGCTGTATTGACACGTTACCATGCCCTGCGAGGAAAAAAGTCTATTGGAATATTTGGCTGCAGATGCGTCTGTGCAAACAATGAAATCAATGAACTCAGCAAAGTCACTGTACTTCCAGCATAAGTGGAAGGGGGGATTGCCGGTCATTCGGCTCCATGATCTTCGTCATTCTGCGGTATATGCTTTACGCAAGGGCGAGTGCGACGCAAAGGATATTCAGGCCTGGCCGGGTCATAGCGACATTCCCACAACTGCATGTGTACGATCCTGTGCTGGGCGGGGACATGGACAGACTGGGAACAGTGATGGACAAAGTGCTGTTTGATGCTGTAAGGGCCTCTTGAGTACCACCGGGGGGTTCCGCTCTGCAGGACATAAAAAACCGCTTGAAATGTTTGAAAAATCAAACATTTCAAGCGGTTTTTGGCACGCCCGAAGGGACTCGAACCCCCAACATTCAGAACCGGAAGCAGAACGTTAGAAAGCCGGTATCATTTATGGCGCAACGGATTACGAGTTGGAGGCATACTGAGTACCAGCGGATTTACCAGCACTCCCATCCAGCAGGGCGATTCCGGCGTGGAGGACGCCCTGATTTCGGTGCGTATAGATGTTTGCAGTGGTGCTGATATCGCTATGTCCCATCAGCTCCTTGGCCACGTTCAGCGGCACCCCGGCCCGCTGGAGATCTGTGCAGAAGGTATGCCGCAGACAGTAAGGCGTCAGATCAGGAGCCACCACAGACTGAATGATTTGGTTACGGTACAGCTCCGCACCCAAGTAAATGTCAAGCTCCCGCTTGAAGCCTGTCCACATCCGGCGCAGGCTGTTTTCATTCTGCCGACCTCCGCTGCCGGTCGGAAAGACCGGGCTGAACGGCTTTCCTCTGGCCGCCAGAAGCCTCGGGCGCAGCTGGGAGTGTATCGGGATATCCCTGATACCGGCGGCGGTCTTAGGGCCCTTTATCGCCGTAGAGCCGCTTTCCTTGGCGGCATGGATATGAATCTCATTGTGGTCAAAATCCACATCAGCCCAAGTCAACGCCGCTGTCTCCCCGGGGCGCATCCCTGTGTAAAGCAGCGTAAGAATCCATAGGCCGGATCGGGAGGTCTTTGCAACCTCCAGCACAGCGGCCCGTTCTTCATCGGTGAGGGAACGGTGGGAGCCGGTGGTGGTTGCCGGCAGCTCCAGCAGCTCTGAGGGGTCGTAAGTGATAAGCCTGGACTGTCTGGCCCGCTTAAACAGCTCCTGGAGAACCATCCGCACTTTCTTTGCGTGGGAGCTGGACATGCCCGCCTGATCGTTCATGATCTTCTGCAGGTGGATGTCCTTCACGTCCTTCAGCTTCAGCCGGCCGATCCGGGGCTTGATGTACCTGGTATACTTTTCCCGGTACATCCCCAAGGATTTCGGGGTCATGCCTTTGGGCTCCTTGTAGGTGGTCAGCCACTGATTGAACCAGGCGTCCACCGTCATGGCGCCGCCGATGGCATCCTCTCCCCTTTTGGCTGCGGCCAGCTTGTCTGCCAGCTTGGTCATGGCTTCCAGCTCGGTTGTACCGTAGGCCTCGTACTGTTTACCGTTGTACCGGGCTGTCTTTCGGATGTAGTCCCTCTTAGGCATTGCCGCCCCTCCTCTCATCCTCCGTCCCATCATCGTCCATCGTATAGACTACTTTCGGGCAAAACAACAGGTCATCTTTGTCCGAGGACTTTTGAGGGGATTTCGTCAAGGAGGCCAGGTAGATCCGGGTGACGTCATCCCTCCCATGGCCGAGCAGCTTGGAAACAGACTTTCGGGCCTGGTAGGGGTTGGAGCCGCACTGGATGAAGCCCTTGTACCACTCGGCGGCACAGGTGTGGCGCAGGCCGTGGAAGGTCATGGGGCGGTCAGAGCCCTTGTCCTGGGCGTAGGGGCGGTACAGGTAGATGAACGCCTGGAGGGCCTTGATCGCCTCGTGGGTCTGCTGATCATCCGGGACAAAGAGCTTATGGCCCCGGGGCGTCTGCTCCAGATGGCGCTGGAGCCGCTGAACTAGGAGCGGCGTCAGCGGCACCGTCCGCACCAGACCGCCCTTGCCTTTGATAGTGAGGGCATTTTCTTTTATGGCCTTGGCCGCGGCGGCGGTGTCGATACGGAAACACTCGTGAATCCGCAGCGCGGCATAGCGGCCCAGGTAGAAGATCGTGACAAAGTCCTCCTTCCCCAGCTCTAGGGCGCAGGCCAGCATACGGCTGAACTCGGCCGGGCTCCAGGACCGATCCACCCCGCCGAAGGTACGACGCTGGAGGAGCAGATCGGTGTTGGCCGGCAGCTCATAGCGGGGCTGCTGGATCAGGTCGTGGAAAAAGCGGATGGCGGAGAGATCGGTCTTGATGGTGGAAGCGGACTTCTCCTGTCCCTGGAGATAGGCTACATAGGCATAGATGTGTTTGGGGGCGATGTTGGCCAGGCGCTCCAGGCGGTACCGCTCGGCCAGAAAGCGGCAGAACCGCTGCATGGCCTCATAGTAGCGCTGTTTGGTCCGAAAGCTGCCCTGCCGGTTGTGGCGATGAAGCTTGTCCAGCTGTGCAAGAAGATTTTGATAATGTTTTGACATAAGTACATCCTTTCTTGAAAAAGGACGCAGCTTGCCCATTGGCGGCGGCCAGCCGTTTCTGACTGTTTTCCGTCAGACCTCCCGAAGCCGGACCTTGCCAATGCTGTCAAAACCCTTGGGGCGCAAGGTTCTATGGACTGGGAGAGGCCGATTTATAAAAACTGTCTCTGTTGGCAAAGAAGTTCAGTAAGATCACCGCATACTCACCTGCAGGTGAGTGGGAAAGAGCTTCCCGCGGCAGACGCATGACCTTGGGCAAGGCGCGGAAGTCCCGCAAGCGTCCGTGGCCCTGTCCCCAGCAGTTGGACAGGAGGATAGGAACGAAGGCCCCACCCTGCTGGCGGCGGGACCGGCCGGCTGTCAGAACCGGCCTGGGGAAACGATAATTTTTCATAGCGATTCAATAAACTCCTTTCCTCGTTTTCCCTTGGCGTCCTGGGGTGACAGGTCCCAGGCCGTTGCGCTCTCGCGCCGGGTGCAATCTGATTTTTAGACGCAAAAACGCCTGAAAACAATTCTCTTGCTTTCAGACGTCATAAGTCTTTGATTCAGTTGTTGAACCTATCGGACCAGGCCGAATGTCGTAAGATGGCGCTGTCTTCAGCGTCTGTCAAATCTCAGAGGGCATAATAACACCTCAGAGCAAACATCTGACCTGAAAAAATCTTACCTAAAATCAACTGGAGTATAGCACCGTCAAGGTACTGCGTCTAGTTGAGGTTTCTTCTACACTGGTGTTACACGGATACTGTACCCGTAGAAACGGAGCGTCTGGTACTGTCATATGCAGAGTACCACAACGTCCGCAAAAAGTCAACCTCAGCCGTAGCTGCTAAAAAATAGGTAGGGGCATAATACCCCCATAACGTACAATCCTCCGGAGTCGTTGGCCCAAAGCCAAGTTCTCCATCACAACGTGTGCAATGCCGGTCCCTGCCTGCTCATAGGCCAATGGCCTACCCCGGAGTTTCACCAGGAGCGCACATAGAATCAATTACGCTTTCTTTATATCACAATATATTGTGGTTGTCAATAGGGGTTTTCTATATTTCGGGTTTTCGAGGTTGCCGCGGTCTGGCTGAGGGCGCACTATCCCCCTCGTCTATGCCATTCCTCCCTAACTTACTCCTCCCTAACTTACTCCGCCCTAAAATACAATCTTAGCTTATCAGGTAGCTCTGGCGGTGTCTAGTTGAGGATTTATCAACTATGTGCCCAAGTTGGGCACATGGGGCAATATCCAGTTTTGATCTACTGGGAATCCAGAGGAGACAGAAAAAGAGGAGTGGGAACAATTCACTCCTCTTGACAAATATGAAATCTGGGCTATAATGATAAGCAGAAAGGGCAGTCAACCGGGGCCTAGCCGGTTGGCGGTCAATCTCCAACAAGTTTATAGCTTGAGAAAATGCCGCTTCCTTGCTGTCGCCTAGGTGGCGGCTACTTCTTTAGGTGCCGTCCGATGGTGATTCCCAAAGTGATCGCCGCAATAATGAGCAGATGTAATGCTATGACGTCGCCTGCGCTCATCGGCCTCACCTCCTGGGTCTTGCTGGTGGATCAGCCCCGTCCTTTCTGCACAGTCAGTATACCAGCATTCGGCAAAAAGCGCAAGGTACAAATGTGACAGGCACCTCTCCGGTCAATCTGGAGAGGTGCCTGTTTTTTATGCGGTGCCCAACTTGGGCACTTTATTATCTCAACTGGGCATTAGAAAACATTATCACTGTGTTCAGCCCAGAAGCAGAATGTAGTTCTAACTCTCCATAAAGGCAAATCGGAAGCCGTCTATTATTTTTAAATCGTTTGTCTGGCCCTCCAGATTTATTAACATATTGCCATGTTTGGCCAACAACCTGCGAGTCTTTTGGAACAGCCTTATCTTCGATAAATCTGGTTGTCCTTGCAGATGTAGAAATATCACTATAATTGAGTGCTCCAATTTTCCTGCCTTGTAAAATGAATAATTTATCGGGTAAAAACAGCAATATTTCTTTACTGGTTTTGAACACAACGACATCAGCATCTGATTTGAATGGGAACGGAGGGGTTCGTGATGTTTGACAATCAATCCGTTTAACTGTATGGCCAGCACCTCCGGAATACTTTGTATCTATAACTCTACTTGACTGCATAATGCGCCAAATCTTTTTGCTTTCACTTAAACGAACCATAGGTTCCATTCTCTGCGCTACTACTTGCATCTGATCACTGTCAATTTCATAATCCAGTTTAATCAATCCAGCAGTCCTAGCATAAATTTTGAGTGCTATGCACAAAAGAGCACCCAAAAGAAAAGGTGGAAATGAGAACATCAAAAGGAAAAATACTACAATTCCAATAGTCGCATTTTTATCAACACTAATGGTCCTTTTTGCAGCAGCCAACAGTTCTTCTACGCCACTAGAAACCATTTGGGTGGCATCACTATTTGCAATCTCCTGGGCAGCATAATGATTTGTATCAATAGTACGAACATTGCTCGGCGCAGGTCTGGGCTTATCGGTACGAGATTCTTCAGTGTAAGAGATACCTGTTCCCGGAATAGATACTGTTCTTCGAACTGTCCCTTTTGCTGTCTTAGTTACACGGTATCCCTTTACACCCCAGCTATAACCAACGCCAGATTTACTTATGTTGATTCGGAAACCGCCACCCAAATTGATGCTTTTTCGATACCGAAAACCCATTCACACCCCTACTTTCTATATCTATTTGGTGCTAGAGCATTCATCCATTATTACATTGTGACACTTTAAACTCAATAAACGCCATGACCTCCTCCTGCACTTTCGGGGGGAGGCTGTTATATCTCATGACAAGATACGGCTGATCCTGTATCGCCAAGTTTTTGGGCTCCGTCTCCCCTAGCAGCTCACTGGTGGTGACACCCAGATACTGGGCCAGGAGCTGGACTTTCTCAACGGAGGGCACTTGCCCTCTTGCCTCGATATTGTTTATGAAGCTGGTCCCTACACCGCTTTCACGGCAGGCCACAGTAGGCTTTACTCCCCTTAGTTGGCAGTGCATCTTGACATTTTGTACAAAAAGCTGCTTGTCCAAGAGGTGTCACTCCTTAATAGAGAATTGTGCAAATGAGAGAAAGGTCACTATCAAGGAAAATGATTGTTGACAGTTCACTTTCAAGGATTTATGATTTAGGCAAGAGTTGACTGTATGTCAAGGAAAAATCTTCGTGAACCCTTTAGTCCTTTTGGGCACATTTATTTTTTCTCTGCTTGCTGGGCCACCTTGAACTCAATAAACGCCATGACCTCCTCCTGCACCTTTTGGGGAAGGCTGTTGTATCTCATAACCAGATACGGCTGATCCTGTATCGCCAAGTTTTGGGGCTTCGCCTCTCCCAACAGCTCACTGGTAGTGACATTTAGATAAGCTGCCAACTGTTGGACTTTGAACACAGATGGGGCACTTCCCTTTTCGATGTTGTTTATAAAACTTGTACCAACACCGCTCTCTCGCATGGCGATAGTGGGTTTTACCCCCCGGAGTTTGCAATACATTTTGACGTTTTGCACAAATTCAGGGGTGCCCAAGGAAAATCACTCCTCTAAAATAAAGAAATAGGCTAAATGACGAAAATACGTAAATTTATAAATTTACTAATTTTTATTGACATTAGTAGATTTAGAATTTATGATGTAGGCAAGGGTTGACTGTATGTCAAGGAAAGAGGGAAAACGCAGTTCCCCCTAGACCAGACGATAATCCGCTTAGAAAAAGAACCTGGCCCCCCTTAATCTTTTCAGGGGGGGACAGCGGAAACAAGGTGGCAGGCGGAACAACAAGATTCTAAGTCAAGGATATACTACCATTTTCTTGACTTAAAATCAAGCCCAAGAGACAGAGAAGGAGGTGATTTGTTTGGAAATCAAAAAATATCGGGAGTTGGCAGGGATTACCCCGGCTGAACTGGCCCGGATTATGGGCGTGGACCAGGCGGCAGTAACCCGGTGGGAACGGGGGCTTGTTTTGCCCCGGGCGGCCAAAATTCCAAAATTAGCTGATTTGTTTGGTTGCACCATCGACCAGCTATACGGCCGGGAGCCGCCTGCGGAATCCAGCTGATATTTCGACCATACACCAGAAAGGAGTGAAAGTCCATGCCGGAGAACTTCCGGAATATCTACAAAATCGCTCGTCGTGCTGCCGGTTACACTCAGGAAGCGGCAGCAGAAATGATGAACCTCTCCGTGGAAAGCCTGCGGGCCTACGAGACAGGCCGCAGAATACCAGCTGGAGATGTGGTGCTGCAAATGGTGATCTGTTACAACGCCCAGCGACTGGCCGTCCAGCACCTGCAGGAGACCAATATTCTGTTCAACAGCGTGGTTCCCCCGCTGGAAGATCGGAACATGCTGGAGGTGGCGGTGCGGATTTACAACCGTCTGCGTAGCTTCCAAGAGGATAACCGCCTGGACCGGCTTTTAGCCATCGCCGAGGATGGGATCATTGACGACCAGGAGCGCCCCGAGTTTGAGGCCATCATCGCGGACCTGCGGCAGATCATTCAGTCCGGTCTGGAGCTGGATGTGTTCTGCGGCGGCCAGGTGTCCAACAGGAAGGGGGACAGCGTATGAGCAGCCATTACAACGAGATCAAAGAAAAACGGCAGATCCTCCGGGACATCTACGGCGGGATGATGACCATAGCAGACCTGACCAAGGAGCTGGGGTATGGATCCCCTAAGTCCGCCCGCGCCTGGCTGGCCACGGTGGGGGTAGAGGCGGTAAGGGTCGGTCGGGGTATCCGTTACGAAACCGACCAGGTGGCCAAGGCCATCGTGGACGGACGGGGGATGGTGTGACCATGTGGAGGAGACTGTTTGAGGCTTACCCCTGGCTGGAGGACCTTTTCAACTGGGCACTGTTAACCCTTGCGGGAGGAGCATTCTTACTGGCATTAGCTATGTACTTAGGGAGGATGGCATGATGAATACCGAAAAGAGAATCCTGCCCAAGGCCACCAAGTCCAGCCTGGTGAAGCTGGTCCGGGCCAAGGGCTACGATGTGCCCTCCCTCTACCAGGCTGTTTTCGAGCGGCATGGCCGCGCTTTCTGGCTACGCTGGGTGGACAAGGGGAAAGCTCCCCATTCGGCATATTACACCGGAGCGGGCGGCCGGCCGGTCCTGCAGGTCGATAAAACGTGGATCGACCTCACTATGGCGGAGGTAATCCAGTTTGGTCTGTACGAGGAGAAATAAAAAAATCCCGCATGACTGTGAGCGCAGCCACGCGGGACCTGTACTCAAAGAGTACAATAAGGACATGTTTATGATAACACAGCGAAATGGATTTGGCAAGGGGGTAGTGAAAAAATGACGCCGAAGGATTTGAAAGACCGGCTCCTTGAGATAATCGATATCTTAGATGCAATGCCAGACAACGTTAAGGTCATCCAAGCTATGGCCGTCGTAAGACCAGTAGGGCAAGGACACATCCTGATCCATGAGGGCCTGGATTCGGTTGCGGCCTCGCTGGGCATCGAATCTCACAAGGTCATTGATTCTGGCCTCCACCTGACTAAACGGATTACCATGGACGGCCTTGAGCTAATCCAGTATGTGTAGGCCATACGGTAGCTAAATGAGTTCGGTGCTAAAAGCTACACTAAGAATGGGGGGTGAAGGATATACCAGATCATCATTTTAATCCTGTGCTGGCTCAGACCTATGGGGTAGACGTCGCTGTTTTCCTGCATAACATCTATTTTTGGCTCAAGCATAACAAGGCTTATGAGAAGAATTTTTACGAGGGTAGATACTGGACATTCAACTCCTTGTCCGCTTTCTGTGAGGCGCACCCGTACTGGAGCAGACGGCAGATCGAGCGTATCATTTCCGCCTGCAAGAAGAACAGCCTGCTTCTGACAGGCTGCTTCAACCAGGACAAGCGGGACAGGACAAGCTGGTATTCCCTCTCCGACAAAGCGATGGCCTATTTCGCAGAGTGCGCCACAGAAACGGCTGGATGCATTTCACCAAACGGTGAAATGCAAAACACGGAACGGGGACAATCATTTCACCAAACGGGGACACCATTACCAGATATAAACCCAGATAACAGCCTAACAGATAATCCCCCCAAAGCCCCCCAGGGGGCGGCGGGCTCAGGAAAGCCAAAGCGGGGCCGAGCAGCAAAGGCGGCGCCCGATTGGAAGCCGGAGCGGTTTGAGGGCTTCTGGCGGATGTACCCGCTGAAGAAGTCCAAACAGGCGGCGATACGCGCCTGGGACTCACTGTGTCCGGACGACAGGCTGCTGGCGGTGATGGGACATGCCCTCCAGCGCCAGCTGGCCAGCCCGGAGTGGCAGCGCAAGATCCGCGAGGAGGGCGGCCAGGGCATTCCCTACCCCGCCACCTGGCTCAACGGCCGGCGCTGGGAGGACGAAGCTCAGCCGAACCGGGCAGCTATGTCGGCCCCGGCCCGGGAGGGAGGTGGAGACTGTGGATTCCGCTGAGACCGCGGCCTACGGCCGGAATATCTGGGCGGAGCAGTCGGTGGTCGGCTCCATGCTCATTGACGCCCGTGTGGTAGGTCTGGTGATGGCCAGCCTCACGGAGACCGATTTTCTCCTGGAAGCGGACCGGCGGCTGTTTCGGGCCTTCCAGACCCGCTTTGCCAAAGACCAGACGCTGGACCCGGTTTTAATCTGTCAGGAAGCAGGGCCGGGAGATGAAACGCTGCGGACCTATGCGCTCCAGCTCTTGGACACCACCCCCACAGCGGCCAACGTGGAGGAATACATAGAGCTGGTTCGGGAAAACACCCGGATGACCAAAGGCCGCAGTCTCGGCCCGGAGATAGCGGCCAGTCTGACCGAAGAAGAAATGTGCCGTCTGTTTCAACAGGGTCTGGAGCTTTTCTCTGACCGGGGCCGGGATGACGAGGCGGACATGGCGAAGGCCGCTCTGGAGTTCAACGACTTTCTGGACCACACGCCCGACTATCTCCCCTGGGGCTTCCCCCTGCTGGACGAAAATCTGGACGTCTCACCCGGTATGCTGGTGGTGCTGGGCGGCCGGCCCTCAGACGGCAAGACCGCCCTGGCCCTCCACATGGCCTACGCTCAGGCGGAGCAGAAAAACGTGGGCTACTTTACCCTGGAGGACGACCGGAACACCCTGTTCTCCCGTCTCAAGGCCGCCGTTTCAGGGGTGCCACTGCGGAACATCCTGCGGAGAAAGCTAAACGAGTGGGAGTACAAGCTCCTGGCCGACGTCAACGATGAGATTGTAAAGCGCAGGCTCACCATCATCGACGCCGCCGGCATGACCGTGAACGACATCATCACCCGGACCCACGCCAAAAAATTTGATGTCATCTACGTCGATTATCTCCAGATGGTCCGCCCTGCGATTCGTGGCCGGGGCACCCGGCAGGACGAGGTGGCCGACATATCCCGATCTCTGGCTGACATGGCCCGCAACAGCGGCATTGTGGTCGTTGCCCTGGCCCAGCTCTCCCGACCGGCACAGAAGGGAAAGCGGGAAGCCCCCCTCATGGCCGACCTGAAAGAGAGCGGCCAGATCGAACAGGACGCCAACGTGATCCTGTTCGTCTGGAGAGAAGATGAGACCAGCAGCAAAACGCCCCGGCACCTCACCTTGGCCAAGAACAAGCTGGGCCTGTTAGGTCAGTGGGGGATCGTCTTTGACGGGGCAACGCAAAAATTCCTTCCAGAGCTGCAATCAGACCAGCCGGTGGCAAAGCGGAAAGAGCCAGAGTACAAACAGCAGTTATTCTACGAACTCCCCGGCGGCGAGCCGCTGCCCTGGGAGGACGAATATGACCACCTCGGCGCGGCGCCGAAACCATAAAACGAGAGGACGAGTACAATGAGGACAAGCGTGATACTCAATTTGAAGGGCGGCGTGGCAAAAACGGCCACCGCCGTCAACCTGGCTGCCATCCTTGCCCGGGGCTACCGCAAACGGGTGCTCCTGGTGGACGCTGACAGCCAGTGCAATGCAACAGAATTTTTCGGCGGCGATCCGGCCAAGGGCAACTTGGCGGACGTGCTCCGGCACGAGGCCGACGAGGGACGGTTTGCGGTGGCCAGCATTCAGAGCAGTAATTTTCTCGGGGTAGACCTGCTGTGCGGTTCGGATGAGTTGATGGACCTGGACCTGACCAAGGTGGAGCTTCAGGACGTGCGGGCGCTGGTGCTGCGGGAGATGGTTCAGCAGCTGGCCGCTGAGGACCGATATGACTACTGCATCGTGGACTGCCCACCGGCATTCAATGCGGCCAGCACCGCGGCGCTGATCGCGGCGGATGATGTAATTATCCCTATCAAGCTGGACGCCTTCGCCCTGCGGGGGATGGGGAACCTCATGCGGCAGATTGCCAACATGCGGAAAATCAACCCGTCCCTGCGTCTGTCCGGTTGTCTGCCCACCATGTGGTACAACAGTCCCCTGATCGTGGAGGCGGAGAAAACGCTGGCAGCCAGCGGTCTGCCGATGTATCCCCATATTCGGCGCACCAACAAGGTGGACGCTATGACCTTTGCCCAGGAGCCGCTTCTCATCACCAGCCCCAGGAGCGCCGCCGGGATTGATTACCGGGAGTTTGTCCGGGAGTACATGGAGAGGAGGAACTGATCGTGGCAGATAAAAAGGGCTTTGACCTGGCTGATCTGCTGAAGGATGTGCCCAAGTTGGACACTGCCCCGGATACCGGCCGGGAGCAGATCGAGTACATCGACATAGGCCAGATTGAGAGCGATCCCGGCAATTTCTACAATCTGGTTCAGCTGGAGGAGTTGGCCTCCAACATTGCTGTGGTGGGCCTCCAGCAACCCCTTCGGGTGCGCACCTCGGAAACGGACCCGGAGAAAGTAGTCGTTGTGTCAGGCCACCGCCGCCAGGCGGCACTGAAGCTGCTGATCAAGGAGGGACGCGAGGACCTGCGGGAAGTCCCCTGTATCCGGGAGCATGTCACAGGCTCCGCCGCCCTCCAGGAGCTGCGGCTCATATACGGCAACAGTGACACCCGGGTGCTCTCCTCCGCCGAACTGGCCAAACAGGCGGAGCGGGTGGAAATGCTGCTGTACCAGCTGAAGGAGGAAGGCTTTGAGTTCCCGGGCCGTATGCGGGACCATGTGGCCCAGGCTTGTAAAATCTCCGCTCCCAAGCTGTCCCGGCTCAAAGTCATCCGGGAGAATCTGATCCCGGAGTACATGATCCTGTTTGAGAAGGACAAGCTGCCGGAGCAGACGGCCTACGCCCTGGCCCGACTGCCTGGAGACTTCCAACTCCGCATTTTTAGCGCCTTGTCCGGCAAGATTCCTAGAGGGGACAAAGTTGAAAAGGTACTGAGCAAATACAACGAGGGTTGGCGCTGGGAGCCGCAGCTGACCTGTCCCGATGATAAGACCTGTAAGCGCGGTGACACGTTCTTGCGCCGGGACTGCGAAGCCCCAGGTTGGGCGGGTTTTTGCGGCGGAAATACCTGTTGTCTGGAATGCGATCAGGCAAAGGCCAGCTATTCCGCCTGCGAGCGGATGTGCAGCAAGGCCAAGGCCCAGCGGAAAGAGGCCAGCGACAAGAAAAAAGAGGAGGAGCATAAGCGTCAACAGAGGAATGGCCGGATATTTCAGAAAGAGACCCAGGGCTATGCAAAGAGACTTCTGCGGGCCATTGACGCTGCCGGTGTGCCGGACGACGCCAAAATCAACTGGAGTTACTACGATGGTCTTCTGATATCAACCATCCGGCAGTGGGCCGACGGTGAATTTGATGATCCGGCTGGTTGGCATGGCCCTCGGCTGGTCCCTGGCAGATGCAGCAACGACCATCTGGCGGGGCTGGCCAAACTGCTGAACTGCTCCACAGACTTCCTGATGGGCCTGACCGATGATATTCGCCCGGTTTTGCTCCAAGAGGAGCCAGAGGATTCCGTGGAAGCCTTGGAGGAGGAAACTGCTTCGGCGGATTCCTGGGATGATATTTCAGAAGCCCTGGACCAGGTGGCCGCACTGGAGGAGCTCGCTCGCCGCATCCGCTGGGAAAGCCGGGGTAAGACTCCGCCTGTGGACAAGCCAATCCTTACCTACCAGCTGACCAATGACGGCCCAGCATACCGGCCGGCCTTGTGGGACGGGAGCAAATTCCGGTCGCCCGATGGCCGAAAAGAGTTGACCGGCCTGCAATATACACACTGGCTGGAGGTTCCAACACCCGGCAGTGGCGAGACCTGCCAGGTGGCCCCGCCGGAGCTGGCAGAGGGACAACTGGCGATTTGTGGCTGGATGCCCGGCGGAGCTTTCCCCGGGGAGCCTGGAGAGGCAGTTGTGGATTTTGATGTGGGGGACGGTGTTGTCGTCCGCGAAGTCTGCTGCTATGCTGACGGCCAATTCTATTTCCGTGCAAAATCCGGGGAGCTAGGCGCAAAGATAGACATGCCAGCTGTCCGCTGGATGTGGCTGCCGCCGGTGGAGTGAGGCTATGGGAACAAGATTTCATGCTCCAGAGGGGCATCTGAGCAGCAACATTGGTCTGCTGGCCGGGACGGTGATCCGGGAGCTGCGAATACACCCCTACATAGACTCCGAGCTGGAAGGCGTTCCGTGGAACCACAAGCCGGAATATCTGGAGTTTACCATCTTATCCATCCAGACCGGCGGATACCTCTGCCAGTATTCCGGTAAAACTGAGACCTTTGGATGGCCCGCCTGGAAGAAACAGCCCAACTTTGGATACCTGGGGAAAAACAGCGCCACATCGGTCAGGTACTACATCCAGGACGCTCCCCTTCCGCTGCCCTATGAGAGCAAACAGACCGATTTCTCTCCCTATAGTCTCCGCTGTGCTGAAATTGACCAGGCAGCTCTGCTGGTTAAAGATAAGAACGCCTTCGCTGCTTTGGCGGCGGAGCCGGAGGTCTCACACCGGGCCCCTGGTGTTTTCCGGGAGCTGCCATCCAAGAAGTTTTTTGCGGAAGGCGGGTGTCCCCGCTATCAGGGGGAGCTGAATTATGGCAGTGGTGTCAACATTTTGTGTGAGGATGTTCAGGAGCAGCTTTACAGTTATGTGGGACTCAAATTCTGTGAGGGTGGGAGAAAAATTTACTGCCCGATTTGGCAGGCAGAGCATGACCAGCAAATTGTGCCCAACTTGGGCACAAAGGACAACTGAGCGAAATGTGCCCAAGTTGGGCACAAAGGACGACCGAGTAAAATGTGTCCAAGTTGGACACAAAGGAGGACTGACAATGCGGATACTGAACCCCGGCGACCCCTGCCCCTGCTGCGGGCAGCCCATCAAAGAGGGCCTGCCTACCGAGACGATCACGCTTCTCAGCTGGCTTCAGGAGGGAAAAGACCTGCTGGCAGCAACGAAAGGAGTCAAGAATGAAACGACTGACCACTGAAACCCCAGACGGGAATTTTGAGATCATGCTTAATTTTGTGTTCAGCCAGGACGGCTGGGCGCATATCAGGCATGATGGCAATGAGGGGAGCGTCCCCCTCACGCAATGGGCCAAGGCCCAGTGCATTCTCCACGGGTGCGGAGAGTTTTCCGCCGAGACGCCCCAGGAGATCGACGAGGAAATCTGCGACTGCATGATGATGGACTTTCCGGACTGTCCCATCGGCCTGGCCTACTGCTTCGCCGTCCAGGCCAGCCACCTGCGGGACCGGCTGAAAATGTATGAGGACATCTTTTTTGCCGAGGACGGGACGGAGCGGCTGCCCCT
>CAJUAW010000060.1 GCA_910584605.1 uncultured Oscillospiraceae bacterium
CCACGGTGCTGGTGTCCTCCCACAACCTGCGGGAGCTGGAGGACGTGTGCGACCATGTGGGCATCCTGTCCCATGGCAGGGTCCTTCTGGAGCGGTCCCTCACCGACCTGCAGGACAACGTGGTCAAGCTGCAGATCGCCTTTGCCGACGGGAACCTGCCCGAGCTGCCCCGCGACCTGAACGTGCTCCATACCTCCCAGATCGGGCGGGTGTTCACCCTCATTGTCCGGGGCAGCCCGGCGGAGATCAAGACCCGCATGGCCGGCTTCGCCCCCATTCTGATGGAGGCCCTGCCCCTGACCTTGGAGGAAATTTTCATCTATGAACTGGGAGGTGAGAACTATGCGGTCCACGACATCGTACTTTAACGGCGCCCTCTACCGCAAGACTCTGGCCCGCTTCTGGCCCCTGTGGACGGGCTACGGGGTGATTTGGCTGTTTTTTATCCCGCTGAACATGCTCAACACCTACTTTAGCCGCTATATGAACCGCGATCCCCAACAGCGTCTGCTGATCCGCGCGGTGAATCTGCCTGAAATGGCCACCTTTGGCCTGTATCTGGCTGCCTTCTTTGCCATTCTCTGCGCTATGGCGGTGTTCGGCTATCTGTATAACAGCCGCTCCTCCTGCTGGTTCCACGCCCTGCCCACCCGGCGGGAGGCCCTGTTCACCACCCAGTACCTGGCGGGGCTGTCCTTCCTGCTACTGCCCCAGCTGATAACCGCCGTACTGACGGCCATGGTGGAGCTGGCCTTCCTGCCCATGGAGCACTGGGGCGCGGCGATGTCCGCCCTGCTGATGTGGCTGCTGGGTCAGAGCGGCGTGTGCCTGTTCTTCTTCTCCTTCGCCGCCTTCTGCGCCATGTTCACCGGCCACATCCTGGCCCTGCCCGCCTTCTACTGTATTTTCAACGTGCTGGCCGACGTCATCTACACCCTGCTGGACGGCCTGTTCCACGAGTTCTTCTACGGCTACGCCGGGTCCGCCGGGACCGCTCAGATCGTGGAGTACCTCACCCCCGCCTACGCCCTGAAGGACGCGCTGGCGCTGTTTGGCAGCAGCGAAGAGGGGCAGCGCTTCCGCTCCCCGGGCACGGTGGCCGTCTACGCCGCCGTGGGTGTGGCGCTGGCCCTTGTATCCCTGTACGTCTACCGCCGCCGCCATGCGGAGACCGCCGGCGACGTGGTGGCTATCCCCCTGGTGCGCCCCCTGTTCAAATACGGGGTGTCCTTCTGCTCCGGGCTGTGCCTGGGCATGTTCTCCGCAATGTTCTTCGGCTGGACGGACGGCATGGCTGTCCTCATCGCCAGTATCCTGGTCTGGACGGTCATCGGCTGCTTCGCCGCCGAGATGCTGCTGAAAAAGTCCTTCCGGGTGTTCAAGGCCTGGAGGGGGGCGGCGGTCATGGCCGCTGTGATGCTCCTGCTGTGCCTGGGGTGCACCATGGACCTGTTCGGGGTGGAGACCCGGGTGCCTCAGACGGACGGGGTGGAAAGCCTGAATGTCACCTTGGATTTGGGCTATCCCGGCGACAGCGGCAGGGGCTACTCCGCCGTCCTCACCGAGCCAGAGAACATTCAAAAGTTCATCGACCTCCACCGGGCCATCGTAGCCGACCGGGACCGGCTGGACGAGAGCAGCGGAAGCTATCAGACCGGGGACGAATACACCTACCTCCATCTGCACTACACCCTGAAGGGGGGCTCCACCCTGAACCGCTACTACGACAGCTTCCCCGTCTACCAGGAGGACATCGACCAGGAGGGCAGCGTCACCAATCTGGTAAAGGGCCTCTATAAGGACCGGGAATTGGTATCTGACGCCTATGGCTTTGAGAATTTCCTGGAAAAGGGCCGCCTCACCGGGGCCTGGCTGGACCGGGTCAATAACGCCAAGGGCGAGATGGAGTACAACATCTATGTGGACGACTACGCCCAGGAGCTGTGGGACGCGGTACAGCAGGACTTTGCCGAGGGGACCGTCGGCGTGCGTTATCTCTTCGACCACGGCAGCGACCGCCTGAAGGACACCTATCGCACCGATCTGACATTCAGCCTTACGGCTTACCAGCATCCCGGCTCCAACCAGGAGGACTACTCCGTCCAGGCCAGCCCCGCCAGCTACGACATCGACGAGACCCTCATCGTCACCCTCACCCCCAACGCCAGACACACCTTGGCTGTGCTGGATCAGACCGGCATCTTTGAGGAGGGGTACAGCCTGGCGGCCCATGAGCCGGACTATTATCCTGACACCCATACCTGGTAAGCGGCAAAGCCCCCTTTGCAAGGGGGCTTTGCCTTCGCCCAAAAATGCCAGAAAATTTTATTGCTTTTTAGATAGCTCTCCGGTATAATGAAAGGCAAGAGCGGTTATCCCGGGCATTTCGTTGAAATGTCCTACCAAATTTTAGGAGGTAACACCCATCATGAGAGAAGTTTATGTCGTCAACTGCTGCCGTACCGCCATCGGTTCTTTTGGTGGTTCCCTGAAAGACGTCCCCGCCGCCGACCTGGGCGCCGCCGTCATCAAGGAGGCCCTGAACCGGGCAGGCGTCAAGCCCGAGAACGTGGATGAGGTCATGTTCGGCTGCATCCTTACCGCCGGCCTGGGCCAGAACCCCGCCCGTCAGGCCAGCCTGAAGGCCGGTATCCCCACCTCCGTCCCCGCCTACACCGTGGGCATGGTGTGCGGCTCCGGCATGAAGTCCGTTATTGAGGCCGGCCGCACCATCGGCTGCGGCGACGCTGAGATCGTGGTCGCCGGCGGCATGGAGAACATGTCCGCCGCCCCCTTCGCCATCCCTGCCGCCCGCTGGGGCGCCCGCATGGGGGACAACAAGATGGTGGACACCATGATCAAGGACGGCCTGTGGGACGTGTATAACAACTACCACATGGGTACCACCGCCGAGAACATCTGCGACGTGTGGGGCATCACCCGGGAGGAGCTGGACGAGTTCGGCTACAACTCCCAGAAGAAGGCCGCCGACGCTATTGCCGCCGGGAAGTTTGACGACGAGATCGTCCCTGTCATGGTCAAGCAGAAGAAGGAAATGGTGGAGTTCAAGGTGGACGAGTTCCCCCGCCTGTCTCCCGTTGACAAGCTGGCCAAGCTGCGCGGCGCTTTCCCCTGCGGCCCCGAGGGCGTGGAGGACTCCATCGTTCACACCTTTGAGCCCACCCAGATCCACGAGGCCGACGCCAAGAAGCACGTCCAGCGGGTCACCGCCGGTCAGGCCTCCGGCATCAACGACGGTGCCGCCGCCATCGTGCTGGCCTCCAAGGAGGCTGTTGAGAAGTACGGCCTGAAGCCCATGGCCAAGCTGGTCAGCTGGGGCCAGGGCGGCGTGGACCCCAAGATCATGGGCGTGGGTCCTGTGCCCGCCTCCCGTCAGGCCATGGAGAAGGCCGGCCTGAAGATCGAGGACATGGACCTGGTGGAGGCCAACGAGGCCTTTGCCGCCCAGTCCATCGCCGTGGCCCGTGAGCTGAACTTCGACATGAGCAAGGTCAACGTCAACGGCGGCGCCATCGCTCTGGGTCACCCCGTGGGCGCTTCCGGCGCACGGATCATCGTCACCCTGCTCCACGAGATGGCCAAGCGGGACGAGGCCAAGAAGGGCCTGGCCACCCTGTGCATCGGCGGCGGCATGGGCGTTGCCACCATCTTTGAGAAGTGCTGAGTTATTAACACGCCAACCGGCCCGGGAATTATCCCAGGCCGGTTTTTTTTACTGCCTTTTTTCGACTTGCTCTTTCAGGACCAAATATCCATCCAAAATTCAGTAAAATTCTGCAAGCACTATGGTGTCAGCGCCGATTATATTCTCGGCTTAGGCCGGGATATGAGGTGGTCAAGACAGAACGAAAAACCCCGGATACCTGCTCCAAGGTATCCGGGGCTTCCCGTTGAAAAAGAGGATTAAAATGAAACGAACTGTCTCTTGCAGATGTTATATTACAGGAAACTTATTAACAAATCCAACGTCAGTTGTTACAAAAGGATTAAATCGTCCAAAAATTTTTGGGGAGCGGAGGGCTTTTTGGTGCATTTAGACAGGCCCTCAGACAGAGAGAAAGGCCAACGGAGCGACCCGTCAGCCTTTCAAAAAATGGAGGATAGAATGAAAAGATGTTCTTGCCTTGCGAGTATAAGTATAGACAAAAGATTTTACAAAAGTTCTCGCCAGTTGTTACAAAAGCTTTAAATATCATCGCAAACTTTGAAAAAACGTTTGGAGCATCCCCTCGCACTCCCGCTCCAGCGGCCCCTGGTAGATACGGGGGTGGTGGTTGAACCGCTCCTCAAACAGGTTGAGCACCGACCCGCAGCACCCGGACTTCCCCTCCCGCGCGCCGTAGCGCACCTCTCTGATCCGGGCGTTGATGATGGCCCCGGCGCACATGGGGCAGGGCTCCAGGGTGACGTAGAGGGTACAGCCCTGGAGCCGCCAGCTCCCCAGCCGGGCGCAGGCCTCCCGGATGGCCTCCACCTCCGCGTGGGCGGTGGCGTCCCTGTCCGCCTCCCGCCGGTTGCGGCCCCGGCCGATAATCTGGCCGTCCTTCACGATGACACAGCCCACCGGCACGTCGCCGCCGGCAATGGCCTCCCGGGCCAGGCGCAGGGCTTCGGCCATAAAATATTCGTGGTTCATTCTTCGATTTCCCTCATAAAGATGATCACATCGTTGCCCCGCGTACAGAACTGCCAGCCCTCCCGGCCCAGCGCATTCCACCGTTCCTCTGCTTCACGGACTTTTTTCTTCCAGTCAAAGCCAAGCGTCGTTTTAACCTCAACCATTTTGTACTCATATTTTTTCATGCTGGCGGCCTCCTTTGTGTATGGGCGGATATTATCCGCCCGTAATTCGTTAAATTCCCGACGGTGGGCGGATGATATCTGCCCCTGCAATTTTACCCGGCTTTCCAAGTTTATGCAACCCCTTGCCCCGGAGCGCAAACCGTGATAAAATATGCGGCGAATCCAATCAAGGAAGGCTGTCTATGAAAACCTATTTCGCCGGACAATTTGATATCGCCGTCATCGGGGCGGGCCACGCGGGGATTGAGGCCGCTCTGGCCGCCGCCCGAATGGGAATGAAGACCCTCTGCTTCACCGTCAACCTGGACGCGGTGGGCAACATGCCCTGCAACCCGGCCATCGGGGGCACGGGGAAGGGCCATCTCGTCCGGGAACTGGACGCCCTGGGGGGGGAGATGGCCAAGGCCGCCGACCGGGCCTGCATCCAGTACCGGCTGCTCAACCGGAGCAAGGGTCCCGCCGTCCAGTCCCTCCGGGCCCAGGCCGACCGCCGGGAGTACCAGAAGGTGATGAAGCACACCCTGGAGCGGCAGGAAAACCTCTGGGTCAAGCAGGCGGAGGTCGTTGAGATTTTAACGGAAAACGGTGCAGTATCCGGGGTGGTCACCCACACCGGGGCGGTTTACGGAGTAAAGGCCGCCATCGCCGCCACCGGCACCCATCTGGGGGGCCGCATCGTGGTGGGGGAAGTGGTCCGGGATTCCGGCCCCGACGGCCTGTCCGCCGCCCTGCCCCTGACAGACAGCCTGAAGCGGCTGGGGCTGTCCATCCGCCGGTTCAAGACGGGCACCCCTCCCAGGGTCAACGCCCGCAGCGTGGATTTTTCCAAAATGGAGCTCCAGGAGGGGGACCGGGACAGACTGGCCTTCTCCTTCCAGACCGGGACGCCCCCGGAAAACCGGGCGGTGTGCTGGCTGACCTACACCAACGAGCGCACCCACGAAATTATTCGGGCCAATCTGTCCCGCTCCCCCCTGTACGACGGCACCATCGAGGGGGTGGGACCCCGGTACTGCCCCTCCATTGAGACCAAGGTGGAGCGCTTCCCCAACAAAGCCCGCCACCAGCTGTTCATCGAGCCAATGGGGCTGGACACGGAGGAGCTGTATATCCAGGGCTTCTCCTCCTCCCTCCCGGAGGAGGTGCAGGTCGAGATGCTCCACACCATCCCCGGCCTGGAACGGGCCGAAATGACCCGGTGCGCCTACGCCATTGAGTACGACTGCGTGGACCCCACCGGGCTGGAGGCCACCCTGGAGACCAAGGCCGTCCCCGGCCTGTATGGGGCGGGACAGTTCAACGGCTCCTCCGGCTATGAGGAGGCCGCCGTCCAGGGCTTTGTGGCCGGGGTGAACGCCGCCTTGAAGATACAGGGAAAACCGCCCCTCATTCTCCGCCGGGACCAGGGGTACATTGGGGTGCTCATTGACGACCTGGTCACCAAGGGCACCAACGAGCCCTACCGCATGATGACCTCCCGCACCGAGTACCGCCTGCTCCACCGTCAGGACAACGCCGACCGGCGGCTCACTCCCACCGGCTATGAATTGGGGCTGGTTTCTCGGGAACAATATGAAGCGGTGCAGGAGAAGTACAGAGCCGTGGACCGGGAGGTCCGCCGCCTGGAGCGCACCGGCACTCCGCCTACTCCGGAACTCACCGCCCTGCTGGAGGAGCGGGGGGAACCTCCCGTAAAGGACGGCGCCCGGCTGGCCGATCTGCTCCGCCGCCCCCGGCTGAGCTACGCCGATCTGGCCCCCTTCGACCCGGGCCGGCCCGATCTGCCCCCCGCCGTGGCCGGTGAGGCGGAGATCACCATCAAGTACGCCGGTTATATCGACCGCCAGCTGCGTCAGGTGGAGGAGGTCAAGCGCCTGGAGGAGCGGCCCATGCCCTCGGACATCGACTACCTGTCCATCAAGGGCCTGCGGCTGGAGGCCCGGCAAAAGCTGGCCGCCATCCGCCCCAAAAACCTGGGCCAGGCCGGGCGGGTGTCCGGGGTGTCCCCGGCGGACATGGCGGTGCTGATGGTGTATTTGAAGCAGAGAGAGCAGTAAGGGGTGCAGTCTATGAATTTGCTGGGCAAGATACAGGAGTTTATCGACCCCACGCCCATTGAGGACAAGTACACTCAGCTGTTAAATCGGGCGTATACAGAGATTTTTCAGCCCATGGGCTTCAAGCGGGCAGGGCAGAATTTCCGCCTGTTTACTCCGGACGGCCTGGGGAAAATCGTCAATTTCCGCAAGGACAAGTGGAATCAGAAGGACCGCCGGCTGGGCTTCTACATCAATACCGGCGTCTATTTTGAGCCGGAGCCGGTTATCAAGGACCGAAAATTCAAGGAATATGACTGCCAGATCAGAAGCAGCGGGGATAACCCAACCCCTACTGATCTTTATGGGAAAAAGGGGGAAGAATTTTCCTATAATAAACAGTTCTGGTACATCTTCAAGCGGACCGACATGGAGGCAATGTATCAGGACCTGAAGCGGTCGATGGAGGAGGTCTTTGCCTGGTTCGCGCGTTTTGAGAGCCGCCAGACCGTCATCAACATGATTCTGGACGGCACGGCCGAGCAGTATTCTTTTACAATTGTCATGCACTACGGAACGGCAAAGATGCTGGCCGAGATGGGCTACCAGGCCCAGGTCTACGAGCGGATCAAGGACACCCGGACCACCAACCCCCAGGCCTGGGCGGTGATTCGGCTGGCGGAGGACCTGGAGAAGGAGCTGGGAGGAATTTTATGAAATTATCGCAGGTCAAGGGAAACACCTGGGTCATTGAGGCCAACCAGCTCATCCCTCTGTACAAGCTGGGGGATGGGCGGTGCGTTCTGCTGGACACCGGGCTTTTTGAGGAACGGGAGGAGCTGGAGGAAACCCTGCGGGGGGCGGGGCTCACCCCCGCGGGGGTGCTGTGTTCCCACGCCCATGTGGACCACTGCGCCAACAGCGGGTATTTTCAGAAAGAATACGGCGCGAAGATCGCCCTTACCTATCCTGAGGCGGGGATGTGCGCCTCCCTGCTCAATTTAAAGTGCTACTTCCTCACCCTTTCCCCAGGCACGGTAGAGCGGGAAGCCTCCTGCATGATCCATAAGCCCGACCTCCTTCTCCCTGTGTCAGACGGCCCCTTCGACGCCTGGGGGGTCCGCTTCCAAATCGTCCACACGCCGGGGCACTCCGCCGGACATGTCTGCACCGTCACCCCGGACAATGTGTGCTATACCGCCGACGCCCTGCTCAGCTCGGAGATGCTGGGGGCCAAGCTGCCCTACAACCTGAGCCAGCAGATGGCCCTGGCCAGCCGGGAGAAGCTGCGCCATCTGAGCTGTGACGCCTACATCATGGCCCACCGGGGGGTCTTCTCTGGCGGGGAGATCGGGGCGCTCATCGACGCCAACCAGGCTCTGATCCGCCGCCGGGCGGAGGAGATTCTGTCTTTCGTGCAGGAGCCCATGACCGCCAGCCAGATCGACGAAGCGGCCTGCATCTTCTACAAGCTCTTCACCCACAAGCCGCCCCGCTCCCTGCGCTTTGAGCGGAACGTCCGCTTCTTCATCGAGTATCTGGTGGATACCGGGCGGCTGAACGAAGTGTGCCAAAACGGGGCCACTTATTATGTCCGGGCGGAAAATTCCTGAAATTTGCGGAAACCACTTGCAATCTGATTCGGATTGTGGTATGCTTTTGGGTACTTCCGGGTTTTCCCGGCTGAACTTGTAAATTTACGGCCTCCGGGGCCTTGAAAGGAACGAGAAACATGAATACGCTGAATCTGATCCTCACCATTGTCCAGGTCCTGTGCGGTCTGGCGGTCATCGCGGTGGTCATGCTCCAGTCTGGCAAGAGCGCCGGCCTGTCCGGCGCCATCGCCGGCGGCGCGGACACCTTCCTGTCCAAGAACAAGGCTAAGACCCTGGACGCGAAGCTGGCCAAGATGACCAAGTGGGTGGCCATCCTCTGGATCATCATCACCCTGGTCCTGAGCCTGATCTGATCAAACTGCAAAAATCAGCCCCCGCCGGATGGCGGGGGCTGATTTTTTAGTTCATCTCGTGGCTGTTGAGCAGGGACTGCTTGATGTCCCACAGCTTTTGGGACAGGTCCACATAGTAGTTATGGGGGTTCTCAAACCGCTTGACCTCGTCCCACAGGGAGTCCACCTGCCGCTGGCAGTAGGCCCGGCTGGTCTGGAGGTCGGGCACCTGATAGACCAGCTCGCCCCCCTGGAACACCGGCACCATCAGCTCTCTGGCCTCAATGTCGGTGTACACCTTCCGCTTCCAGGTGGCGTCCGGATCAAAGAGCTCCAGGGGCTGGGTGAAGTCGAACTCCTCGTCGTGGAGGCAGATCAGGTCGGCCTCCGCCTTGCCGGTGTCCTTGGAGAAGATGCGGTAGATCTTCTTAAAGTGGGGGGTAGTGATCTTGGCGGCGTTTTCGCTGATCTTGATCTTGGGGATGATGGTCCCGTCGTCCCCTTCGATGGCGGCCAGCTTATACACGCCGCCGAACACCGGCTCGGACCGGGAGGTAATCAGCCGCTCGCCCACGCCGAAGGAATCGATCCGCGCCCCCTGGCGGACCAGGTCCCGGATGATGTACTCGTCCAGGGCGTTGGAGGCCACGATCTTGCAGTCGGGGAAGCCAGCCTCGTTCAGCATCTCCCGGGCTTTTTGGGACAGGTAGGTCAAATCGCCGCTGTCCAGCCGGATGCCGCACTTGGTGATCCCCTTGGGGACCAGCACCTCCCGAAAGGCCCGGATGGCGTTGGGCACGCCGGAACGCAGCACGTTGTAGGTGTCCACCAGCAGGGTGGCGTTGTTGGGGTACAGCTCACAGTAGGTCTTGAAGGCGGTGTACTCGTTGGGGAACATCTGCACCCAGGAGTGGGCCATGGTGCCGGTGGCGGGAGAGCCGTACCGCTGGTCGGCCATGGTGCAGGCGGTGGCGGAACAGCCGGCGATGTAGCTGGCCCGGGCGCCCAGCAGGGCGCCGTCCGCCCCCTGGGCCCGGCGGGAGCCGAACTCCGCCACCGGCCGGCCCTCGGCGGCCCGGACGATGCGGTTGGACTTGGTGGCGATCAAACTCTGGTGGTTCAGGGTGAGGAGAAGGAAGGTCTCGATAAACTGAGCCTGGATGGCGGGGGCACGGACGGTGAGGATGGGCTCGTTGGGGAAGACCGGGGTGCCCTCGGGGACGGCCCAGATGTCGCCGGTGAACTTGAACTTCCGGAGGAAGGCCAGAAACTCCTCGCTGAAGCAGCCCTTGGTGCGCAGATAGGCCACATCCTCCTCGTCAAAGCACAGCTCCTGGATGTACTCCACCACCTGGGCCAGACCGGCCGCGATGGCAAAGCCCCCCTTGTCAGGGACGGAGCGGTAGAACACGTCAAAGTAGCAGATACGGTCCTGTAAGCCGGTCTGGAAATAGCCGTTGGCCATGGTCAGCTCGTAGAAGTCGCAGAGCATGGTCAGGTTTGTCTTCGCTTTCATAGGGAAAGCCTCCTTTATCGGGGTGACAAGACACCCCTTGTTAGCCCTTATTATACTCCCCCTGGAGAAAAAAGCAAGGGGTTCTGGTGAAACCAAATGGCTCCCAGCTGTGATAATATAAGTGAAAGCGGCTTTCAAACAAGGTTAGGTGATACATATGCGGGACGAAGTGATCTTGCAGAAAATACGGTCCGGCGACCCCGCCGGGCTGGAGGCGCTGATGGAGCGTTACCTCCCCTATGTCTCTGCGGTGGTGTGGAACATCCTTCGGAACGCCATGCCCCCCGAGGACGGGGAGGAGGTGGTATCCGATGTGTTCCTGGCCGCCTGGCGGCAGCCGGAGGCCCTGCGGCCAGGACTGGTAAAGGGCTGGCTGGCGGCGGTGGCCCGGAACAAGGCCAAAAATCGCCTGCGGCAGATGGGCCAGGACCTGTCCCTGGAGGAAAACGCTCTGGACATCCCTGGCCCGGACGATCCCCCCAGCGACTTTGAGCGGGCGGAGGAGCGGCGGCTGGTGCGCCAGGCAGTGGACGCCCTGCCCAGCCAGGACCGTGAGATCTTTCTGCGCCACTATTACTACGCCCAGACTGTACAGGAAATTGCGGACCTTATGGGCCTGAACGGGGCCACAGTCAAGACCAAACTCCGGCGGGGCCGGATGAAGCTGAAACAAATACTGACGAGGGAGGGCTATCTCCGTGAAGCGTAACATTTCCGATCTGCTGGACCGGTATCCAGCGGAAAACCTGGAGTTAGACGGGAGGACCCCCTATTCCCCGTCGCGGATTAAGGAGATCACAATGAACAACATCAATCAAACGAAATCAAAGGACCTTAAACCCAACCGAACTGCCAAGCGGTTCAAGCCTGCCCAGCTGCTCATCGCGGCTGCGGTGGTTGCGGCGCTGTCCGTCTCCGCCCTGGCGGCGGGCCGGGCGTTCGGAGCCGGTGAACTGTTCCAGGACTTCTTCGCCACAGAGGGGAATCCCCTCTCCCAGGGCCAGCTGGACACCATTGACCGGCTTGGACATGCCGCCGGTGAGGCCACCGCCCAGCTCCCCGCCGCCGTCACCCAAAACGGCGCCACCATTACCCCGCTGGCTGTGATCGCGGACGAAAACGTCTACTATATCCGCTTGCGGGTAGACGCCCCGGCAGGAACCACTTTGCCCGACCTGGACGGCGACACCCAGGGCTATTATCAGCTCCCTGCCACTCTGGAATCCCCGGAGGGCGCTTACACAGAGTTCGGCTACAATCAGGTAAAAACCGACCTTACCGACAATGACCCCACCGACAACTGCAAGGAGTTTGTCCTGTGTTTCTGCACCTTGGAGGGGGAGACCGACCTTCAGTTTAACGACGGCAGGGCAAAAACCCTCACTATTTCCGGTCTGTGGATTCAGGCGCCCGACAAGAAATACACCCCCATCTTTACCGGAGACTTTGTCTTTGACTTTGGCCTCAGCTTCCAATCCCGGACCATCGACTTGGATGCCGGGGGACTCACCTGGCATGACGAGCTGCTGGATTACACCAACACCATCCAGTCCATGTCCCTGTCTCCCCTGAGTCTGACCTACCGCGTTGACTGCTCCCTGCCTGTCAATGACCATATCGGCCCCGCTTTTGGAGACATTAAGATCGTTTTGAAGGATGGTACTGTGTTCTTCTCTGAGGCTCAGGACTATGATGCGATGCAGCAGTATATTCAGTCCCAGCCTGTCACCCTGCCCATCACCGGCGAGCCTATAGGCGTTTTCCGGAATTACATCCCCTTTGACCAGCCCCTGGACCTGACCCAGGTGGACTATGTGCAGTACGGTGACAACAAAATTCCCGTCAGTGTGGAATAATCCCCGTTCTCCAGGGCATAATGGACCCATCCGATGATTGACAGGAGGGTCCATTATGTCCGACAAAACCGACGCCTTTCTTCACAGCCAGACCCGGGAAAACCTGATGCGGGCCTTCGCCGGGGAGAGCCAGGCCCGGAACCGCTACACCATCGCCGCCGGGGTGGCCAACAAGGCGGGGCTGGCCGTTATCCAGGGAGTGTTCCTGTTCACGGCGGAGCAGGAAAAGGTCCACGCCAAGCAGTTCTACTCCGCTCTGGAGGACTGCGCCGGCCAGACCGTCAAGGTGGACGGCACCTATCCGGTGGACATCTACTCCGGGGTGCTGGATTACCTCCGGGCTGCCCAGCACAACGAGTATCAGGAGTGGGAGCACGACTACGACCACTTCGCTAAGACGGCAATGTCCGAGGGCTTCCCCCTGGTGGGCAAGCTGTTTGAGAACATCGCGCGGGTGGAGAAGACTCACGGCGACCGCTTTGGGAAGTTCGCCAGCCTGATGGAGAAGGACCAGCTGTTTTTCTCCGATGTGGAGGTGCAGTGGATGTGCCTGCACTGCGGCTTCGTGGTGGAGGCCACCGCCGCCCCCGCTCACTGCCCCGTCTGCCGCCACCCCCAGGGGTACTTCGTGCGGTTCGAGCTGGCGCCCTGGAGCTGAGGCAAACATATCCCCACCCCGGATCATTTGGGGTGGGGATATGTGTTTTCTTTGCTTTGGTCGAATAAAACATACTGTACTTATTATCAAATAAAATACATATAGTTTATTCGAATCTCCCAGAAATACTGCCGCTTTGGAGAATATGCCCCTCCGCCGCCCGCAGGACGGCCTTTTTCCTTGACGCAGGGGAGAGGTCCAGGGCACAGTCCAGGGCGCAGACGGTGAAGCGGTAGGTATGAGTCTTCCCCTTTGGCGGCTTGGGACCGGCGTAGCGGTGGAGGCCGTAGGCCACCCCCTGAACCGCGCCATCCAAAACCGTCCTTCCCGCCGGGATGGCTCCCGGAATCCGGTCTGCCGCCGGCAGGTTCCAGATCACCCAGTGAGTGAAGTCCTTTATGGGGTGGCTCATGTCCTCCAGGGTAACGGCCAAGGTGACCGCCTCCGGGGACAGATTTTCCAGAATCAGCTCCGGGGACAGGTCCCGCCCCCGACCGGTGTGGTCCAGAAGAAATTTGCTGTTTTGGATACCGGGGCAGCGGACCTTCAGAATCCTTTCTTCCATATGTCCTCCTAAAACGCGGGCCCTCCGAACACTCGGAGGGCCGCAGAAAACCTTATCCCTTTTTCTTGGACGCCTCCCGCATCCGGGCGCCGTGGTCCAGCAGGCGCTTGCGGAGCCGGAGGTTTTCCGGGGTACACTCCAGCAGCTCGTCGTCGGCCAGGAACTCCAGACACTGCTCCAGGGAGAGCTGGCGGGGGGTGACCAGGCGGAGAGCCTCGTCAGAGCCGGAGGCCCGCATGTTGGTCAGCTGCTTCTTCTTGCACACGTTGACCGAGATGTCCTCCGCCTTGGGGCACTCGCCCACGATCATGCCGCCGTAAACCGGGGTGCCGGGGCCGATGAACAGCGCGCCCCGTTCCTGGGCGTTGAACAGGCCGTAGGTTACCGCCTCGCCCGTCTCAAAGGCCACCAGGGAGCCGGTGGACCGGCGGCTGATCTCCCCCTTGACAGGTGCGTAGGAGTCGAAGACGGAGGCCATGATGCCCTCGCCCTTGGTATCGGTCAGGAACTCGCTGCGGTAGCCAAACAGGCCCCGGGAGGGGACCAAGAACTCCAGCTTCATCCGGCTGCCCACCGGGTTCATCTCCAGCATGTCGCCCTTGCGGGAGCCGATCTTCTCGATCACCGCGCCCACGCAGTCGGCGGGCACATCCGCCACCAGCCGCTCCAGCGGCTCGCACTTCACGCCGTCGATCTCCTTGTACAGCACCCGGGGCGGGGAAACCTGAAGCTCGTAGCCCTCCCGGCGCATGGTCTCGATCAGGATGGACAGGGACATTTCTCCCCGGCCCGCCACGTTGAAGGAGTCGGTAGAGCCCTCCACCTCGGAGACCTTCAGGGACACATCCTTCAACGTCTCCCGGAACAGCCGGTCCCGGATCTGGCGGCTGGTGACAAATTTGCCCTCCCGCCCGGCGAAGGGGGAGTCGTTCACCGAGAAGGTCATCTCGATGGTGGGGGCGGAGATCTGGACAAACTCGATGGGCTCCACCTTGTCGGGGACGCAGATGGTGTCCCCGATGGTCACGTCTCCGATGCCGCTCATGGCGATGATGCTGCCGGCCTCCGCCTCCTGGACGGGTACCTTGGCCAGACCGTCGAACTCGTACAGGGCGGTGGCCTTGGCCTTTTTGGCGGGGGCGTCGGGGTCGTGGTAGTTGCACACCGCAATCTCCTGGTTCTGCTTCACCCGGCCCCGCTCAATGCGGCCGATGGCGATGCGGCCCACAAACTCATTGTAGTCGATGGAGGACACCAGCATCTGGAAGGGGGCCTCCAGATCCACCTCGGGGGCGGGGATATAGTCCAGGATGGTGTCGAACAGGGGCTTCAAATCGCTGCCCGCCACGTCGGGCTGGACCGAAGCGGTGCCCTGACGGCCGGAGCAGAACAGCATGGGGGAGTCCAGCTGCTCGTCGGTGGCGTCCAGGTCCAGCAGCAGCTCCAGGCATTCGTCTACTACCTCGTAAACCCGTTGATCAGGACGGTCGATCTTATTCACCACCACGATCACCCGGTGGCCCAGCTCCAGCGCCTTGGACAGCACGAACCGGGTCTGGGGCATAGGGCCTTCGGCGGCGTCAACCAAAAGGATGACTCCGTTGACCATTTTCAAAATGCGCTCCACCTCGCCGCCGAAGTCGGCATGGCCCGGGGTGTCTACGATGTTGATCTTCACATCGCCATACTGCACCGCCGTATTCTTGGCTGTGATCGTGATCCCCCGCTCACGCTCCAGATCGTTGGAGTCCATGACGCGGTCCACTACCGCCTGATTCTCCCGGTAGACGCCGGACTGCTTGAGCATTTCGTCCACCAGGGTGGTCTTGCCGTGGTCTACGTGGGCGATGATGGCAATATTTCTTAGGTTCTGATTCTGCATGGGAAGTACACCTCAAATCTGTGTTTTCCGAATAGGACAGGGTATTATACTCCCATTCCTTAAAAAAATCAACACCTAAAACGCAAAGCGGATGGGATTTGGGACTGTGCAATTCAACTCGAACAAATTTTCGTTTTTTTCTTGACAAGCTGGAACATATGTTGTATTATCGAGTAGAACAAACGTTTTTTACCGGCCTGCGGCAATAGTCCGGTTTTTGGGACAGTTTTTTGGCTAAACTTATCCTGCCATCAAAACTACGGAGGGATTACATATGCAGACCACCTACTATAAATCATACCGCTCTGCGCCCCATGCCGGGAACATCATCCATCTGTCCCAGCTCCGCCGCCGCCAGGACTTGGCTCAGCGGGACAGTCTGGCCCGCCAGCCGGAGGAGGAGAGGTGGGCTTCGGAGACGGATTCTCTCTTCCGGCCCGTGGTGCTGACCATCACCCCGGAGGAGCGCCGCCGCGCCCGTCAGGAACGCCGCGCCTGGCGGCTGGACGCCTGCGCCAGCTTGGCCGTAATTCTGATGACGGCAGCCTTTGCCCTGCGGATGCTGTTCTGACCACAACATCTTGCGTTTTTTCCAAAGAACACTGTATTTTTTTCTGCAGTGTTCTTTTTTTGTGCACTTTTTTGTTAACTTTTTGTTTCAGAACAAAAAAAGGGGTTGACGGACGGCAGGAAAACATGTATATTGTTGTTACCGTTTTGTAACTCTTATTTCACAATTGTCATTTTTCCCTCAGAACAAGAGGTGATTTCCATGGATCAACCCCAGGATCAAAGCTGGACCGCCCGGCTCCCTGTGGCGGAGCTGGAGCAGGAGCGCGCCAAAGCCGCCAAGCAGGCGAAACCTCCGGAGCAGGCGAAGCCTCCGGAGCAGAGCCAGCCGCAGCAGCCCGCCACACCGGAATGGCAGCTCTATCTCAAGGGCATGCGGGAATGGGCCCGCATCCATTTCCGCCGGTGGGCCCATCTGTTTCACGGCGCCGCCGCCGGAACGCTGGCGGTGGGACCGGTCTCCTTTCTGTTGGTCGCCGGGGCGCTGGGCACCGCCCTCACCCTGACCACCCTCTACTCCACCAGCTACGCCGTCATTGTGGACG
>CAJUAW010000061.1 GCA_910584605.1 uncultured Oscillospiraceae bacterium
TCCCCGGCGTCATGGAGCACGTGGAGCGGGCTGGGGTCCACTCCGGGGACTCCATTGCCGTCTACCCGCCCCTCCACCTGGAGGAGAAACACCGGGAGCTGATCCTCAAGCACACCAAGAACATGGCCATGCACCTGGGAGTGGTGGGCCTGATCAACGCTCAGTATATCCTCTATGACGATGACATCTATGTCATCGAGGTCAACCCCCGGTCCTCCCGGACCATTCCCTATATCTCCAAGGTCACCGGCGTGCCCATCATCGATCTGGCGACCCGGGTCATGCTGGGAGAGAAGCTGAAGGACATGGAATACGGTACCGGCATCTACAAGGAGGCGGAGTATTTCGCTGTCAAGGCCCCGGTGTTCTCCTTCGAGAAGCTCACCGACGTAGACACCGGCCTGGGTCCGGAAATGAAGTCCACTGGCGAGGTGCTGGGGCTGGCCGAGACCTACCCCCAGGCCCTGCTGAAAGCCTTCAAGGGTTCGGGTATGCGGGCTCCCAAGAAGGGCGGGCGGATCATCATCACCGTGAAGGACGAGGACAAGGGGGAGAGCATCGCCATCGCCCGAGGCTTCGAGGAGATGGGCGTGGAGCTGTACGCCACCGCCGGCACCTGCCAGACCCTGCTGGATGCGGGCATTGAATGCAAGAGCGTCAACCGGGTGTCCCAGGCCCATCCCAACATCCTGGACATGATCGCCTCCGGCACCGTGGACCTGATCATCAACACTCCCACCCGGGGCCGCAAGCACGACAGCGACGGCTTCCGCATCCGCCGCTCCGCCGTGGAGCACGGGGTGGGCTGCGTCACCTCGGTGGATACCGCCCGGGCCCTGCTCACCGTCCGGCAGCAGAGCCGCAGCGAGGACCTGACCCCCATCGACATCACCAAGATTTAAGCAAACGGCCCCCGGCTTACGCCGGGGGCCGAATTTTTCTCTTGACAGTATCACGATACTATAGTATGATTGTATCACGCTATCAAGGAGGTGACATCTTGCCGCGTGAAAGCAGAGCCCAGTATTTCCGCGAACGTCGAAAACAGCGCAAAGCATTTACTGTTGAGCTAAGCAAAGAAAAAATGGAGCGATTCGAGGAGAAGCTGAAAGAAAAAAATATCACCAAGACCGATTGGCTCAACGAGAAGATCGACGAGGAGCTGGGCAAATAAAAATAGAGTGCTGGCTACACCACAACAAGAACACCAACACTCTATTTACCAAGCCCGGAGGTATGGCAAATCTGATTATGCCACAACTCCGGGTAAAAATCAAGGAGGTACTTATGAGTTTAAAAAAAGAACTGCTGGAGTTAGAGACAACGGCCAATCAGATTTCCAGAATGGTCAACGCCGTAGAGCTGATGGCCATGGGGCTGGACATGAGGGACGATCCCTATGCCGACGGTTTTTTCGCCGTCTGCGGCTATCTGGTCCAGACCGGCCAAACCCTGCGGCAGCAGGTGGAAAACTGCCTGCACGCCCTGTAATTCAAGTCCCCTGGCCTAAGCCAGGGGACTTTCATTCAGCTCAGCATAGCGGTCAGGGTTTCCAGCAGCTTGCTGATGTTGATGGGCTTGGAGATGTGCCCATTCATGCCGGAGCGCAGGGCCTCCTGCTTATCCTCCTCAAAGGCGTTGGCCGTCATGGCCAGGATGGGGATACCCGCCAGCTTGGGGTCCTCCAGCTGCCGGATCTGCCGGGTGGCCTCATAGCCGTTCATCACGGGCATCTGCACGTCCATCAACACCAGCTGATACCACCCCGGCTGGGACTGGGTCACCATATCCACCGCCTGCTGGCCGTCCTCCGCTGTCTCCACCAGGAACCCGGACTCCTCCAGGATCGCGGTGGCGATCTCCTGATTCAGCTCGTTGTCCTCCACCAGTAGGATGCGGCCGGTGTGGGAGGACTCCTCCGGCCCCTTCTCATCCGGCTCCTCCTCCTCGACCCGCACCAGGTCGTTCAGACAGCTGCGCAGCTCAGACAGGAACAGCGGCTTGGAACAGAAGGCGTTGATCCCCGCCTCCCGGGCCTCGTCCTCGATATCCGACCAGTCATAGGCGGTGAGCACAATGATGGGGACCTGTTCGTCGACCTCCTTGCGGATGCGCCGGGCCACCTCGATGCCGTTCATGTCGGGCAGCAGCCAGTCGATGATGTACACACTATAGTTGTCGCTGCGCATCACAGCCTGACGGGTGCGCAGCACCGCCTCCTTGCCCGACAGGGTCCACTCCGCCCGCATGCCGATCTGCTGGAGCATGCAGGACACGCTGTCGCAGGTGTTGAAGTCGTCGTCCACCACCAGCGCCCGGCAGCCCTTCAACTCGGGAATGGTCTGGGGCTCCTTCTCCTCCGAGCACAGGCGGAAGGTGATGACCACGGCGAACTCCGTGCCAACCCCCTGCTTGCTCTTGACCGAGATGTCTCCGTTCATCATGTCCACAATGTTCTTGGTGATGGCCATGCCCAGGCCAGTGCCCTGAATGCCGCTGGTGGTGGAGTTGTGCTCCCGCTCGAAGGGTTCAAAGATGCGGGCTACAAACTCCTCACTCATCCCGATGCCTGTATCCTTGATGACAAACTCATAGGTGGCGTGTCCCGCCGGAGCGCCGGGCTTCTCGGTCACCCGAACGCTGACCACCCCGCCTGCGGGGGTATACTTCACCGAGTTGCTCAGCAGATTGAGCAGGATCTGGTTCAGCCGCAGCCGGTCGCAGTAGATCTCCTCATTCACCACATCCACTGCGTCCATATACAGCTCCAGCTGCTTGGCGTGGACGTCCGCCTGCACGATGCTGCGCAGGCCGTGGAGGATGTTGGGCATGGAGCAGGGCTTCTCCTCCAGGGACATTTTTCCGCTCTCGATACGGCTCATATCCAGCACATCATTGATCAGGCTGAGCAGATGATTGCCCGAGGTCATAATCTTTTTCAGATAGCCCTCCACCTGGTCCCGCTGGTCGATATGGGTCGTGGCCAGGGCGGTAAAGCCGATGATGGCGTTCATAGGCGTGCGGATATCGTGGGACATGTTGGACAAGAAGACGCTCTTGGCCTTGTTGGCCCGGTTGGCCTGGTCCAGGGCGTCCTTCAGCACGTCCATCCGCTCCATTTCCTTGCGGGTCTCCTCGTCCACGCTGCGGAAGCCCAGCACCACCGCCCGGGTGCTCCCCCAGTCGCCGGTGCGCACCGCCTTCATCTGGAAATAGCGCACCTGACCCTCACACACGGTGCGGTAGCTGGCATAAAACTGTCCCTTGGCGCCCAACTCGATGCGCAGCCGCTCCCGGGTGCAGATCCGCAGCATCTGTTCCCGATCCTCCGGGTGGACGCAGCAGTCGATATACCGCTCCATGCACTCCTCCAGGATCAGCTCGCCGGAAAATAAATCGTCCAGCACGCCGGGCCTGCACTCGTGGGTCCGCAGGGCCCGTCCTGTTCCGCCGTCCAGGTCAAAGACGCACACCAGGTTGTAGTCGATGGACAGCGCCTGCACCAGCTCCATCTGGCGGCGCTCCTCCTTCATGCGCTCCTCCTGCTCCCGCTCCTTCTGGGTGGTACAGTCCAGCAGGAACCGCTGATAAAACAGCTCGCCGTTCTCCTCCATCAGCTTGACGTTTCCCATCACGTGGCGAATGTCCCCGTCGGTGTGGCGGACCCGGTACTCGATGTTGATGTTGTCCCCCACTTTTTTCAGGGTCTGGATGCCGGTGCGCAGCCGCTCCTGATCCTCCTCCATCACTGAGGAGGCGATCATGTCAAAGCCGGCGGCCATCATGGCCTCCTCCGATTCGAAGCCCAGCACCTGAAGGGCGGCCCGGTTGATGCTGATGATGTGGGAGCCGTCCAGGGTGTGGCACATCACGCCGCAGTCCATGGTGGTGAACAGGTTCTCCAGCTCCCGGTTTTTGTCGATCAGCTCCTGCTCATAGGCCCGCTCCTGGGTCACATCGATGCCCAGGCCGGTGGTGCCCATCACGGTGCCGTCGCAGTCGTACAGGGGGGACTTGTAGGTGGTGAGCAGCCGCTGCCCGCCGCCGGCCTGGATGACCTCCTCCGAGATGCAGGTCTTCTGGGTCTCCATCACCACCCGCTCCGACTCGATGCAGGCGGGATCGTCCTGCTCCACGTCCCAAATGTAGGCGTGCCGCTGGCCCTGCACCTGCTCCTTGGTCTTGTTCACCGTGGCGCAGAAGGCGTCGTTCACCTTCTCGTGGACGCCGTCCTTGTCCTTGAACCAGACCAGGCTGGGGGTGCTGTTGATCAGCGCATCCAGGTACTGATTGGCCTGCCATAAATCCATGCGCTGCTTCTGCTTCTCCTGCCAGCGGGTAAAGCGAAAGATCAGCTCCTCTCTGGACAACGGCAGCATCCACAGCTCGTCGGCCAGAGACAGGCTGTCCCCCAGGGCCGCGATCTGATCCTTCTCCGCCAGGAGGATCAGCTGGGCGGATTCCTTTTTCCCCTCCGCCAGCGCGCGCACCGATCCCTCCCCGGCCAGAGGGACGGCCAGGATCACGTCTGCTCTGGCCAGCAGCGCCGCCCGGGGCTCACTGCTGTCCAGAAAGGAGTGGTTGAAGGAATCCAGCGGCGTCAGCGTTTGGACCGTCTCCAGCACCTCAGACGGACAGTGAATGAGATAAAATTCCATATGGCAGCGATACATAACTTGGTCCCTCCTGTGCGGCAAGATACTTCAATTTATTTTAATCCCCTAAAGCCGTTCTGTCAACAATCATCCGGAAGAAAAGCGGGGAACCAGGCCCTCTTCCACGCTTGCTCTATATTATTCTCAGGAACACAGACTGACAACCGGCAGCCCAGTCAGGGCTGCCGGTGTTATTTGCGTCACTTCAGCAGCCGCTGCAGCTCCGACCGTCCCCTCCGGCTGTGGAGGTACCATGCCACCTCGGGCTGGAGAAGGATGGTCTTCTTCACGTCCTCCATCAGCGTGCCCGCCGCCGCCGTGTCCCGCACGATGGCCGCCGCCGGGCCGGCCTGCCGTCCGCCGGAGTACCCGCTGGAGCCCAGCGTCAGCTGGCTGTACAGCGCCTGATATACCGACTGGATCTGGGACACCCACTGGCGGTCCGCGTTCACGATGGCCAGCGACGCCTGGGCGTACTCCTGGGTGGACACCTGCATCATATCCAGCCGCATCGCCCGGGTGGACAGCGGGAACTGCGGCAGCGTCACCGTTCCACCGCCCATCCGCAGCGGGATTCCTTCCTCGGGCTCGGGCTCAGGCTCGGATTCCGGCTCCAGCGCATCCTCCGTTCCAATGGTGGCGGCCAGAATGCCGGCCGGACCCTCGGCGTAGCCGATGTTTACGTGGCTGTCCTCCCCCATGGAGATACCCCACAGGCCGCCGCCGCTCTCAAACACGTTCCTGGACCCGCTGGCCAGCGTCAGGAAGACCTCATTGTCCCGGCCCAGATCAAAGGCTTTCCCCTCCGGCACCCGGCACATCACCCCATTCAGCATCAGCCGGATCAGGGCGATGTGATCCGCCAGCACCAGCCGCCCGCTGAAGGGCTCCTCGTTGGCGTCCATCCCGGCGCCGCCGGAGATCCCGGTTACCTGAGCGGTCAGAATACGCAGGGTGTGGGACTCCTCCTCATAGATCCAGTCCTGTCCCTCCTCGCCGCCGGTGACGGTAAAGGGATTGGGGTACATATCCACCTCCTGGAACTGCTGCCGCCGCTGCTCCCAGCGCACGTAGGCGTACCGGCTCTGAAGCTGTCCGGACTTGTCCTTCCCCTGCAGCAGAACGGCGTGGATGTCGCAGCCGTGGCTCGGGTCCCCCTTATTCAGCCAGAGCCGGGCAGCGTCGCCATTCATCAGGGACTGCCGGGTCGCCGCCTTGCCGTCCACCTCCAGCTTGGTAAGGGTGCTCAGACTGGGCATCAGGGCCTTCCACACCAGGTCGAACGCCTCCAGAGGCTTGCCCTCCGGAGTGCGTACCGCGGCCGCCCGGGCCAGCAGGGTAGCCGCGCTCTCCAGCGTCACCGGGACGGTCCACTCCTTGGAGGGCCGCTCCCCCGCCTCCTCGATCAGCGTCACCTCTCCGGTCAGCCGCAGGAGGTTGGAGCCGTCTCCGCTCAGCGTGCCCAGGCGCAGCTGTCCGCTGCCGCCCACCTCCAGGGACGCCCCCTTCTCCATCTGAAGCCCGCCCAGCTGGGTCTCCCCCTCACTGACCACTCTGGCCTGGGAACCCTCCACAGTAAGGCGGTCCGCCTTCACATCCTGGAGCGTCACCTGGCCGGAGCCGGTGAGCCGGATGGCTGCCGCCTGCTCCTGGCCGTTCCCCTGGATGACCACGTCCGCCGGTCCAGCGATGGTGACCTCCCCCGTGGCCTCGTTGAAGGTCACGCCGGACAGGTCCGTCCCCGTGATCTGGAGCGCACCGGCCCGCAGGGTCTCCGGAACGGTCCCCGCCGCAGCGTTCGTTGCCGGCCCGGAGGCTTCCGCCGTCTCCGCCCTGCCGTCCGGCACACCGGCCTCCGGCTCCAGCGTGGTCTGGGAGCTCTCCAGCGCGGTCAGAAGGCTCATCATCAGATCCAGGTTCATTCCCCCGATTCCCATCAGCAGGGACAGCAGAGGCGATCCCAAATCCAACGTCTCCAGAGCCGTCTCGGGCGGCATGCCCGCCGTCAGCTTCTCCAGCAGCTGGCGCACCGCGTCCAGCATCTCGTCCATGTCGATCTCGCCGGACAGGAGTCCCTCAATCAGGTCCGCCTTTCCGTCGATAAACAGCGGCTTATCCCCGGCGGACACACTGTTCACCATACGTTCGATTTTGGACACCAGCTTTTCCAGCTCCGTCTGGAGGGCCTCCCGGTCGGGCTCCTCGCCGTCAATGGACTCCTTGGTCAGCTCCTCGATCTTGTCCAGGCTGTCCTGCACCTCATCCAGCACCGCCTGGCCCAGCTGAAGGGCATTGCGGCTCTCCCGCAGCTGGCCCTCCGTCTGGCCGATCCTGGTCATCAGGTCCTGCAGGGTATCGGAGATGTTTACCGTACCGGCCGCCGCCGCCTTCTGCGCCGGGGCGCTGGCAGACTGCTTCTCCGTCTTCACCACGCCCTGAAGATTGGGGGGTGTAAAGGTCATGTTGTCCCTGCGTATGGTCAATTCACTCATAATCTGTGCCTCCTCCCGTCCGGTCACTGCCACTACCCTGTATATCGGCACCGAAACGGAAAAAATAAGGAGCCGCTCCTCCGGACCGCTCCGGCCAGAATCACGACGCTTTGTATGGCACAGGTTCCGCCAGCAGCTCCCGAATCAAATGGCGGCGCGGACAGATGTGGTTGTGAGAATTGGACAAGACTGGTGGAATTTTCTCAAACATGTGATATAATAAGCGGGGGTGTTTGAATTGCCGAACAAAGGTATGGGTAAGTTCAAGCAAAAGCTGCTGAAATCGGTTTCCCGAAAGATGGTCCTCCTGCTGCTCCTTTCTGCGCTGATCTTCACCATGGGCCAGTACGCCGTCATCCTGCTCGGCAACGAGGGGAACGTCCGCAGCCATCTTCAGGAGCTGAAGGCGTCCTACCGCCAGCTCGACCGCATCGACACCGAATTCCTGCGGGACGAGGAGACGATGCGGGCGGCCCGCGCTGTGCTGACCGGAGAGCAGGGCGCCGCGCGGCTTCAGCAGCTGGTGCGCAGGTTGAATCTGCAAAGCCCGGTCTCCAGCGAGTTCATCCTGAGCGATCTGCATGGCAGCGTCCTGGCGGCTTCCTTTCCTGGAAGCACGCTTACCTCCTATCTATGGAACTACAACGCCGCTATCTGCTACCATGCGCGGAACTGCGGGGAGGACGAGATCTACCGCTCCGTCTATTACGACAACAGCACCTACTCCGACCGCATGTTTGTCAAGCCGGTCTATCAAGACTCCGCCCTCCTGGGCTTTCTGACCCTCTATCTCTCCGGGGCCGGGTGGAACTACTCCCTGTCCGACACCAACTTTGACGGCGTGATCACCGATCTCCGGGGCAACATTATGTACAGCAGCAAACATGCCTTTGCCTCGGTGGACAACAAATTCAGCTGCGCCAGCCACGGCTCTGTGGAGCTCAACGGCCTGCGGTACTGGGTCCTCAGCGAGACCACCCCGGACGGCGGCGCGATCATCTACTCGCTCGTCTACTACCCCCGCAGCGGCGCGCTCATCGCCGGCCTCATCGCCCTGGCCATGGCCGCTGCGGCCTGGTATGTGACGGCGCGGAACGTCTTCGCCAGCATGGCCGCCAGCAGCGCCGCCAGCGTGGAGCATCTGGTGCAGGAGCTCCGGTATATCCGCACCACCGACTCCGGGCACCGAATCGAGATGGACAGCGGCGACGAGTTCAGCGAGGTGGCCCATCAGACCAACTATATGCTGGACGCCCTCAAGGAGCTCAACGAGCGCAACACCGAGCTGCTACGGCGGAGCAACCGCATCGAGATGGAGCAGCTCACCGCCCAGATGAACCCCCACTTTCTGTACAATACACTGGAGATCATCCGGACCCTGGCCCTCTTTGACGGCGTAAAGGCGGAGCAGGTCATCACCGAGCTGACCCAGGTCCTGCGGTACAGCATTGATTTTTCGCGGGACGAGGTGCCCCTCCAGGACGACATTTTCTACATACAAAGCTATCTCAACATCCAAAAGGTCCGCTTTGGCAGCCGCTTCCGCTGCCAGCTGGACATCGCGCCGGAGTGCATGGACTGCATGGTGCCCAAGCTCCTTCTTCAGCCGCTGCTGGAAAACAGCATCAAGTACGGCTTCCGCCGCAGGATGGAGCTCCAGATCCGCGTGGAGGGCCGTCTGGAGGAGGGCGCGCTCCTCTTCCGCGTGGCCGACGACGGCGGCGGGATGGAGGAGGAGCAGGCCCTGGCGCTGCAGGCCCAGCTGGCCTCCCATGACCGGGACTCCCCCTCCATCGGCCTGCGGAACCTGGCCCGGCGGCTCGACCTGAAGTATGGCAGCAAAAGCGGCGTGGAGGTGGTGAACCACGAGGGACGCGGCTTCGAAGTGCTGGTCCGCATAGAAGACAGGAGGAATCCAACGTGTACCAAGTCTTGATCGTAGAGGACGAGGAGATCATCCGAAAGGGGCTGGTATATGCCATCCCCTGGAGCGCCATGGACTGCTGCGTCGTTGGGGAGGCCGCCAACGGCGTGGAGGGGGCCGAGCAGATCCGGAAGCTGAACCCGGATATCGTCATCGTGGACATCAACATGCCGGTGAAGGACGGTCTGGAGATGCTGCGGGAGACCACCGGAGCCTATCATTTTTCCGCCATCATCCTGTCGGGGTACTCCAGCTTTGACTACGCAAAGACCGCCGTACACCTGGGCGTGACGGAGTACCTGCTCAAGCCCATCAACCGGGAGGAGCTTCAGGCGGCTGTGGAAATCGCCAAACAGCGCCAGGAGATGCGGCACGCCTGGGCGGACCGCCGTCAGGAGCAGGGAGAGCTCCTGGGCCTGCAGCTGATCCATAAGACGGTGGACGAGGAGACCGATCAGGTGGTGCGTCAGATGCTGGACTTCATCCAGCAGCATTTCAGCGAAAAGATCGTGATGCAGGACGTTGTCGGCCGCCTCAATTACAGCGAGACCTTTTTGAACAAGCGCTTCAAAAAGGTGACCGGCATGACCTTTACCGAATACCTGAACCGGTTCCGCATCCAAAAGGCGGTCGAGATTTTAAACGACGAGAACACCTCCTCCCCCGAGGTTGGTTATCTCTGCGGCTTCAGCACCCCCAAGTACTTCAGGGACGTTTTTCGCAAATACGTCGGATGTACGCCAAAGGAGTACCGGGAAGCAGCCAGAAACCATTCAAAATGGCCTGAGACCCAATAAGGGTCTCAGGCCATTTTGTTCGGTCTGCGGACGGCTTTGCCTGGGGAAGGGCGCTGCCGCCGCAGAAGGAGGCTGAAGCTCAGTGCAGGTCAGCCCACATGGAGTTCCACTTGTCCATGATGGCGCTCTTGTTGGCGGCCAGATAGTCGAAGTCCAGGTCCACGAGGCCCAGGGTGCTGTCGTCAGGCAGGCCGCAGAGGGTCAGGTCGCACTGACCGTTGGAGCCGCGGCCGGCGGACACGGCGGCGCGGGCGTCCTGGAACTCCGCAGAGGACAGCAGATCCATCATCGCCTTGGCGGCGGGCAGGTTGGGGGCGTCCTTCACGATGGCGGCTCCGCCGGCCATGGCGGTGTTGCCCTCCGACATATAGATGCACTCCACATCGGAGGCGCCGTCATTGATCAGGGCGGCGACGGTGGACTCATAGGACAGACCGGCTACATACTCGCCGTTGATGACCAGGTTGTAGACGTCCTTGGAGGAGGTGGTGGAGAAGCTCAGCGGCATCAGCTTGGAGATGTAGTCCCAGCTCTTGTCGTCGTCGAACTCGTCGCCCATAACAGCCAGGATGGTCTGGACCTGACGCCAGCCGGAGGAGGTAGCGTCGGGCGCGGCCAGGATGATCTTCCCGTTGAGGGCGTCGTTGATCAGGTCGTTATACCCCTTGATTTCCACGCCCAGCTGGGCCTCCAGGGCGGTGTTGACGATCAGGCACATGACCTGGACGTCATAGAACGTGTAGTAGCCGGTCTCGTCGTGATAGAGCTGCTCCGCGTCGCAGGCGGCGGTGTAGGGCTGCAGGATGTCGTGGTAGGTATCGCCGTCCGCCGCGAACATGCCGCCGATGACCACGTCGGCGTCGCACTGCTCGTCGCCCCGGATTCGGGTGGCCAGGGTGCCGACCGAGTCAGCCTGGATCTCGATCTCACAGTCGGGATAATACTTGCTCCACAGGTCCACCAGGACCTCCTGCTGGGTCTCCTCCATGGTGGTGTAGACGGTAACCTTGCCGGTGATGGTGGAGGGATCGCTGATGTAGTAGGGCAGCCCGCTTCCCGCGGCGTCGCTTCCTGCGGGATTGGTGGACGACGGAGAGGGCGTTCCGCTGCCGCTGCCGCTGCTGGCGGGAGTGCTGCTGTTCCCGCCGCCGCAGGCGGCCAGGGAGAGGGTCATAGCCAGGGCCAAAAGCAGAGATACATATTTTTTCATGTTTCATTCCTCCTGTTTTGTTTATCATAATGCTTCCCCAAGCATTATTGGCAAAAGTTCACATCTGGACATGGTCCAGGTCGGTAAAGTGGAGATAGACGACCAGACACAGCACCGTCAGCGCCATGGTGATGGTGGCGAACACCGCGGCTACGCCGTAGGTGCCGTTGACGATGGCGGCGTAGGTGCTCAGCGTCAGGGTGATGGTGCGGTTGTTGTACAGGATCACGCCGGAGGACATCTCGGTGATGATGGACACGAAGCTCAGCACCGCGCCGGAGATGATGCCGCTGCCCATCATTGGGACCGTGATCTTGATGAAGGCGGCCAGGCGGGGAGCCCCCAGACTCAGGGCCGCCTCCTCGATGGAGATTGGGATCTTCATCATGGCCGCCGTGGCCGAACGGCTGGTAAACGGCATTCGCCGGATCGCCAGAGCGATGACCATGATGCCGATGGTGCCGGTAAAGGCCAGGGGCTTGCGGGAGAAGGCCAGGATCAGCGAGATGCCGATGACCGCCCCCGGCATGATGTAGGGCAGCATGGAGATGGTGTCGATGGCGTGATTGAGCACGTTCCCCCGGCGGACCACCAGGTAGGCAATCAGAACGGCGATGACGATGATGACCGCCAGCGTGATCACGCTGATGAGCAGCGTGTTGCAGATGGAGCGGGCGAGCAGCTTCTGCATGGCCTTCTGGTAGTTCTTCAGGGAGTAGCCGGGCTGAAGAATGGTGTTGTTGTAATTGCGGAAGGACATGTTGACGATGTAGAGCTGGGGCAGCATGGCGACCCCCACCAGAATATAACAAAACCCGTGCATCAGAACCCCCTTGAACCCCCGAGGGGCCTTGGGGTCGATGGGATGGAGGGAGTTGATAGTGAACTTAAAGCGGCTGGTGGCCACCTTCTGGAGGATGAAAATCACGGCGGTGACCACCACGGCGATCACGCTGGTGGCGGCGGCGAAGTGATAGTTGGAGCCGTTTTCCCCCAAGAACTGGTTGTAGATCAGCACGGGAAAGGTGCTGTACCCCCGTCCGATCAGCGCCGGCGTACCGAAGTCCGCAAAGGAACGCATGAACACCAGCAGCGCCCCGGCCAGGATGGTGGGCATGGTCAGGGCCATCGTCACCCGCCGGAAACGATCCAGCCCCTTGCAGCCCATGCTCTCGGCGGCCTCCAGCAGGGAGTTGTCAATATCCCGGAACGCGCCGTTCATATAGATCACAATCAGCGGGAACAGCTTCAGCACCTGGACGAACACGATGCCGCCAAAGCCGTAGATGGAGACGGTGGGCAGTCCCAAGGAGGCGATGAACTTGGTGATCAGGCCAGAGTTGCCCAGCAGCAGGATCCATGCATATGCGCCGATGAAAGGGGCGGACATGGTGCACAACAGGCACAGGATCAGCAGGACCTTCCGTCCCTTCAGCCGGAAGAAGGAGTAGAAGTAGGAAAAGGGAATCCCGATCAGCAGGGAGAGGACGGTGACCACAATGGCGATCTTGACGCTGTTGAAAATCGAGGCGTAGTAGTAGGACTTGCCGAAAAACTCCTGAAAGGCGTCCAGAGAGAAGACACCGTCTTTGTACACGGCCTCAATGAGGAGGCGGCCGATGGGGTAGACCAGGAAGAACAGGAAGAGCGCCAGCAGGCACAGAGAGACGGCGCTCCAAATGTCGAACCGCGCCTTTTTCGCACTCATGCCCCCACCTCCGGCAGCTCCACGCTGTGCTTCACGCCGGTCATCAGGCTCAGGGAGGTCTCCTTGTCAAAGACATTGGCCTTTCCGGCGTTGATGGTGAGGAGGATGGAGCTGCCGGGCCGGATCATGGAATCGATCTCGGACTCCTGGATAATCTCCACCTCTTCTCCGTTTTCCAGCTGAGCAAAGTAGTGGGTGTTGGGCCCCAGGAACACGCTGTCCCGTATCGTTGCCCTCAGCCCCTCCGACGTCTCGCCGTCCCGCCAGACCTTGAACTCCTCCGGACGGATGGACAGGATCACCTCCCGGCTGCCCACGGCGTCGGGACGGATGGTATGGAAGGGGATGCGGCCGCTGCCGCAGACCGTGATGTAAGCCTGGCCGTTTTCCTCGCTCATCTGGCCGGCGAGCAGGTTGGTCTTTCCAATAAAGGTCGCCACAAACACGTCGGCGGGGCGCTGGTAGATGTTGTCCGGCCTGCCGCAGTGGTGGATCACTCCGTCCTTCATCACGGCGATCCGGTCGGAGATGGCCATTGCCTCCTCCTGGTCGTGGGTGACGTAAATGGTGGTAATGCCCACCTCGTGCTGGATGCGCTTGATGACAGTGCGCATCTCCACCCGCAGCTTGGCGTCCAGATTGGAGAGGGGTTCGTCCATCAGCAGGACGTCCGGCTCAATGACCAGCGCCCGGGCCAGGGCGATCCGCTGCTGCTGGCCGCCGGACAGCTGCTCCGGCATCCGCTCGGCGTACTCGTCCACGTGGACCAGCTTCATGAACTTATCCGCTTCCTCCCGCATCCTGCTCTTCGGCATGTTCCGGTACTTCAGGCCAAATTCCACGTTTTTGCGGACAGTCAGGTTGGGGAAAATGGCGTAGTTCTGAAAGACCATGCCGATGCCCCGCTTGCCGGGCTCCATGCTGTTGATCTCCTTGTCATTGAAGCGGAAGGACCCGCCCTCAATGCTGTTGAACCCGGCGACCATGCGCAGGAGGGTCGTCTTCCCGCAGCCGGAGGGGCCCAGCAGCGTGAAAAACTCTCCGTTGGCGATCTTTACGGACAGATCGGGGATCACAGTCAGGCTGCCATACTTTTTCACCGCATGTTCAATGGAAATGGTAACACTCATAAATCATTCCCCCAGCATCAAGATAGTAAACAATCCAAATCTTTGATTGTTTCTATTATATACAAAGCAGAGCCGCTCTGCTACCCAAAATTTCATTCAAAAAGTCAAAAAAGAAAACAGTTTCCCCTCCGTGAGAGGAAACTGTCCTCGGTTCGATCTGTGGACGCATCCTAAGGATGGGAGAAACGGCCAAATAGGACTATGGAAGAAAAAAGCCCCGAAACCCTTGCAAATACCAGGGTTTCGGGGTTTTATTCAGTGGTGCGGCTGACGGGAGTCGAAAATGAGGAGCTCTGTTTTTTCGCATTTTCCAGTTTCCGATTTTCCTTGATATTTCAACGTTTTTCAGACTTTCGATTTTTTTGGACCGTACTCCCATTTGCTCCTGTTTGCTGAAAATAACGACCAAATAACGACCAAAATATAGGGCCAGGGGAACACTCCCCCGGCCCTCTTACCGTCATTCAGGAAAGACACGTACCAATTCGATAAAGCAACCATTCAGGACATTGACCTTTGCTACACCATCCCGTCCGTATACTTCGTGCAACTGCAAGACGCCGTAGTCATCCCGCAACATGACCTGTACTGTTTTATCCTCCGGATTTACTGTCCAGTATTCCCGGACCCCGGCCCTCTGATACAGGCCCAGCTTGACAAGCCGGTCATGCCGCTGTGTGGAGGGTGACAGGATTTCTATAATCAGGTCTGGAGCACCCTTGCAGCCGTGATCGTCCAGCTTGTCAGAATCGCAGACCACAGATATGTCGGGTTCGACCATTGTATCTACATCTTCCGGCCTGGCTCCGTCCTGTTCAAAGAGACGGACACCGAAAGGGGCCGGGTATACCTTGCAGCGTTTTCCCTCCAGGTAGTTGTAAAGCTGTGCTGTAATTGCTACGCTGATTTCCTGATGGACCCTCGACGGCGGAGCCATCATGAACGCTTCGCCGTTGATAATCTCTATACGTTCGCTTTCATCCCAGGTCAGGACATCGGCGAAGGTGTACCGCTTGTTCTCTGCCGGTAATTCCATAATGTGACCTCCTTTATGCCGCCTGTAAATAGTCGATGATAGCGACCTCGCTCATAATGCTCCGCTTCACGGCCTCTACGATCTTCTCCAGCTGCTTGGCTACCTCGCTGCTGTAGGATGCTTCCCCACACTGCTGGCACACTCTGGCCGGGACATTCTTCACAATCACCACACAGGGCCCAAGGTCCACAATGAACTTGGTGGTCGTTTCGATGGTCTGACCTTTACAATAGAAGCAAATCATTTTGTCACCCTCCTTGTCTTCAAATCAGCTTCCCATTCATCGGGGGCCGGATGGTATGCAGTTATCATCCATATCTCGTCGGGACCTTGGCCACAGCACACGTGAAGGGCATTCCCGGAGGCATCGGTTCCCAGCAGCAGACAACTGGGATATGGATAATCATTTGGGTAGTCCTCAATAATCTCTCCACTATGGATCGCTTGGAGCACATCGGCCTGAGAGATACCTCGTAACAGGAGCCGCTTCATCACATGGTCAGTCCAGCGGATTGCATCAACTGCACATAGCTTCTGCAAATCAGTAATATCCATGCGCTATCCCTCCCCAGAGGCCGCAGGAACCCCGCCGTCCCGCTCCATTGCTTCGTCTATAGCCCGGTTGATAAAGCCGTTCACGCTTTCCCCCTGGGCCGTTGCGTGGGCCTGGATGGTCTCTTTTTTGCCCTTGGGGACAGTCAGATTGATACGGTCATATGCCTTCGCAATCCATTTATTGGTTGCCTTTTGCTGTGCTCTTGATACTGACACTGTTTTACCTCCCTCCAGGGGAGCAATTTCATTGCTGTCTACTCCTCCTAGTATAGTCATATTATATCACATTTCAATGCTTGCGCAAATATATATTCTACACAAATATATTTGCGCAAGTATGTTCATTTTGCCAATTGATATACTTACGCAACTATGTTATTATATCATTGTTAGGAGGGAACAGCCCCGGCGAAGGTGGACGGGTAACAGCAAGAACACCACAGAAGAGTGGGGATGGATGCGGTAAGTCGGCCCCGTGAGGCGCACGCAATGCCACCCACCGCCAAGGCTCAGGCCCGCGAAATACGATCAGGAGGTAAACAGCTATGAGCATCAGCGAAATCGAGAGCAAAATCCGGGAGCTGCGGCAGCTCCAAGCCCTGGTAGATGAGGCCGAGTCCGAGATGGAGACCATCAAGGACGCTCTGAAAGCCCACATGGGCGATTCTGAGGAGCTTCGGGCCGGGGAGTATAAAGTCACCTGGAAGACCGTGACCGCCTCCAGGCTGGACACAGCGGCCCTGCGCAAGGCCATTCCCGACGTAGCCGCCGCCTTTACCAGGACCACCACAACCCGCCGCTTCTGCGTGGCCTAAAAGAATGAGCCATTACACAGCCGCCCCGTCAAGAACGCTGTATAACGGCCCACA
>CAJUAW010000062.1 GCA_910584605.1 uncultured Oscillospiraceae bacterium
TCCTTGTTGGGCATGGTGATGTCCATGAGCACCAGGTCGGGCTTGAGCTCATTGTACTTCTCCACCGCCATGGCGCCGTCCTCCGCCTCATAAATCTCGGTGTAGCCGGCTTTGCTCAGAGTGTCCTTGATGACCTTGCGCATAAAAGCAGCGTCGTCAACCGTAAGAATCTTAGCCATAGTGAACCATCCTTTTCAAAAAATAGTTTGTGTTTGATCGATCTATATGCAAAGGGCTCAGCCCTGGGTCAGCACATTGATATCCGGCTTCTGCAGAATCTCGGTGATGCGGATGCCAAAGTTATCGTCGATGACCACCACATCGCCCTTGGCTACACACTGTCCGTTAACCAGCAGATCAACCTGATCACCGGCCAGTTTGTCCAGCACCACCAGCGACCCCTTGGAGAAGGACAGGATATCCTGGATCTTCCGCCGGGTCCGGCCGATCTCCACCGCCACCTCCAGGGAGACGGAGAGGATCAGGTCCAGGTTGTCCTTCTGCTCCTGATTCAGCTGGGTCTCGGAGCTCAGCTCCCGCATGCGGTTGGGCTGGGCGTTGATCACCTTGGGATCAGGCGGCGCAGCAGGCTGGGGCGGATACATGGGGTAGGGCGGATAAGGGTATGGATACTGGCCCTGCGCAGGCATCTGGCCGTAAGGGGGGTAACCGGGGTAGGCGGCGGGCATCTCGCCCGCCGGGGGCATGCCCGGAGGCGCTGCAGCAGGGGCCGCTGGAACTCCAGCGGGGGCCGGAGCGGCGGCGGGCGCTCCGGCTGCCATCATCCGCTCGATCTCCTCCTGGCTCATCGTCGCTCCTCCGCCGGCGGGGGCCGGAGCAGGGGCGGCGGCGGGCGCAGGTTCGGGGGCCGGCTCAGCCTCCGCATCCAGACCGAAGCCGGCGATCAGCTCCTTACCCAGCTCTACCGACATCACGTTCATGAATTCGCTGTCCAGTACGTCATCGATGGTCAGGTTGAAGCGCACCACCACCACCGGGCCGTGAGTGACGGGGAAGTGCTCCTCCTTCACCTTGTCCAGGTCGTCCAGCTCGAAGGACTCGGGGGTGGAGATGTTCACCATCCGGCCCAGCAAATCGGACAGAGCGGTGGCGGAGGACCCCATCATCTGGTTCATGACCTCACACACGGCGCTGATGGACAGCTCGTTGAGCTCAAATTCCTCGTCGGGTGTCTCGGTCATCAGCAGAATGTCGGTAATGGCCCGCACGTCGCTGCGCTTGAGCAGCATGATGTTGCTGCCCTCCAGACCGCAGACATACTTGATCTCCACGCCTACCGCCGGTTCGATCTTGCCAAGGGTAAAATCCTCCGCGTTGATCACACTCACCCTGGGAGTTGTGATATCCACCCGGTGGTCCAGCATATTGGAGGCCGCAGTGGCAGAGGAGCCCAGGCTGATATTCATGATCTCCCCGATGGCGTCTATTTCCATCGGGCTAAAAATAGTATCTTCCATCCAGATTCGCTCCTTTTAGCCTACATTTTTATGTAGGTCTCTCCGATTTTCACGGCCACCTGCTTGTTGCTGGTGCCCATTTTCCCGTCAAACCACCTTCGCCCTCCAATATTCAGGAAGACCGGGGAGTCTTTGGATCGCTTGATATCTACCACATCGCCCACGTTCAGGTGATACAGGTCGCTGAGTAAGATTCGGGTCCGGGCCAGCTCGGCTACGATCTCCAGCTCGGAATCCCGCAGGGTATCGAAGATTTCCTCGGACTTATCCTCTCCGGTGGTGCGGCGGCTGGTGCTCTTGCTGATCTCGGAAAAAACATTGGTCAGCATTTCGCCGGGCAGGCACAGGCTCATCCGGCCAGTGCAGTTGGGAAATTTGATGTTCAGGCCCACGATCACCACCGTCTCGTCGTAGCCAATCAGCTGGACCAGGGTGGGATTCACCTCAGTGCGGATGTAGGAGAAGTTCAGGGAAATGTAGTTCTCCCAGCTGCCCCCCAGAATGGGGATCAGATCGGCAATCAGGCTGTCATACATGTTCAGCTCCAGATCGGTCATGTTGTAGTCGCTGGGGACCGTGGGGTCCGGATCTCCCTCGCCGCCCATCATCCGGTCCAGCATGGACAGCACCACCGGCGTGTCCATATGGACCAGAATGGGGTCGTCCCCCTGAAGCTGCTCCCGGTCGATCTCTGCCAGGGCCACCACGTCGCTCTCCGTCAAGGCGTTGGAAAACTCATAGTACCGCTGCTCCTCCACGCTGTCCACATCGATCTCGCAGGTGGCGTGAAGCAGGGCATTGACCCTGGAGTTGATGACCCGGGCGTAGCTCTCAAAGATGCTGTTGAGCATCTTCAGCCTGTCCTTGGTGAACTTGCGGGGGCTGTAAAAGTCATATTTCCGATATTTTTGTTCTGCAGATTTTTCCGCCGGCTTGTCTACGTCCAGTTCTCCGCTTCTGGCCGCGTTCAGCAGGGCGTCAATCTGACTTTGTGATAAGACTTCAGCCATAACGTTCCCTCATTTATGATACTTCCTCGATCCAGCTTCAGTTTCCGTTGGTATTGTAACTCATAACGGCGTTGCCATCCGCGGCGAAATCGGTGCTGTCCTCGTTGGCCTCGTCGTACATGGTGTAATACTGACGGTAGCTGTCGGTCAGTTCGTTCTCCAGATCGCGGCCGCTGATAATCAGCTCCACGCGGCGGTTTTTTGCCCGGTTCTCACCGGTATCGTTGGGCGCCACGTTGCGCCACTGACCCAAGCCCATGGCGATGATCCGTCCGGGATGGAGCGACTCATAGCTGATGTTCTCCTGAAGGTAGATGGCCACCTCAGCGGCCCGGTCACAGGCAAGATGCCGGTCACTGCTGACCTTGTTGGGCTTGTCGGCGTACTGCTGGGCGGTGTGGCCCAGGACCCGCAGCTCGTCGATATAGGGACCCGCCTCGATCAGTGCGGGGATGAGCACATCCAGCACATCCTTGCCGTCCCGACGCAGAAAGGAGCTGTTGCCGTCGAAGAAGACGGCGTCGTCAAAGGAGATGAAGACGAAATCGTCCCCCTTGCTGACGGAAATGCTGTCAGCGGCAGCAGCTGCGCTCTGCTGGTATTCCACCAGGAAGTCGTACAGCTCATTCAAGGCCACGTCCACCTCGTTGTTGTCGTCGGGAATGGGCATATCGTCGCCATGCGTGCCAGTATTCTCGCCAACGGGACCTTCGGGGATATCCAGCTCTTCGACGGCGTCCCGGTTGAAGCTCTGGATGAAGACCATCCACTTGTCCTGGTCGATGGTGGAGATGGAGTACAGCAGGACGAAGAAACACAGCAGCAGGGTGACCATGTCGCCGTAGGTGTCCATCCAGTTGGCGCCGCCGCCTCCGCCTCCGCCTTTTTTCTTGATACTTGCCATGGTTTCACCTCAGTTCATAGACGCGGGGGCCTTATTCGCCCTTGCCGCCCTTTTTGCCGCCCTCGCCGCGCTGCTTCTGACCCATGAAGGTGAGCAGCTTCTCCCGCAGGAACTTGGGGTTGGCGCCGGCCTGAATGGACATGATGCCCTCCACGATGATCAGCTTGCAGAGGGTCTCCTCCTCGTCCCGGCGGCGCAGCTGGGTGGCGATGGGGCCGAAGATCATGTGGGCCAGCACGCAGCCGTACAGAGTGGTAACCAGAGCGGTTGCCATGGCGGGACCCAGGTCGCCGCCGCCGCTCTCCACGTCCATGGCCTTCAGCATGTTGATCAGACCGACCAGCGTACCCACCATGCCGAAGGCGGGGGCCACGGCGGAGGCCTTGTCATACATGCCCGCGCCGTCCTCGTGGCGGGCCACCGACTGCTCGATGTCGTTCATCATGATCTCCTTGGCCTGGTCGGCGTCGTTGTTGTCCACGATGAGCATGATGCACTGCTTGAAGAAGGGGTCCTGCTCCTGGTTGCCCATTTCCTCCAGGGCCAGCAGGCCGTTTTTACGGGCCACCTGGGCCAGCTCCACCAGCTTGTCGATGATGGCCATGGGGTCATAACGCTTGGCGTTCATGATGACCGCGAAGTGCTTGGGGACGGCGGTCAGGGAGCTGATGGGAAAGCTGGCGACCAGCACGGCAAAGGTACAGCCGATTACGATGAAGATACTGGCCGGGTCAACGAAGTTGAACAGCTGGCTGACGGTGAGAAATCCACCCGTGCCGCCCTGCATCATACCGATGATCATAACCAGAAAGGCAACTACTGTACCGATGATATATGTAATATTCACAGGTCCACACTCCTCTCCCCACTGGGGATGTCTTTTTTCTGTTTCGGGGCGCATTTGAAAGGCGTCGGGTCCAGCTATGGGAAGACGGGCCCCTCCGCTTCAGGCTTGACGCCTGTCAAACATGCCCCGTGACCGGCGGCTCAGCGCCGGTCGACGATGTCCAGTTCCCGGCGCACGTCCTGTACCTTGGCAGTGTACTCCGCGATGCGCTTGATGATCTGCTCGGGGGACTCCCGGACAATGAAGTAGTCACGATTCATCATGACGATCTTCGATTCGGGAATCATCTCAATGCTCTCGATTTGGGTGTGGTTGACCAGGAACCGCTCTCCGTTGCGCTTCGTCAGTTGAATCATGACAAACCTTCCTTTCCTCTCGCAAACCTCTCATAAGCCTCCCTTCGCAAAGGGAGCGTGACCGCCGCCAGGGGCGGGGGGCGGCGGGTTTTCTCCGGAACCATCCTGTGCTTCGGGAGAAACCGCCTGCACGGCTCACGCCCGGAGCCCCCTTTGCCAAGGGGGCCTGGGCGGGCGCCTTAACGAAGCGGCTTCCATTACCGCTTCATGTTCACCAGCTCCTCCAGCATGGAGTCGGTGACGGTGATAATGCGGGTGTTGGCCTGATAGCCGCGCTGGGTGGTAATCATCTCGGCAAACTCGTTGGCCACGTCGGTGCTGGAAGCCTCCAGACCGCCGTTTTTGATGGAGTTGGTGGAGTCGCTGAGAATGGCATCCGCAGCATTGGGCTGGGGGTCATCCGGGTCTGTCGGAGCCACCTGATTGCCCAGATACTTGGTGGGCAGGTCCACCAGGGCGGAGACGCGCAGGTTGCCCGCGCCGCCCATGGCCTTGTAGTAGGGGCCGTCCATGTGGGTCACGCCGTCGGGGCTGTCGGCGCTGGCAATGGCCACATAGCCGATGACCACGGTCTTGCCGTTGGCAGCCGTGCCGGTAATCGAGCCATCCTTACCAATCTGCATGTTTTTCAGCTGGACGGGCATCTCATCGGAGATGCGGTTCTCATTGGTGTTCTGAGCAACCGCAATCTGTGTTGAATTGATTGCGGTGGTCGTAGTACCGCCACCAGTGCCACCTCCAGTACCGCCGCCAGCATTTCCAGTATTCGCCGGATTTTTAGCTGTATCCTTATAGGAGGGATACCGGTTTTCATTGTTTGCATCCAAATAGGGATAAACGGGGTCGCCCTCCTCCCAAAGGGTTTTAGTACTCGCCGGAGTAGTACCTGTTGCCGGAATCTCTACAATTCCGCCATTGCCATTTGCACCACCAGTTGGCGCGGCGGCAGACAGGGGAACACGCAGAGGGACCAGCTCAGTGCTGATGATGGTTGGCTGCTGAGCAAGTTCATACGCCGCTTTCTCTGCTGCAGAAGCATTTGCCGCAGGAGGGGTGGCATTGGGGTTGTAGTTGGGGTTCTGCACCCGGGCAAAGCCGTAGAGGACCTTGTTGTCACGGTTACAGATATAGCCGTCGGCGTCTACCCAGAAGTTGCCCACGCGGGTCAGCAGGGGCTGCGTCAAATCGCTGGCGCTCTGGATTCCGTGGCCAGTAATTGTGGGAGGATTTGTAGTCTCGTCCCGCTCATACTCAATCTTGTCGCCCACCATGAAGAAGCCTTCGCCGGTGAGCATACAGTCCAGGCCAACGCCGGTGGGAGCGTAGGTGGAGGGGGACATGTTCAGGTCGATGGAGCCAACGGAGCAGCCGTAGCCGATCTGGGAGGGGTTGTTGCCGCCCATGGTCACGCCGCCGTTGGAGCCGGACTTGCTGGTGGTGTAGATAGACTCCTGGAAGGTCATCCGCTGGGCCTTGTATCCGGGGGTGTTCACGTTGGCCACGTTGTTGCCGATGACGTTCAGCTTGGTCATGTGGGACTTCAGGCCGCCGATGGCGGCATACATTGCACCTGTCATAGAGAATCAAACTTCCTTTCTATGGCGCTGCCGGCCCCCTGTCAGTCGGGCAGGGGACCAAAGCATCCAAAAAGGTCCTGCTTTCTGTTATTTCAGCAGTACAGCGCCGTCGATGTTGGTAAAGATATTTTCCTCCATCTCCTCCTGGGACATGGTGGTGATCACCCGTCCGTGGGGGACGTTGATGATGAAGGCCCGGGTGGCGTCGAAGGCCAGGATGTTGGTGGCTCCCTTGGCCTGTGCCCGCTCCACAGAGTCGGCCAGCTGGTCCATCAGGGCGTCGTCCACCTGGATACCCCGCTCTGCTGCCCGGTTTTGAGCGTGTTTGGAGAAGGAGATCGCGGGCTCCGCGGCTTTCAGCTCCTGCTGCAGCAGAGCGCCAAACTGTCCAGCCGTCCGGCGTGTGACCTGGCTGACCCGTTGGACGCGTTCTACCTGGGACACGCCCTGAATGGAATCGATGCGTTCTGCCATAATTCTTCCTCTTCTTTCTCGCGGACCTCATGCCCGCTTGATTCAGGCCAGATTCCCTTCCGCCTGCGTCAAACTCAGCCCTTCCCCTCGTCCTCTGCGTCAGGCACCTCTTCCTTGTCGGTGCTGTCTCCGGCGTCCGGATTGTCAGGGTCAGGGGCGTCGGGGTCTTCCGGCTTGGGCGGCAGCTTGCCTACGGCCATGATCTCGCTCAGGAAGTAGCCCTTGCCGTTGTCCAGGTAGATGACCTGCTGGCCGTTGTAGGTGCCGGTGCCCTGCACCACGCCCACAATCTCTATGGTCTCCTTGGTCGTCTCGTCGTACTGGCCCACGGTGACCGTCTTCCCCACCAGGGAGGCGGAGTAGCTCATGATGTTGGCCAGAGTCAGCTCCTGAATCTGGGTGCTCATCTCGGTCATGGCCTGCATGGAGCTCATCTGCACCAGCTGATTCATCATGTCGGTGGTGCTGGCCTGGTTGTCCATGGTCTGATACTGGAACTGCGCCACCATCAGGCCCAGCATGTCGGTGAAGGACAGCGTGCCCTTGTCCTCATAGAGGGCCAGCTCCTTATCATAGTCCGCAGGGTTGGTGTAGATATCCCGGCCGCGGGTGCTGCCGGTGTTGTAGCGCGACATAATGTCAACGCCGGTTGGGACGATAGAATCTGCCATATTGTTTCACCTCATCTAAGTCATGTCGTCCAGCCCGAAAAGGCCCAAGCGAAGCCGCTGTACAAAGTCGCCGCTGTGCTCGCTCTCCTGCTGGCGCTGCTGCTGTTGCTGCTGCTGCTGATTGCGTCCGTCGGGATCGGCCTGCTGTTGCTGCTGCTGCTGAGCCTGCTGGCTGTCGCCGCCGCGCTGGACCTCCACGTGGACCTCGTTGTTCTGGCCGTAGCCCTGGAGGGCCGCGTTCAGGCCGTCCATGTGCTGGCTGAGCAGGTTGGCCGCCTTCAGATTGGCCGCGTGAAGCACCACCTGCAGGCTGCCGTCCGACGCCTGAGTCAGCTTCACGGTCAGGCTGCCCAGGTTCTCGGGGCTGAGCTTGATCTCGATCTGCCGCAGGCCCTGCTGGTCCGCATAGCGAATCGCGTCGGCCAGGCTGGCGTCCATATCGGGCTGCTCCGTGTCCAGCTGGAAGTTCTCGCCTACCTTCACGGGAGCCGCCTCCACATCCTTGAACAGGGGCCTGTCAGCCGCCATCTGAGCGTCCAGATTGGCACTGTTGTCCTGGTCGTCGGTCTCCTTCATGGCTTCCCCTTGGGTGGTAACCGTCATATCCAGCCTTTTCACGTTGTTCAGGAACTCAGTTTTGGGCTGCTCCGGGAAGAGCTCAAGCTGCTTCCGCTCGCCGCTGGCCAGCACCTGGAACAGCTTGTGGTCGCCGTTCTCCTGGTCCAGGAAGACCTCAAACTGCTCGCCTTTGCTGTTGGTCAGCACAAAGGGCTTGCTCCAGTCGATCTCACCATTGGGCAGCGTGGGCGTGATGATAGCAGCAGGCTGGGCGTCTATCCGAAGCGCGAGGTTCCCGTTGGGCATCTCCACCGGGGTGATAAAACCGGCGGCGATCTGCGCCTGGGTGGCGGGGTCCAGCGCCTGGATGCGGGGATCCCGCATGTCGGTGATAACCTCGCTCTCTGTCTTCTGGGCGGGGGCCTTATCCTGAACGTTTTCGGTCTTTTGCGCTGTGCTGTCCTTCCGGGGGGCCTCCACCTGCTGGTCCTTGGCCTTGTTCATCAGGTCCTGAAAACTCTCGCCCTTTTCCGGCTGGGACGCGTCGGTGTTCTGGCTGGTCTGGGGCAGAGAAGCGGCCATATTGGCGGCCATCTGCTGCATCCGTTCCAGCATCCATTGGTCGGTTACGTTCATTGTTGTTCACCTCCTTCAAATCGTGTATGGGTCGCTGGGATTGCTGGTGATGCTGAGATCGCGCTGCTCTGTGACGTCCAAACCTTCCTCTTGGAGTTCCTGCTCCTGGACCTCTTGAGCCTCCTGGGTGTTCTCTTCCACCTTGTCGGCCTGTTCAAAGCTGAACCGGTCGCCCAGGCAGGACAGCAGAACTTGAACGGAAAGTTTTGTTGTAGGGTCAACCCACTGTACAAGCTTGCTTCCGTCCTCCAGGACCTCCTCCGACTGAGCCGTAATGGCCTCGCCGGCCTTTGCCAGGGATTCCGTCAGGGTCCGTTCCGTTTTACCGGACGCCTTGTCTTCCTCCGAAGCGTTCATGGCGTCGATCATCGCCATCAAAGCGTCCTCTTCGGCCTCCTTGGCGTTTTGCTCACGCTGGTCCCTGACCTTGAGCATGTAGTCCAAAAAGAGTTGTTTGGGGTTCCAGCCGGTCTGCTCCTCCAGCGTCTGCTGGGGGGCGGGCGCCTGCCCATACCTCGCGCTGATGTCACAGAAGGAAAGCGGCGTACTCATGGCTTCTCACCTCCTTCCTGAGTGACCTATATAGAGAAACACTGCCTGCAGTGTAACTCACCTGTTACATTCCCATCGCCGCCATGGCGCGGGTGGTGGAGACAAACTCCTCAATGCGCTGCTCCTCGTCCTTCTGCTCCGCCTTGCGGTAGTCCTCCAGCTTGTGCTCCTTCAGCTTCTCGATGGTGGCCGTCTCCTTCCGGGCCTCCACCACCTGAGCCCGCTTGTCTTCCTCCCTGCGCCGCAGGCGGTCCAGCTTGCGGTACTCCTCCTGGAGCTTGCGCTCCAGAGACCGGAGGTACTGCTCAAAGCTCATGGCGTCCAAAACGTTGATGCCCTCCAGCTTGCGCTGGGTAAAGTCGTCGTCCGCCTGACGGTGCTCGGTCTCCAGGTCCTCGATCAGCTGCTCCTGGGCGCGGACCTGGGCCAGGATTGCGCCGTGCTCCGCCCGGAGGGCGTCCAGAGCCTGATTCTTATAATCCAAAACTGTCTCCAGGGAGAAGCGGAATTTCTTCATTGGTCGATTAACTCCTTACCATGGACTTACCGCAAAATGCGCCGCAGCTGCTCCAGGCTGTCCTCATAGGAGAACGCCTCGTCCACGCCCTGCATCAAAAACTGGTTGATGCCGTCGATCTTGCTCAGTGCGTGGTCCAGCTTGGGGTTGGTGCCCGCCTTGTATGCGCCGATGGACACCAGATCGGAATTTTTTTCGTACACACCCATGATATCTCGCAGCTGTCCTGCCAGCTTCCGGTGCTCCGGGGAGACGATCTCCACCATCAGACGGGAGATGCTGGCCCCCACATCAATGGCGGGGAAGTGGTTGGCGTTGGCCAGCTGGCGGGAGAGGACGATGTGGCCGTCCAGAATGCCGCGGACGGTATCCGCAATGGGCTCATTGGTGTCGTCGCCCTCTACCAATACGGTGTAAACGCCGGTGATAGAACCTTTTTCAAAGTTTCCGCTGCGCTCCAGCAGCTTGGGCATCTCCGCGTACATGGAGGGGGTGTACCCTCTGGCCACCGGCGGCTCCCCGATGGCCAGGCCGATCTCCCGCTGGGCCATGGCGAAACGGGTGAGGGAGTCCATCATCAGCAGAACGTCATAGCCCTGTCCGGCAAAATACTCGGCAATGCTGATGGCCACGCTGGGGCACCGCATCCGCAGCATGGCGGGCTGGTCGCTGGTGGCCACCACCAGCACCGAGCGGCGCATCCCCTCCTCCCCCAGGTCCTTCTGCATGAACTCCAAGACCTCGCGGCCGCGCTCGCCCACCAGGGCGATGACGTTGATATCCGCCTTTACGTTCTTGGCGATCATGCCCATCAGGGTGGACTTGCCCACGCCCGAGCCGGCAAAGATCCCGATACGCTGGCCCTTGCCGATGGTGAGCAGGCTGTCAATGGCCTTAACGCCGAACTCCATCCGCTCCCGGATGGGGGGACGGGACATGGGGTTGATATAGGTGCTGTCCACAGAGAAGGTGTCGCCCCGCTGGAAAGGCTCCAGCCCGTCGATGGGCTGGCCCAGCGCGTTGATCACCCGCCCCCGCAGAAAGGGTCCCACCGGAAGGGTCAGCCGCTTGCCGGTGTTGCGGACGAAGTTGCCCGCAGAAATGCCGCTCATATTGGCATAGGGCATCAGCAGGATGTGGTCATTTTTGAAGCCCACCACCTCGGCAGGGATCTGACCGCCGGACTCGTTGGAATAGATGCGGCAGATGTCGCCAATGGCGGCCCGGCCGCCGGAGGCCTCAATGGACATGCCCACGATATTCTCGATTTTTCCCGTCCGGCCCACCGTCTCGGCGGAACGGACAGAGGGGATCAGTTCTCGAAACACGCCCTAAGTCTCCTCTTACTGCGGCCAATAGGCCCCCATCTGATCGTGGAGCACATCCCGGATGTTGGACATCTGCGTGGATACGCTGGCATCAGCGATCTCCTCGGGGGTCTCCACGATACAGGTACCGATCTCGTCGTCCCCCATGGGGATGATCTTGATGTGCTGGGACAGCGCGCCCAGCGAGCTGGTCAGGGCCGGAGAGATCTGGGCCAGCTGGCGGCTGTCGCAGCCGGAGATATAGATGTGCACCCACTCCTGCCGCTTCATCCGCTCGGTCGCGGTCTGGATCATGCGGACGATGACCTCGCTGCTGCTCTTCAGACTGACCCGCACCACCTTCTCGGCTACGGACAGGCACAGCTCCAGCAGCTCATCCCGGGTCTGGAGGAGCATCTCCTCCCGGGCCAGGGACGCCTTTTCCAAAAACGCCTGGACCTCTTTCTCCAACCGGGCGGCGGTGGCCTCCCGGTCCCGGATCGAATCGTCCATCGCCTTGGCGATGCCCTGGGCGTAGCCGTCCCGGTAGCCCTCGTCCCGGGCGCCCGCCCGGATCTCCTCCAGCTCGGCCAACCCCTGCTCCCGGGCCTGATCCAGCAGTTGCTGGGCCTCCTCCCGGGCCTGGTTCAGGATCAGCTCTGCCTGGAGCTGGGCATAGTGGACAGGGGTCTCCTTTTTGGGTTCCTCCGGCTTTTCCGGCTCGGGCGGCGCTTCAGGCTCTGCGGCCGCCTCCTTGAGGGGTTCCTCCAGGACCGGCTCCTCCTCCGGGAGAAGGGGTTCCTCCCCCTCGAAGTGGATGTCGTCCGTGTTGGGCAGAACGTAGGTCTCCGCTTTGGGTTCCAGAAACCCTTTCAGGATATTACGCAATGATATCGTCCTTTCCGCCCTTCATGATGATGATCTCGTTCCTCTCCTCCAGGTCGCGGATGACGCCGACGATGCGCTGCTGGGCATCCTCCACGTCCTTCATACGGACATTTGTAGTGACCTCCAGGTCGTCCCGAATGCTCTCGGCCATACGGGCGGACATGTTGGTAAACAGCTTGTTGGACACCTCGGCGTTGGCGGTCTTCAGCGCCAGCACCAGGTCTCTCGGGTCACAGTCCCGGACGAAACGCTGCACAGAGCGGTCGTCCATGGTGATGATATCCTCAAAGACGAACATCCGCTTGCGGATCTCGTCGGCCAGCTCGGCGTTGCGGGCGGACAGGCCGTCGAAGATGGACTTCTCGCTGGAGCGGTCCAGGTTGTTCATGATACCGGCTACGTAGTCGATGCCGCCCACCTTGACATTGGAGCTGGTGATGATGCTGGAGAACTTCCGTTCCATCTCCGCCTCGATGGTCTTGATGGCGGCGGGGGCGGCGCTCTCCATGGTGGCGATGGCCTCCACCACCCGAATCTGGCGGCGGGGCTCCAGCTGCTCGATGACGCCGGCGGCCTTGTCCGGGTCCACATAGGACAGCACCAGGGCCACCGTCTGAGGACGTTCGTTCTGGAGGGCGGAGAACAGGGATTTGACGTCCGCCTTGTCCAGGAAGGCGAACTCCCGGTTCTTCAGGGACTTGGTCACCTTCTCCAGCAGGGCCATGGCGGTCTGGTTGCCAAATGCCTTCTCCAGCACGGCCCGGGCATACTCCAAGCCGCCCTCCGTCACCGCCTTGCTGGTCATACAGGTCTGATAAAACTCAGTCAAAACCGCTTCGGTCTGCTCCGAGTCCAGCATGCCAAGCCGGGCCACCTCCAGGGTCAGCGCCTCGATCTCCTCCGGGTCCATATACTGGTACAGTCCGGAGGCCTTATCCGCGCCCAGCGAGACGATCACTGCCGCAGCCTTCTGGGGATAGGTTAGTTCAACCTTTGTTGCTTCCTTTGTCGCTTCAGCCACCGGTCTCATCTCCCTTCAGCCAAGCTTTCACCATCTGAGCTGCAATCTCCGGATTGTTCTGGGCGAACTGCCGGACGCTCTTACGCAGCTCCATACTCTTTTCGGTGTTGACCTCCATAATATCGGCTCCGCCGGTGGGAGGGGCGGCGGCGATGATCGCGGCCGCCTCGGCCGCGGCCTGAGCCGCCATCATCTCCTCCTCCAGAGCCTGCTGTTCCTCCAGGCGCTTCTTTCTGCGCCGTCTGGCCAGCACGAGGATGACGATCAGCAGGACCACGAACAGGACCAGTCCGCCGATTGCGGCGTAGAGGATCCAGCTGTTCTCCGGGCTGAGGAACCAGCTGCCACCCGGCGCCAGCACGGTGCCGTCCTCGGCAAAGGGAGCAATGGCCACAAAGACCCGGTCCAGCGCCTCCTCGGTCCCGGCAATACCCACCAGGGTGGCTACATTGTCCCGCAGGGAGTCGATGGTCATGGCGCCGGCATTCGTACAGTTTTGGTTGACGGTCACCGTCACCCGCAGGTCCTTCAGCCGGCCCTCCAGAACCTCCTCCTGGGTGTTGGTCTGGTCGACGGCGTGCGTCCGGTCCGTCTCGTTGCCCACGTAGGTGTCATTTTCGTCGCCGTCCTGGGTCCAGTCGGGATAGTTGGGGAAGTTGCCATTCAGATCAGAGTTGGGAGTGGTACCCACTGTGCCCCCTGTCGGGGTCTCGCCATCCCGGATGCGCTCGTAGAAGAGATGGTCGTTGATAATCAGACCGCCGCCAACCACTGAACCATCGGGCTGGTTATAGGTGGTGCTGTCGATGATCTGGTGGGTCACATCCACTGTGCACAGCACGCTCACCGCCACGTTTTCCGGCCCATAGATCTTATCCAGCGTCTGCCGGATCTGGGTGCGGACGTTGTTGGAGATCCGCTCCTCATATTCCATCTTCAGCGCCGTGGCCTGGTTGGTCTTATCGATGGTGTCGTTATCGGAGTATGTATTGCCATAGATGTCCTCAATGCTGACATTGGAGATGTCCAGCTGCTGCACGCTGTGGCTCACGGTGTGGCGGATGGCCTTGACCACCGCGCTGTCCAATCCCTGGTCGCTCTCAGGGGTGATGGTCACCGCCGCAGTGGCCGGAATGGCGCTGTCCTGGAGGACAAATACCTGCTGCGTCCCCAGCGCGATCTCCACATTGGCGTTCCGCACGCCGTTAAACTGGCGGATAGTGGCCTCCAGCTTTTGAATCGTGGCGATCCGCAGGGCCTCCCGCCGCTCCGCCTCTGTGCTGATGCCGCTGAGGTTGTCAAGATACTCGTAGTTAAAGCCGGTGGTCAGGTAGCCGGACATGGCCAGTTCAGCCTGCAGCTGGACCTCCCGGCCCGCCGGCACCAGGATGGTATCTCCCTGAATCTGGTAATCCGTCACGCCCCGGTCGGCCAGGTAGGAGCCTACGGTGCTGATCTCGGTGGAGTTCAGGCCGGTGTACAGCACGGCGTACTCCTTCTGGTTCAGCAGCACTGCCGCCGCAATGATGACTGCCAGGAGTACGACCAGAAAGACCCCCAGCAGGATCCGGACTTTTTTATTCAGTTTTTTGAAAAAGCTCTTGATTTTTTCCCAGAGCTCCTTCAGCTTTGTCTGAAACGTCTGCAACTTGGATCCCTCCGGACAGTTTTCTCATCTCATATTCTCTTACAGGGAAATGCGCATCAGCTCATTATAGACATCCATCGCCCTGTCCCGCAGCGTCATCAGCAGCAGGGCGGAGTTGGAAGCCTGAGCGGTGGCCAAGGTAAGCTCCGCCGGATTGTCCAGCTGGCCGGTGGCCAGCTTGTATTCCAGGTCCACCTGCTTGGCGTTGGTCTCCCGCACGTCGTTGATGGCGGACTGGAACACCGTGGCAAACAGAGAGATGCCGGCGCTCCGGCCGCTCTGCGCGGACTGTGTCTCGGCTGTCTCAATCAGCGGACGGATCGGGCTGACAGGGGTGAATTCCATGACAAAAACCTCCAGTTTTTGATAAAAATCGCCGGATATTGCAGTATCCCATAGCGCAAATCCAGGCCAGACCAAATTTCAGCCTTTGGGCCTCACGCCCGCCAGTCAAAAACTCGACCTGACCTAGAGTGGCCTTTACTTACCGATCTCCAGTCCCTTGGAGAGCAGAGTTTTCAAAAGATTGAACGCAGTGATATCTGCAGTGAAGGCCTGGCTGGCCGCCATACCGTCGGTAATCTCCTTCACCAGATCCACATTGGGCATCTCCACGTAGCCATCCTCGTTGGCATCGGGGTCACCGGGATCATACTTCAGCTTAAAGTCGGAGGGGTCCTCTGCCACCTCCGCGACCCGGACGCCGCCCACAGTATCTGAGGCGAACCGCCCTCCGCTGCCATTGCGGGTGCGGGCCAGGACGTCCTGGAACCGGCTGCCGCCGTTGTCCGCCTCGAACACCACCACTTTCCTGCGGTAGGGCCCCTCGCCGTTCTCGGTACGGGTCGTGTTCATGTTGACGATATTCTCTGAGATGATATCCAGCCGCTGTTGCTGAGCAGTAAAGCCGGAGCCGATGACATCGATGCTGCTGACGAAGGCCATATGTATTCCTCCATGATCTATAATTCAAAGCGCCGGCGGGGAAGGGACGGCTCCCGCCCCTCGTCCACGCCGGACGGCGCGTGTTACACGGTCACTGTCCCCGGATCAGCGTCCGGATCAGCGACAGGTTGCTGTTGATGGAGTCGATGGTGTATTGCATCTGGTATGCGTTGCGGACCGCCTCGGTCTCCTGATCGGTGACGTTGACGCCGTTGTCGTCCATGCGGGTGCTCTCCGCCTGGGCCACATGGACGATGGGCTGGGAGCGGTCGATGGTGGAGCGCACCGCGGCCAGGCGGCGCTTGTCGCCGCTGTGCAGGGCGGTGCGGATGCTGGCGTCCAGAGCCTCTTCAAAGGTGACATATTTCGCCTTGTAGTTGGGGGTCTCGGCGTTGACAATGTTGTCGTTGATGGTAACCTGCTTGGTCCACTGGAAATTCATTGCGCGCTCCAGCAGCAGCTGGGAATTGGTATACAGAAGACTCGCCACGGAGACTCCCTCCTCTATCATACTGGCTTTGACCGGAATAGTGAGTCAAAGCTATCTTAACATGCTTCGCCGGAAAACGCAAGGGCAGGCGGGCAACTTTTCACGGCGCCATAACGCCCGCCCCCACCTTGCCTAGTGTCGCTTATTATAACGCATTTTTCCGCTCTTTGCAAGACATTGACCGAAGATTATCTCCGGGATTTTAAGCGCCGGTTCGTGAATCTGCACACCCCGCTTTTCCTGCGGCAGAGCGGGTTTGTGACAGTGGTGTTTTTATAGGATACCGCATATCGGGTCCGATTGCAATGGTAATTTCCGGAAGGCAGATCGGAAGAGCGTCGTGTAGGGAAAGAGTGTAGATCTCGGTGGTCGCC
>CAJUAW010000063.1 GCA_910584605.1 uncultured Oscillospiraceae bacterium
CTTGTCCATAGCCTCACGGGCGTTGGGAACCATGATCTTACTGCTATTACTGTTAGACATAACTCGTCTCTCCTTTTTTCATTTTGTTTTTCCTGTTTGTGTTGGATGGAACATCCGCTTATAGCTTTGCCCTGAACTGCGGAGATATACCACAACGGGACCTGCCTATATTTACTAGTTCTGGTTCCATCATACAAACACCGCGCCCGCTTTGCACAAGGCAGATCCGCTTACAGCTTCAGCCCAGCGATGACCTCCTGCAGCTGTTGGGCGGAACGGTCCAGCGCCAACCGTTCGGACTCCCCCAGCGGGATCTCCAAGATCTTCTCCAGGCCGTTCTTGCCCACAATGGACGGAATGCTCAGCGTCACGTGGTCCAAGCCGTACTCTCCCTCCAGCCCCACCGAGATGGGCAGCACCGCTTGCTCGTCCTTTACAATGCACTCCGCTATGCGTCCTACCGCCATCGCAATGCCATAGTAGGTCGCCGCCTTACGCTTGATGATCTCGTTGGCACTGTCCCGAATGGTTTGATAGATGCGCTCCTTGCTGGCCTCATGGAGTTCCTTTCCCCGCAGGCGGCAGAAATCGTCCAGATTCAAACCGGACACATTGGCTCCGCTCCAGACAGCCAGCTCGCTGTCGCCGTGCTCACCGACAATGAAGGCGTGAACATTGCGGCTGTCCACCCCCAGCTCTTCCCCCAGCAGCTGCTTCAGCCGGGCGGTGTCCAAAACCGTCCCAGACCCGATGACCCGCTCCTTGGGATAACCTGACAGCTCCCTGGCCACATGGGTGAGCACATCCACCGGATTGGACACGATAAGAAGAATGCCCCCAAAGGGCCGGGCTTTGATCTCCTCTACAATGCTCCGCATGATGACAGCGTTGCGCTCGATCAGCTGGAGCCGGGTCTCGCCGGGCTTCTGGTTCACCCCGGCGGTGATCACGACCAGCCCGCAGTCGGCGATGTCGTCGTAGGTCCCGGCGGTGATCTCCATGGAAGCGCCGTAGGGCAGGCCGTCGCTCAGGTCCATGGCCTCCCCTTCCGCCTTGTCCCGGTTGGCGTCCAGCAGGACCAGATTGGAAAACAGTCCCTGCTGCAAAAAGCGAAACGCGATGGACGCGCCCACAAAGCCGCAGCCCACGATGGCCGCCTTTCTGTAATTGATCGTCAAGCTATCCGCTCCTTTTTTATCAAGTCGGTCCTGCGGACCGCGCTGGTCTCAGTATGCATAAAAAGCGGACAGTCCATACGGACTGTCCGCTTTTTTCATTCATTCAAAAACCGCATACAGGGTCATGGGCTCCAGCGTCAGGCCCGCCGGAAGGGTGACGGTCCCATCCTCCTTCGGCTGGAACTGGAGAGTCATGGTGACGCTGCCCCCCTCCTGTCCCCGGGTGGCCCAGCCGGCGAAGTGCTGGCCTGGACGTTCCTCCACAGCGGGCGGCGTAAAGCTGCGCTCCCCGGAGGAGACGAACAGCCGTCCCAGCTCCTGCTCGCCGTCCATAAAAACCAGACGGCTATGGACGATCTCCTCCTGCACGTCCATATTGGTCATCTCAAAGGCCCGCCAGCCGCCGTTCTGTTTATGGAAGAAAAAGGTGCTGTCGATCTCATAGGGCTTGGCAGAGCCGTTCCCCCGCTGGACGTCCAGGTGCATGGACACCCGAGCGGAAAAGATATCCTCCCCATAGCGTTGGAACTCGCTCACCCTCTCGTTGGAAAAGGTGTGGCCGGAGGTCTGGCGAATCCAGATCTCGCTGGAGCAGATGGTCTGATAGATGGCGCTGCTGCTGTCAAAATAGCGGCGCAGCTGGGCGGCGTCCCCCTGCCGGATCATATACCGGGCGTAGCTCTTCGCCGCGCCGGTGAGCGCGGCATACTCCTCATCGGTGGGCTCCTCCGCCGTCTCCCTGACGGTATAGACGCCCGTCTCCGGGTCAAGATCCAGGGGGACCGTTTCTCCGTCTGCGTCCAGGACGGTCACCCCGCCATTTCCGGCTGTCCCCGCCCGGGTCTGCCACAGGATGGTCCGCCGGCCCAAAACGCCCTCGGGGAGGTACCGCTCCGCCGCCGTCTCGGTGAGCTGAACCTGGCAGTCCACCCCCAGCTCCTCGCCGTCGACCAGCACCCGATGGCTGTCCAGGGTCCGGACCAGGAGGGTGTTGGAGGGCAGCTCCAGCAGCAGCTCCACCTGACCCAGCTTCCAGGCGGCTGTCTTCTCCTCCGTCTCGCCGGTCAGGGTAAAGGCGGCCACGCTGTCCGTCCCCGACTTCACCAGATACCGCCGGTCGCCGGACAGCCCGGCGGAGGTCTCCACCAGGGTCAGCTCCTGGCCCGCCATCAGCTCCTCCAGCGCCTCCACAAACCGCTCCCGGTCCCCCTCCAGCCCGGCCAGGTCAAACACCCGGCCCCAGTCGGCGGGGGAAAAGAGGTCGTCAAACACCTCCTGGCTGACATGCTTGGGCTGGGACGCCTCATAGCGGGTGAGCCAGGGCCGCAGCAGGCCGAAGCGGATATAGACAAACACCAGCAGCAGCAGGATCAGTATCCCCAGCAGCACCCAATAAAAAACACTTCGTTTTCTCTTCTGTTCCATGCCGTACGCTCCTCACTCCCCGTCCAGCGGCCGCACCATAAAGAAGGTGGGCATCCGCCGGGGCTCCTCCTGGAGCAGGGAGACATTGTTCACCGTCTGCACCTGCCCCTCCTCATCCCGCAGCAGCATCACAGTGGAGGAGCCTCCGTCCAGGTTGCAGGCGTTGACCGCGCCGTACTCCACCATAACGTCGATGACGTCGGCATAGGTGGCCCCCAGGCTGCCCGCCTGACGGCCGTCCACGCACAGCAGGATCACAGTCCCGTCGGCCCGCTGCCCGATAGCGGTGCGGGGGTTGTAGCCGGAGTTGGTGTTGTAGGCCTCCTCGTTGACGGCGCTGTCCTTGATGAGCACAGGGCCATAGCAGCAGCCGTCCCGGATGCGGGCCTCCTTGGCCTCGGCGGCGGACATTTTTTTTGACACCACCAGGATATCGTCCTCATTGAAGCCGGCAAAGCCGTAGTAGGAGCTGCCGTCGTTCCACAGCACCTCCCCCCGGGACACCACCAGGCCGCAGGGCACGCTGCCCACCTCCGGGCTGATGGTGCCATTGTCGAAGAAGGCTCCGCCGTTGATGGCCGCCACTGCGCCCTCCGTCTCGATCTGCTTGGTGATCCGGGTTCCCGGCCTGCTTTTGGAGTAGCTCTTGGAGGACGGGGACAGGTACACCCGGGCCGGGTCCCGGATCAGCATCACGTAGGCGTTGTAGGTATCACCATGGACCTCCTCCACCCGCAGGCCACTGGGGTGCTCCGCCCACTCGTCGTCCTCCAGCCCCCCCTCTCTGCGGATGACCACCTGGGTGGGATCGGACTGTCCCTCCGGCAGGTCGGCAGCCACCTTGGCCTGGATCTGATCCACCGTCTCCTGCCCGACGAACACCGCCGGCACCCATTTGGTGGCGCTGGCCTCCAACAAAGACATAGTCAGCCGGTTCCGGGCCGTCTCAGAGGGGCCGTTGAAGACCTCATCCATAATCATGCACAGCCCCGCCAGCAGCACCGCCGCCACAGACAGGACGGCCAGCAGCGTCCGCCCGATGCAGCGCAGGACGCGCCGGGGCGTGCCGGGCGCCTCACGGCGGCCCTGACGTTGATTCGTTTCACTCATGTAGAAGGCTTCCTTTCCTCTGTCTTACCTGCCTGGAACACCCAGCGGTGCTGGATCACATAGCTGCCCACAAACAGCGCCGTCATGACCGCCGCGTAGACGGCGGTCCGCAGGAGGGTCTGCCGGTCGCTGATGCGAGCGGCCCGAAAGACCCCCTCGGTCAGCAGAAACTGGGCCAGCAGCATGGGCAGGGCCAGCATGTAATACCGGATCAGGGACCGGCCCAGCGGGCCTCCCCCCCGGAACACCACCCACCGGTTCAGGGAGAAATTCAGCAGGGAGGACAGCACCCGCGCTCCGGCCGCCGCCGCCGCGGTGAGGGCCGCCCCGGTGAGCAGTCCCGCCAAAAGAAAGGACAGCAGGCCGAACAGCCCGGTGTCCGCAGCCGCGCTGGCCAGGGAACTGAGGGTGTAGCGGAAAAAATGGGCCAGGATCAGCCGGTAGATTCGCCAGGAGTCCCGCACGGCGTGAAAATGGGAACCCCGGTTCTCCTCCAGGTAAATGGTGCGAATGGGCGCCTCGCCATAGGGGATGTGCCGGTCCTTCAGGACCAGCAGCATATTGGTCTCATATTCATACCGCTCTCCGGCCACCGCTGCCATCACCGCCAGGTCCCGGCGGGGAATCGCCCGGAGACCGGTCTGAGTATCGGAGATCTTCATACCGCAGAAAATCTGGAAGACTGCGCTGGTGATCCGGTTGCCCATCCAGGAGCGGGGCGGCACCTCGGGCCGGGAAAAGTCCCGGCAGCCCAGGATCACCCGCTCCTCCGCCAGCATCTGACGGGCGCAGGCCGCCGCATCCACCGGGTGGTGCTGTCCGTCGCCGTCCACCGTCACCACCCCGGCGCAGAAGGGCCGGTACTCCAACAGCCAGGAGAAGGCGGTCTTCAGCGCCGCCCCCTTCCCCCGGTTGACCGCATGGGACAGAAGGGTGACCTCCGGCAGGTGGGCCAGCGCCTGAAAATGCTCCAGCGTCTCCGGACTGCTGCCGTCGTTGACCAGGATTATGTCTGTAAAGCCAGCGGACAGAAGGCCCTCCACCGTCGAGCGCAGCCGCCGGTCGGGGTTCAGCGACGGAACCACCACCGCCACCGAGTCTCTTTTTTCCTGCTCCTCCATGTGCTTCTCTCTCCTTGCTTTCGCCGCGGCGGATGTGAAAAACCTCCCCACCGGACAGCGGGGAGGTCTGGGTATTCCAACAGCTTACATCAGCTTGACGGTGTAGTACACGAACAGGGCAAACAGCCAAGCCAGCATAACGTACACCAGATAATAGGCCACCATGCCGCCGGCCAGCATCGCGGCGGCCACAGCAGCCAAGCTGGCCAGACAGGTGGCCAGCAGCACACTGTAGGAGCTCCCCTTAGGCAGGAAGCGGAAGGTCTCTCCGCCGCCCAGCGCGCCGTCGTTCTTCTTCAGCCACAGCGAGGCCAGGCCCACCACGATAATCGCAGCGGCCAGCAGAATGGCCTCCGGCCGGCCGGAAGCGCCAAAGCGCACAAACCACAGGGCCAGCACCGACATGCCGCAGGCGGACGCGGCCAGGAAAAACTCCCGCTGGTAGATATAGAACACCATCGCCAGCACCGCCCAGGCGATCACCAGCCAATACAGCATCGACATGCCGTCCGCCCGGTACTTGACGGCCACGTGGACGCAGATGGAGAGGGCGGCCAGCGCAATGGTCACAATCAGGGGCAGGGCATACTTCTTTCCCTGCTTCAGCTGCCAGGCCGTCCACAGCAGGGCCGCCAGAGCCGCCACCGGCACGGCGATGCGCGCCGCCTTCAGCGCCTCATGCAGGGCGAGGAAGGTGTTGACTCCAGCCTCACTGAGGGAGTAATTGATATAGAAGCGGTTGAGCAGCACCAGCAGGACCTCCAGCACCACGGCTCCCACCACCCACAGCAGACCTCTCTGCAGGGCGATATCTTCCTGTTGGCGGCGTGCTTCTCTCTGTTTCTTATCCATGTGTCTTCATTCTCCTTGCTGCGGGCCGCCTTGGCCCGGCCGAGTATTGCATCTGTGCCCAAATATTCGGACATTTTAGTATTGTACCAGATAACTTCTTTTTTTGCAAGACATAAAACGGGAAAAGTATCCAAATTTCCGGTTCCTGGCCGTTTATTGCTGGGCAAAAGCCACCGTCAGCCGGACGCAGGCCGCCGCATCCTGGAGGCTGGCGGTCTCCGCCGGGGTGTGGATATAGCGGCAGGGGATGGAGATCCCCCCGGTCCTCACCCCCAGCCGGGTAGTATGGATGGCTCCAGCGTCGGTGCCGCCTCCCCGCATGATGTCCCGCTGGAAGGGGATCTCCTCCCGGCGCGCCAGCTCCTCCAGCCGGGCCACGACCTCCGGGTGGCAGATGATGGAGGAGTCCATCACCTTCACCGCCGCTCCCTTGCCCAGCCGGGTGGTGCCGCACCGCTCCGAGCCGGGCGTGTCGTCCACATCGGTGACGTCCACCGCAATGCCCACCTCCGGCTCCACCTGCCAGGCAGCGGTCTTGGCCCCCCGCAGGCCCACCTCCTCCTGCACGGTGAACACCAGATACAGGTCGCAGGAGGGCCTCTCAATTCGCTCCAGGGCGCACAGCAGCACGGCGCAGGCCAGGCGGTCATCCAGATAGGGGGAGGTCACCCGCTCCCTCTGGACCTGGAGGGGCTGGTCATAGATGCAGGTGTCCCCCACCTGAACCAGTTTTTTGGCGTCCGCCTCGTCCTTTGCGCCAATGTCGAGGAAGCACTCGTCCAGCTTCAGCCGGCCGAATTCCGCCTTCTCTTCAGGGACAAACACCCCGCGCACGCCGTTCTTGAACCGCACCGCGCTGTAGGCCGCCTCCTTGGGGACGACGCCCCCCAGCCTGCCCACTCGGAGGAAGCCCTCCTCCTCAATGTGGGTGACGATAAAGCCGATGGAGTCCATGTGGGCGGCAAACATCACCCGGGGACCGTCCCCCTTTTTATGGACGATCAGGCTGCCCATCGTGTCAACGGTGAGCTCATCGGCAAAGGGCCGGGCCAGCTCCGCAATCTTCTCCCGGATTTCCCCCTCGTCCCCGGAGGGACCGTGGGCCTGGTTCAAAGCCCGTAAAATTTCAATCAGTTCCATGCTTTCCTCCTCAATCCCACCAGAAATACCAGTTATGAGATTTCATCAGGCCGTCGGCCAGCCGCCCAACGGTCTCCACCCCCTGGTCCACAATATCGTTGCAGTAGGCGTACTGCTCCAGGGCCAGGTCCAGGGCCTGCCAGCTGGGGACAGAGGTGCCAAAGGGGATGGTGTACTCCAGCACATCGGGGGTCATGAGGGCGGGGACGGCCTCGTACTTCTCGAACCAGTACTTGGCCACCGCCATGTGCTCCTCGGCGGCGGGACATTCGTTCCAGCCGCCGAAGGGCAGGTAAGCGAAGACCTCCCAGGGATGTTTGACCGGAATCTCAGCCAGAACGATGGGAATGGTTTGTTTTCCGTCATAGTCCCAAAGGCTCAAAAAGCGGTCGATTTTCTCGCCGCCGGACACCTCGCCGATCACATGGGCGTCCCAGTTGGCATAGAATTCGGGGTCGGCCTCCGCCCAGCCCTCCTTTGCTTCCCTCAGCCATTTTTGCAGGAGCTCCTTCCCCGACTCCAGCGGGGCGGACAGCAGCTCCTGCCGCGCCTGTTCGGCACTCTTGTCCTCCCCGTTGAGCTCGAAGCACTCCAGCAGAAGCTCGTCCACCGCGATCAGCATGGGGACAAAGCCCTCCTTTTTTCCACGGGCTCGGGCCTGATAGAAGTCGGAGCCCATCAGCTGGCAGTCATTGGAAGGAGGATAGTAGGTGCAGGGACAGCCCAGATACTCCTTCAGCTGCTCCACCTGTTCTTCAATCGTGTGTTCTCCGTGCATCGAAATCACTCTCTTTCTATCTTTATTCCCTCCTCCAGCCGCTGGGCCATCTCGGCCAGGAACAGCCGGGTGAGCTGGAGCATGTGTTCAAAGTCGGCCACGCTGCCCACGCTGGCGGGGGCGTGGAGATAGCGGGTGGCGGCGGACATTGCCGCCACCCTCACCCCGGCCTTGGCGCGCTGGATGGTGCGGGCGTCGTTGCCCCCGGCGATATACTCCTTGGTCTGCCAGGGGATGCCGTTCTCCTCAGATAGACGGCGCAGGGTCTCAAAAAGTTCCCGGTCATAGATGGCGGAGCCGTCCATATAGGAGATCACCGGCCCCTTGCCGGGGGCGCACACCCGGCGGTGGCTCTCCACCCCGGGCAGGCCGGCGGCGGTAGTGGTCTCCAGCACCAGGGCGATCTCCGGGGTGACCGAGAAGGCCGCCCCGAAGGCCCCCCGAGTGCCCACCTCCTCCTGGGCGGTGAAGGCGAAGGTCACATCCAGGGGCAGGTCCTCCTCCAGCAGCTTGAGCATGACGGCGCAGCCCACCCGGTCGTCAATGGCCTTGGCTTTGAACAGGCCGTCCCCGAACTCCTCCGGCTCACAGACAAACGCGCCGTAGTCCCCCAGCTGCACCAGCCGTTCGGCGGACGGTTTGTCCTTGGCCCCGATATCGATATAGAGCGATTCGGTTTTGGGGACCTTTTTCCGCTCCTCCTTGGTGGTCAGGTGGATGGCCTTCAGGCCGATGACTCCGGGAACCTTGTTGTGTCCAATGACCACCGGCTTGCCGATGGCCACCCGGCGGTCCACCCCGCCCACAAAGTCAAACTTGAGGAAGCCCTCGTCGGTGATGCGGGTGACGATGATCCCCACCTCGTCCATGTGGGCGGCCAGCATCAGCCTGTTCCCGGTGGACTTTTTGCCCTTTTTAAAGACGATCAGGTTTCCAATGGCGTCGGTGCGGACGTGGACAGAGGGGGCGGCCTTTCTCGCCTGGTTGGCGAGATACCAGCGCACTTCGTCCTCCTCTCCGGATACGCCGTTGAGCAGGCACAGCTCCTTTAAGGTGTTCAGCATGTCTCTTCCCCCTCTCCCAAACTCTCCACAAAGGCGGCCAGCAGCTTGGCGGTATCCTCTAAATCCTTGCGGTGGACCACCTCCACTGGGGTGTGCATATACCGCTCCGGGATAGACAGCACGGCGGTGGCTACCCCTTCCCGGCTGACCTGGATGGGCCAGGCGTTGGTGCCGCTGGAGCCGGACATGACTTCAATCTGGAAGGGGATCTCTTCCTCTGCCAGCTCTGCCAGCTCCTTAAGCCGCCACGACAGGGACCGGGCACAGTTGGGGCCAACCCCGACAACCGGCCCCCCGCCCAGCTTAAAGGTCTCGTGTTTGGAGGCGTCGGGGCTGTCCCCATGGGTGACGTCCACCGCCACGCACAGGTTGGGAGCAAGCTCATAGGCGGCGGTAATGGCCCCGGTACTGTGGGTCTCCTCCTGGGTGGAACCCAGGACGTACAGGTCCACGTCAAGCGGCGTGTCCTTTAACCGCTCCAGTACGTCCAGCAGGACGGCGAAGCCGCACCGGTCATCCAGCGCCTTGCCGCACAGCAGCTCCTCCCCCAGCGGGGCGCAGCCCCCCCGGTAGGTGACGGGAGTGCCGGCAGGGATGCGGGTCTCCGCTTCCTCCTGGGACAGTCCCACGTCGATATAGAGGTCCTTGATGGGCAGGGAGTTGTTCATATCGTCCGCCGTTTGGACGTGAGGGGGCAGGCAGGCCACCACCCCGTGGATGGGCGGGTCGGTGAGCAGGACCACCTCCCGGTCGGGGAGCATCCGGGGGTCCACCCCGCCCAGAGGGGCGAAGCGGAGAAAGCCCTCCTCGTGGCCGGTGACAATCAGGCCGATCTCGTCCAGGTGGGCGTCCAGCAGCAGCTTTTGGGCGTTCTCCCGGCCGCACCGGCGCACCCCCACCACGCTGCCCAGCCGGGTGGTGTACACCTCGTCTGCCAGGGGACGGAGCAGTTCCGCCGCCGCCTGGACCGCCGGACCCTCAAAGCCGCTGGGTGCGGACAGGGCGCACAAGCGGCTCAGCGTCTCTTCATAGTTCAAAGCAGAATGCCTCCATTCTTAAAGAATAGCGTTCCAAGATATCTCTATCCTAATACAAAGTTTGAAAAGACGCAAGTTCTTTCAAAAAATACAAATTCAGTCGAAACTGCCATTGACATAAATTTTTCTTTCCCCTATAATAATCCTCTGCTGAGAAGAAGGATGAAAAAGGAGGAATTTCTGGTGTCACAGCCCGCAAGTGAAAATAAAATGGGCATTATGCCCGAGAACAAGCTGCTCTTGAATATGGCAGTTCCCATGATCATTTCCATGCTGATCCAGGCGTGCTACAATGTGGTAGACAGTTATTTTGTGTCCAAGCTGAGCGAGGACGCGCTGAATGCGGTCTCGCTGGCCTTCCCGGTGCAGAACCTGATGATCGCCGTGGCGGTGGGCACCGGCGTGGGCATCAACGCCCTGCTCTCCCGCAGTCTGGGCCAGAAGGATCAGGAGCGGGCCAACCGCACCGCCATGAACGGCACTCTGCTGGAAATCGTCAGCGGACTGGTGTTCACCGTCCTGGGCCTGACCTTTGCCCGGACCTACTACATCATCCAGACCGACATCCCTGGCATCGTCCGCTACGGCGCCGACTACCTGACCATCGTGACCGGGGCCTGTATCGGTATCTTCCTGTCCGTCACCTGCGAGCGGCTGGTCCAGGCCACCGGCCGGACGGTGTACGCCATGGTCATTCAGGGGGTTGGCTCGGTCATCAACCTGATCCTGGACCCCATCCTGATCTTCGGCCTGTTCGGCTTCCCCCGGCTGGAGGTGGCGGGCGCCGCCGTGGCCACCGTGGCCGGTCAGATCGCCGGCGGACTGGTGGGCCTGTACCTGGCCCTGACCCACAACCCGGAGATCCAGATGTCCTTCAAGGGCCTGCGGCCCAGCCGGGAGATCATCAGCAACATCTACAGCGTGGGTCTGCCCTCCATCATCATGCAGTCCATCGGTTCGGTGATGGTGTTCGGCATGAACCAGATCCTGATCGCCTTCACCTCCACCGCCACGGCGGTCTTCGGCATCTATTTCAAGCTCCAGTCCTTTATCTTTATGCCGGTATTCGGACTGAACAACGGCATGGTGCCCATCGTGGCCTACAACTACGGCGCACGCAAGCCCGACCGGATTGTAAAAACCGCCAAGCTGGCCATCGCCTACGCCATGGGTATTATGGTGGCGGGCTTTGCCCTGTTCCAGCTGTTCCCCCAGGTATTCCTCGGCCTGTTCACCGCTGAGGGGGAGGATCCAGCCGCCCTGCTGGCTATTGGCGTGCCCGCCCTGCGCATTATCTCCATCAGTTTTCTGTTCGCCGGGTTCTGCATCGTCAGCAGCTCGGTATTCCAGGCGCTGGGGCATGGGGTGCTGTCTCTGGCTGTCTCTGCCATCCGCCAGCTGGTGGTTCTGTTGCCCGCAGCGTTTCTTCTGGCCCAGACCGGAAGCCTGGACGCCGTGTGGTGGGCCTTTCCCTTTGCCGACCTGTTCGCGGTTGCCTCCAGCGCCCTGTTCCTCTGCCACGTCTACAAAAAGGAGATCGCCCCCATGAAGCAGAATTCCTGACCTGACAGCCCCGTCCGCCTGGACGGGGCTGTTTGCTTTACCAGTCCAGCCGCAGGACGTCCCACGCCTTGACCCCCTGGGCCTGCAGGGCGGCCAGGTAGAGAACCAGGGAGAAGACCAGCGTCCCCACCCCCGCCGGGACGGGAGCGCCGCCGCTGTCCTTCAGGAGCCGAAACAGAAGGTTGCCCGTCAGCCCCGACAGCAGCGCGGCCAGACCGGGGGCGGCCATCCACCGGAACGGCTCCAGCCGCAGCCCGGTGGCCCGGACGATCTGCCACAGGCACAGCGCCAGCTCCAGCGCGGTGGACGCCACCGCTCCGGCCACGTAGCCCGCCATCCCCACTCCGGACAGGGGTACTAACGCCAGGGTAAAGCCCAGCTGGACCGCTCCCCCCAGCAGGGAAATCGCCGCTACCGCCCGCTGACGGCCTATGCCGTTCAGCGAGGCGCACAGCACCGAGCAGCCGCAGCTCATGGCCATAACGCAGGCCAGCGGGACGAGGTACTCCCCCACCCCGTCCTGGTGGAACATGGCCCGCCCCAGGTCGGGGCCCACCACCACCATAAAGGCCATAGAGGGCAGGGTCAGCAGGGACACCGCCGAGATAGCCTGGGATACCAGCCTCCGGCACTCCCCGGGGCGGTTCAGGGCGCAGGCCCGGGACAGCCGGGGCACCAGCACCAGGTTCAGTGCCCCCAGAAACACGATGGGCAGGGAGAGCATGGGCATGGTCATCCCGCACACCACCCCGAACTGGGACACGGCGGCGGACCGGTCCGCGCCCCCCTCCACCAGCTTCTGGGGGATAAGGGCGGAGTTGGCTGCGTTGAGCAGATTGCCCAGCAGGGCGTTCAGCCCCACCGGGAGGGCGATGGACAGCACCCGCCGCCGCCGGATGTTCCCCGCCTCCCCCCGGCCGGTGAGGGGCCCCCGCCGCCGCCGGTACAGCACCACCAACGTGCAGGAGGAAAAAATCTCGCAAAGGATCATCCCCGCCACAATCAGGCCCACCACCCGCTCCGGGTACTGGGGCAGGAAGAGGAGCAGCAGGGAAATCACCGCAAAGGTTCGGACAAACTGCTCCAGCAGCTCCACGATTGCCGGGGGCCGCACGATGCCGGAGCCGTAGAAGTAGTGCTTGTGGCAGTTCTCCACCCCGGTGAGGGCCACGCAGGGGACCAGCAGGATCAGCCCCAGCTGGGTGCGGGCGTCCCCCAGGAGGCAGACGGAAATGGCGTCCGACCCCAGGATCACCACCGCTCCCACCGGGAGGAGCAGCAGAAAAAACAGCCTTAAGCAGGTGGCGATGGTCTGGTCCGCCGCTTTGCGGCTGCCCAGGGCCAGGTGCTGGGAGGTCAGGTTGGATACCGCCGAGGTCAGCCCCACCGCGGTGAGGGCCATCAGCACTGAGTTCACCGGCATGATCAGCTGGTACAGCCCCATCACCTCCGCCCCCACCAGCCGGGAGAGCACCACCCGGTAGCCAAAGCCCAGCAGCTGGGAGACGGCGCTCAGCGCCGTGAGAAACAGCGCGCCCTTTCCGGCGGACAGCATTTTTTCAGACAAGACGATCCCCCCTCCTGACACTCTATTCGGGAGGGGGCAGGGTTAGGACAGAAGCTTTTGCTGTGTTCCCCTATCGAAACAACTCATGGACCGGACAGTGAAATACCATTGCCAGACGCAGAGCATCCGTTACCATCATTTCTTTGGGAAGCGTTCCCTGCTCCAGTTCTTCCAACATCCACAGTGGGACATGACTGCGGCTTCCCAATTCGGCAAGGGATATACCTCCTTGCATCCTACGTCTTTGTACATTGCAGATAAATAGCTTTATATAGTCTTCTTTTTTCACTTTTTAACCATCTCCATTCTTTTATTATACATGATAAAATTTCTTTTGTTGACTTTTGGCAGAAATTCTGGCATGTAAAATAAATATGAGGTAACATCGTGAAAACTTTCCTTGCCCTTTCCTGAACTATCCGCTATAATGGAGACACCACTTTAAAAATAAGGAGGAATCTTCCTATGGCTTTTGTAGAACTGGAAAAGAAGGGCGCGGTTGGCGTCATCACCATGAACCGGCCCGAGGCGCTGAACGCCCTGGACCGGCAGGTGCTGGAGGACCTGAACGCCGTGCTGGACCAGGTGGAGACCGACCCTGAAATTCTGGTGGCCATTGTCACCGGGGCGGGCCGGTCCTTTGTGGCCGGGGCGGACATCGGCCAGATGTCCGGCTTCACCGCCGTGGAGGGCAAGGCCTTCGGCGCTTACGGCAACGGGGTGTTCCTCAAGCTGGAGAACCTGACCAAGCCCACCATCGCCGCCGTCAACGGCTTCGCCCTGGGGGGCGGCTGCGAGCTGTCCATGGCCTGCGACATCCGTCTGGCCAGCGACAAGGCCAAGTTCGGCCAGCCCGAGGTGGGGCTGGGCATCACCCCCGGCTTCGGCGGCACCCAGCGTCTGGCCCGGATCGTGGGCGTGTCCAACGCCATGGAGCTGATCCTCACCGCCAAAACCATCAAGGCGGAGGAGGCCCAGCGCATCGGTCTGGTCAGCCACGTCTACCCCGCCGAGGAGCTGATGGACAAGGCCATTGAGCTGGCCAACGCCATCGCCGCCAACGCCCAGGTGGCGGTCCGCCAGTCCAAGGCGGCTATCCGCCGGGGGATGCAGACCGATATGGCCACCGGCGCCGCCTTCGAGGCCGAAGCCTTTGGCCTGTGCTTCGCCACCGAGGACCAGAAGGACGCTATGAGGGCCTTTGTCAACAAGGAAAAAATCACCGCGTTCAAAAACCGCTGAACTGAAACCGGCCGCCGGCGGACCATCCGCCGGCGGTTTATTTTGGATAGAGAGATGATTACCCATGGACCTGGCCGTCCTGTTTTCCAACCTGGTTGGACTGTTCCTGCTCATTGGAGTGGGGTTTTTTGTGGTGCGGAGCGGACTGCTCCCCGCCGAAGCCTCCAAGCCCATGAGCACCCTGCTGATGAAGGTCACCGTTCCCGCCACCATCATCCACTCCATGATCCGCCCCTTTGATCCGGGCTTTCTGCGGCTGGGCGGGTGTATCTTCCTGATTGGCGTGGTGATCTACCCCCTGTTCGCCGGGCTGTCTCTGGCGCTGGCCCGGCTGTTCCAGGTGCCGGAGGGGCGGCGGGGGATGTGGTGCTGCTGCACCACCTTCTGCAACAATGGCTTTATGGGCTTTCCGGTGGCGCTGGCCCTCTTCGGTGAGGAGGGCCTCACCCTGACGGTGATCCTGGGCATCCCCTTCAACCTGCTGCTGTACAGCGTGGGGGCGCGGATGGTGTGCATGGACCTGCCCCAGAGCCGCTCCGGCCACCCCCTCTCCTGGGGGCGGGCGGTGTTCAGCGTGATCAACCTGTCCATGGCCATCGGCCTGCTGCTGTACTTCACCCAGCTGCCGCTGCCCCAGGCCCTCTCGGCCCCGCTGGGCTACCTGTCCGACGCCACCACCCCCCTGTCCATGATCATCACCGGCATGAACCTGTCCCAGGGGAAGGCGGCGGACATCCTGCGGGACCGGGACGTCTTCACCGCCTCCGGGACCCGTTTGCTCCTCTTCCCGCTGGCCGCCTGGGCGCTGATCCGCCTGATCCCCGGCGTGGACCCGCTGATAGCCGGCGCGGCCCTGATCAATCTGGCCATGCCCGCCCCCGCTGCCGCCGCCCTCCTGGGTGAGCAGTACAGCGGCTGCACCCAGCTGGCGGCCCGGACCGTCTTTCTGTCCAGCCTGCTGTGCATCGTCACCATCCCCCTCGTCTCCCTGCTGCTGTAATTGGGAAAGGAGTATGTTTATGAAGGTCGGAATCATTCAAATGGCGGTCTCCGCCGATAAGCAGACCAATCTGGACCGGGCGTCCCAGCACATCCGGGATGCGGCGGGACGCGGAGCGGATCTGGTCATTCTGGGAGAAATGTTCTGCTGTCCCTACGAGAACGCCGCCTTTACCGCCAACGCCGAGACGCGGGAGGGGCCCTCCACCGCCTGTCTCAGCCGGGCCGCCCGGGAAAACGGCGTGTATCTGGTAGGCGGCTCCATCCCCCTGCTGGAGGACGGGAGGCTCTACAACGCCTCCTTCGTCTTCGACCGGTCCGGTCGGGTGATCGCGGTCCACCGGAAGGTCCACCTGTTCGACATTGATGTGGAGGGCGGGCAGTATTTCAAGGAGTCGGACACCTTCACGGCGGGAAATGAGGTCACCCTTTTTGACACCGAATTCGGCAAAATGGGGCTGTGCATCTGCTTTGACTTCCGCTTCCCCGAGCTGGCCCGGATCATGGCCCTGGAGGGGGCCCGGTGCATCTTCGTTCCCGCTGCCTTCAACATGACCACCGGCCCAGCCCACTGGGAGCTGATGTTCCGCCAGCGGGCGGTGGACAACCAGCTGTTCACCGTGGGAGCGGCTCCCGCCCGCTCCTACGAGGGCTACGTGTCCTACGCCAACTCCATGGCCGTCTCCCCCTGGGGCGAGGTGCTCTACCGGGCCGGGGAGGCGCCCGAGGCGGCGGTGGTGGAGCTGGACCTGTCCCAGCTGGAGGCGGTGCGGCGGCAGCTCCCCCTTCTGTCCGCCAGAAGGACCGACCTGTATGCCGTCCGCCGGGTCTGACCACCTTTGTTTCCCGATTCCCTTGCACAGCGCCGCGATCTGTGTTACAATCAGTACCATTACCAACAGAAGAGAGGATT
>CAJUAW010000064.1 GCA_910584605.1 uncultured Oscillospiraceae bacterium
CCCCATCGTGGAGCTGGGCGAGCAGCTGTACAACGGCAGCCTGAAGCTGAACGAGCGCTCGACTGACGACTTCTACCGTCCCACCCGGACCTGGGAGTTCGAAAGCAAGACCATCGGCTCCTATGTGAAGAAGGAGCTGCTGAAGGCTGAGTACACCGAGAAGGTCACCGGCCGTATGCTGTACGATCTGCTGACCCGAGACGTCATCGACAACTACGAGTTCGACATCGCCATCGACGGTGTGGAGACCTCCACGGCTGACGCCCGCGATATCCTGAAGGACTCTGACAACCACAACTCCTACTTCACCACCGACAGCCTGGTCCGCGCCAACACCGACGGTGTGGGCCGCACTGGCAAAGGCGTGCTGACTCAGGTGTTTGTGGACGACAGCAAGGACGTTGAGCGGGTCTATGTGGCCGTGATCAACACCTACCTGGCTATCGCCGAGAAAGACTACGACTCCAAGCGGGACGAGGTTACCCTGAAGGGCTACAACATGAATAGCAAGGGTGCCCCGGCCAGCCCCATCTACATCAAGGATGAGGATCTGGACGAGACCAAGATCGTTGTCGACGGCGAGGACTTCGCCATCGAGGACGTGAAGAAGGACGACAAGTTCCTGATCACCGTGGCTGACGGCCGTGTTCAGAGCATGATCGCCCCCGAGGTCCTGTCTGAGGTCACCCTGCGTTCCTTCAAAAAGGACAACTGGGTCAACGCCGACGGCACCCAGTATGACCACGCCGACACCGCCCGCTATGACGTGGAGGTGCTGGACGCTTACGACGACGTCAACATGAAGGACGTCACCTACAACATCGTTCTGGACGCCTATGGCTACCTCATCGGCCTGGAGCTGAACGAGAAGGCCAACCAGTACGTGTTCGTCACCGGCACCGACGCCGGCGAGAGCAACCTGTACGCCAAGAACGCCAACGTCAACGTCATCTTCCTGGACGGCACCATGGACACTGTCGTGGTGAACACCAAGGACAGCAAGGTTGACTGGGCCGCCGGCGGCAGAAACCTGTCTCAGGTGAACACCTGGTGCACCTACACCAAGAACGCCAATGACGTTTACACCCTGAAAGAGGTGGGTATTAACTCCGAAAGCACCGATCCCACCTACCTTGCGAACCATCCCAAGAAGGTGGCCCAGAGCGCCATGGACGCTGATCCCAACACCTTCGACATCAACACCAAGAACGTCTCCCTGGACGGCTCCAAGGTGGCACACAAGAGCGTTGGCGACATGGGCGACTTCACCCGCGTCTACGGCAACGACGACACCGTTTACATCAACACTAAGATGGAGCGCGTCACCGTGAAGGACGGCAACAAGCCCATGTTCATCGTGGACGACGTTGACTCCGTCACCACCGGCGTGAAGAACGTGGACTTCACCGTGAACAACTACAGTGTGCCTGTCGACCCAGACAACACTGCTGTTGGCGATACCGATCCCGACCCCAATAACAACTACGACGAGCACGCCAAAAATGAGGCCTACATCCTCTACGACAAGGACGGCTACATCATCAGCGTGGTCCTGCTGGCTGCCGATGACAAGGGCGCTTCCGCTCAGTACGCCTACATCACCAGCGGCGTGCAGCGTGAGGATTACCTGGGCAACGACGAGTGGGAGTGGCACCGCGATGCCATCATCAATGGTGAGAAGGTCGACCTGGTTGAGGTTGACGACCAGAGCGCGTACCTGAACACCGGTGTTGAGACCGGCAAATGGTATGAGGTCCGCTTCGATGCCAAGGGCCACGTCTCCGACCTGGAGGCCAACGCCAAGGTTAATCCCGCCGACACCCACAACCGCGTTGTGAATAGCACCTACATCGACTTCGACTTCGGTTGGGACCGCTTCGTCAACGATGTGGACGAGGTCGTGAATGCTGTGAACGGCAACAGCTTTGACCCCGATGGCAACGGCCCCATCGCTGCTTACAACTACGAGACCTCCAAGACCGTTCTGCTGTATGCTGACTACTACTGCGGCGCCAGCGGCGTTCAGACCCATGGCGCCAGCGGAAGCCGCGCCGACCTGAGCTTCAAGAACGGCACTCTGTACACCAACACCGCCCAGACCGAGGGCTTCTCCGTGGCTCCCACTGTCAAGGTCGTTCTGGCCCTGGCCGCTAAGAACCATGGCGACAAGTTCGACAGCGTGGAAGAGGTCGGCACCGGCTATGACGCCCTGAAGGACGCCCTGAACCGGCTGGACAGCGACAAGAGCTCCTTCTGCGGCTACCTCGGCGCTGTGATCGAGGATGGCGCTGCCACCTCCATCATCCTGGACGACCGCTCCGGCGCTGCCCGGCCCGACTATGAGGCCGTCGAGCCCATGACCGTGACCGTCAATAAGGTGGACGCCAACGGCGCCAGCATTGCTCCTTCTGAGACCATCACCTGGTATGGCGCCAGCCCCCTCACCGCTACTGCGGTTTCCGGTTACACCCAGAGCACCGCTGATTGGGCTGTAAGCAACTTCCGCGAGAACACCACCGCGACCGTCACCTATGTCTACACCAAGGATGGCGGCGAGACCAAGAAGGTTATGGTCCAGTATAGGGCCGGCTCCAGTAGCGGTACCGTGGTTGGTTACGACGTCATTGACGCTGAGATCATGAGCGTTATCGACGAATCCTCCGCCACCAGCCCGATCAAGGTTGCTTATGATGCCAATACCACTCTCAATGCTGACTACGAGATCGCCGGTAACACCTCTCACCCCATCACTTCCAGCACCGAGACCATCGACGTGGTTGTGCAGTGGAAGATGGTTGACCTGAAGCTGGCGGCTGGGATCATTCACACCACTGGTGACTTGACTGTCGCCTGGGCTGCTGATACCAGCAAGGGCCTTGTTGCTGGGGCTGCTACGGATATCCCCGCCAACGATGATGACGCTTTGAAGGTTCCCCATGGTGTGGAGCTGACCATTGCTGGTAATAAAGTTGGAAAGTACACCTCCACCGGTGCAGACGCAACCAAGATGACCCTTGTTGCCGATAAGGAAGTCAAAGGCACTGACTTTGGCTACTACAAGGTGTCTCTGGGTGCTGTTCCCACTCTGACCAACTGGACTGTCACTCAGGCCATTGCTGATGCGGACGATAATGGGGATGTGTTTGTCAAGGGTGGTGTGGCTACCAATGTTGTGATTAATCTGAGCTTGACTCCTGACACCGACCAGACCATTGCACAGAACCAGGCCGTTAACGCTACTGTAGCTGGAACTGGTATGACAAAGGGAACTGAGACCGGTCTTCCCGCTGGCGGCACTGATGCGGCTGGTACAGCCTTCGCAGCTGGCACTGCTGTAAACGGTTCTGTTACCGTGAGCGCAAATATAACTGCCGATGGAACTATCACAATCACTCTGAATATCGCCTGATTTTCTTGAGTCATCGGATTGATTCGCAGCAAAAGGCCCGTCCCGAAAGGGGCGGGCCTTCCTGTCACCTTTTAGGCGTCTAAGGCAAAAAACGCGATCACCTTATAGGTGTAATGATTGACGTTCAGGTCGGGGAGGTTCTCCGGGATTGTCAGCGTGGCGGTATTCCCGGACCAGGTGATGGACGCGGCGGACCCCTGGAAGGAGCTGCCGTACCCGGGGTTGCTGTAGTAGCCGATGTAGGTGTTGCGCCCGGTGCCGTCGGCCACCAGCAGGCACCTGGGCCCGAGGACAAAAAACACCACCGGCCGGGCGGCAAAGTTGATGGAGACGGTAGCGCCGTCGCCTGCTTTGCCGGTTCCGGTGTAGGAGAAGGTACCGATGCGGCAGTTGCCCTTTTTTGCCATCTGGGCCGCCAGAGCGGTCCGTGCGCTGACCTCTGCGGCCAGACCGTCGGCCTGGGCCTTAATGGCCCCGTCGATTTTCGCGTTGTCGGCGTTGAAGTCCTCCATCAGGACCTTGTCCGGCCGCGCCCACTGGCTCAACCGGTAGTTGGGTGTGTAATTGCTTGGCATGTGTGTTTCCTCCTTGATGTAATTGAGTGGGCAAGCCTCCTTTCGCAGGAGAGGCTTGCGTGTCCCTCTATAAAACACAAAAAACGCCCCGAAGTGGGACGTTTGCATACATTTAATGGAAATCAGGGAGCAGTGCGCCCATTTTCTGGCCGTGAGGGAGATGCGTCATAACGAAGCGTCTCCCTCCGGTTCTTTTGCGCTCACCGGGCCACAAGGGCGTGCGCCGGCTTTGTACGCAGGGATTGAAAGATCGCTTCGGTCTCCTCCAGATTGTTTTTGGCCCGCTCCACATCCAGCCAGCACAGCTGAGTGATGAGAATCTCCGCGATAAAAAGGGAGGCCAGCTGAGAATTGTGCAGGCCGAAGCTGCGCTGTTGAACGGTAAAGGTGCAGTCGGAGAACTCAGACAGGGGGGAGGTGGTAGCGTCTGTGATGCTGATGATCTTCGCTCCGCGCTCCTTGCAGATGCGGGTGGCATTGACGATCCGGGCGGCATACCGCGGCATGCAGATGGAGATCACCACATCGCCGCCGCCAATGCGGTGGAGGTGTTCCGGAAGGTTGTAGTCATAGTAGGACAGCAGATCCACCCGGTCTGTGATCCGGTTCAGGTTGTGGTAGAGGTAGTAGGCAGTGACCCGGCAGTTCCGCTCGGCAATGACGTAGATGTGGGAGGAGTTCAGCAGCATATTCACCGCCAGAGAGACCTGCTGGTCGGAGAGATTGGACCGGGTAGTCAAAAGGTTGTCGATCTGCTGCTGCAGGATCGTGTCGATATCGTAGCACCCCGCCTCGGCGTTGACCTGGGACAGGGACTCGATCCTCCGGATGGGGACTGCATAGAACATCAGGAAGGCGTGGAGCTCATGCTGAAAATTGGAGTAGCTGTCATAGCCCAGACGGAGCACGGTGCGGACGACTGTGGCGGTGCTGACGCCAGAGGCGCTGGCCAGCTCCTGGACCGTGGCGACCGCGCCCTTCACCGGGTTGCTCAGCACAAATTCCACCACCTTTTTCTGGGATTTGGACAGCTCTGGCAGCTTGTGCTCCAGTTGCAGCAGGATGTCTGAGGATGCGGGGGTAGACATGGGAATAGGACCTCCTTGCACATAAAAATGGCTCTCCCGGCGCGGAGGGATACGGACTGCAGAAAAGTGTAATAAATTTTATCATAATTTTGAGGACAATGTCAAGATTTTCATATAATTTCGCACAATAGACCACTTTCGAATTGAGTAAAGCGACAAAAAACTGCAAGTAAATGAAACGATCTTTACATTATTGAAGAAAATCGTTACAATAATCATAACGCTGGAGGGACAGGATCGACGAAAAAGCTTTGGGGCTTCTCAGGCGGATCCCCTTAGCTTCCGCCAAGACGTGACGGCCCATTCAGCGGAACGAACTGCATCCATTATTTTACTAAGAGGAGGATTTTCTATGAAAAAGCTTTTGACCCTTGTGCTTGCAATGGCTGTGACCATGAGTCTGGCTGCCTGCAGCGGCGGCAACTCCAGCACCTCCAAACCCGCCGCCTCCACACCCGCCTCCAGCACACCCGCTTCCAGCTCCGGCACGGCCAGCTCGTTCCCTGAGCGGCCCATCGAGCTGGTGGCCGCCTACGGTCCGGGCGGCGGGCACGACATTATGCTCCGCACCGCGCTGAAGATCATCAACGAGAAGAATCTGGCTCCCGGCGCCAATATGAACGTGGTCAATAAAGACGGCGGCTCCGGCGCTGTGGGCATGGCCTACGTCAACGGCCATGCCGGTGACGACTACTATGTGATGTGCGTCACCTCCTCCTTCCTCACCACCCCTCTGTCCACCGACACCGGCCTGACCTATGAGGACTTCACCCCTCTGGTTTGCTTCGGCCTGGACCCCGAGGTCATTGTTGTCCGGGGCGACTCCGGCATCACCTCCATGAGTGATCTGCTCTCCGCACCCCGCACGGTGGGCGGCACCGGCACCGGCTCCATCGACAACATCGTTGTGAACAAGCTGAAGGACACCTCCGGCGCAGACCTGAACTATATCCCCTATCAGGGCGACGGCGAGCTGGTCACCGCCCTGCTGGGCAGCCAGGTGGACGCCATCAGCACCAACGTAAACTCCTGCGGCGACTATCTGTCCACCGGCGACTTTGTGGCGCTGGGCATCGCCACCGGCGAGCGCAACAGCCAGCTGCCTGACATCCCCACCATGAAGGAGCAGGGCTATGCCATCGAGCTGGGTGTGTTTCGCGGCGTAGCCGGCCCCGCCAATATGTCGGAGGAGGCAAAGGCGTACTATATTGACCTCTTTACCCGCCTCAGCGAGACCGACGCCTGGGAGAACGATTATTTGATCCCCAACGGTGTGCAGAAGAACCTGCTGACCGGCGACGACTTTAAGGCTTACCTGGATACCCTGAACACGGAGTATGAGACCTCTATGAGAGAAATGGGCCTGATCTAAGTTCCGGACGATCTGTGGAGGAGCGGCGGTCTGCCGCTCCTCCACATTCAAATTTTATCTTTGCATGTTTATGGGAGGAAACTACATGAAGCTCTCCAGTAACCGGCTTTTTTTGCTGGCGGTGGCTCTGATCAGCGGATTTCTGCTGAGTCAGTCCCTGAGCTGGCCGCTCCAGTCCCAATACACCATCGGCCCCGGCTTTTTGCCGACGGTCATGCTGGTGGTTATTATCGTCTGCTGCGTACTGCTGTTCATCTTTGACAAATCCACCGCCGACATCCACCTGAGCAAGCGTGCGCTGACCCGCCTGGGCCTCTATCTGGTGGGCCTGGTGGCCTTCGTTCTGCTGATGGAGCATCTGGGCATTATCTCTTCCGTAGCGGTCTTCACCTTCTATATCATTTTTGCGGTGGAGCGGCATCCGCTGCTGGAAGGGCTTGGCGTTGCCCTGGCCACAGCTGCAGTGGTGTGGGCCATCTTCGGCCTGTGGCTGAACATCCCCATCACCATCTTCAATTTCTTGTAAGAGGAGGGACGGATCATGATCGAATCGTTAGTATCTCTGGCCCAGGGGGCGGCGTCCCTCCTTACGGCGGCAAACCTTCTGATCATCGCGCTGGGCTCCATTGTGGGCACTGTGGTGGGCGCCCTGCCCGGACTGGGGCCCTCCGCCGGGATTGCCCTGATGATCCCGCTCACCTTCACCCTGCCGGTGGACCAGGCGTTGTCTCTGCTGGTGGGCGTCTATATGGGCACCATGTACGGCGGGCGTATTACCGCCATCCTGATCAACACCCCTGGCGACGCCCCCGCCATTATGACTGCGGCGGACGGCTATCCCATGATGCAGCAGGGCCGGGGCGGCCAGGCAATGGGCCTCTCCGCCATTGCCTCCTTCATTGGCGGCACCTTCGGACTGCTGGTGCTGATCTTCCTGGCGCCGGTAATCTCCAACCTGGTCATCAACTTTGGCGCGCCGGAGTATTTCATGCTGATGCTGTTGGGTCTGGCCACCATCTCGCTGCTGACTGACGGCTCTCTGCTGAAGGCGGTGATGATGACCGCGGTCGGCTTTGTCATCGGTATGGTGGGTGCGGACTACATCTCCGGCTATGTGCGCTGGGCCTTCACGCCGCAGCTGCTGGAGGGCATCGAGTTTGTCTTTGTCATCATCGGCATGTATGGCCTGGGCGAGGTGTTTTTCAATGTGGAGCAGGAGGTCCGTCTGGATCTGGGCAAGCCCAGCTTTAAGATGAGCGAGTACATCCCCGGCGCAAAGCTCATCAAAAAGACGCTGCCCGCCATGTTCCGCGGCTCGCTGATTGGCACGGTGGTGGGCATCCTGCCCGGCGCCGGCGGCACCATCGCCACCTTCCTGGCCTATGCCACTGAGAAGAAGATCTCCAAGACTCCCGAGCGCTTCGGCAAGGGCGCTGAGGAGGGGCTGGCCTCTCCGGAGGCTGCCAACAACGCCTCCGTCCCCGGTGCGCTGGTCCCTCTGCTGGCACTGGGCATCCCTGGATCTGGCGGCACGGCCATCTTCCTGGGGGTGCTGATCATGTTCGGCATGACCCCCGGCCCGCTACTGATGGTCAAATCCGGCGACATTGTCTGGCAGATGATTGCGGCGCTGTGCATGGCCAATCTCTTCCTGCTGTTCTCCAATGTGCTGATGATCCCTCTCTTTGTCAACCTGATCCGGTTCATATCCAAGAATCTCTCCCCACTGGTGCTGGTGTTCTGCTGTGTGGGCGCCTACGCGCTGAACTATAATTTCTTTGGTGTGTGGCTGGTCCTGCTGTTTGGTGTGTTCGGCTACTTTGTCAAAAAGCTGAAGTACCCCGCCGGCCCCCTGATCCTCTCCGTGGTATTGGCTCCGCTGACGGAGAGCTACTTCCGCCAGTCCCTGATGCTCTCCCGGGGCAGCTATATGATCTTCCTGACCCGTCCGGTGAGCCTGGTGATCTTCCTGTTCATCATAGGCGTGGCGGTCTACAGCGTGGCCAAAAAGTATCTGAAGAAGAAAAAGGCTGAATGAGTTAGAGGAAGTGTTGATCGGAATGATTTTGAAAAAGGAGGGCCGCGCAGGCGGCCTGGAGTCTGGAGACGCCATGGTCACTGCCCGGCCCAATCCTCAGGGCGGGGTCCAGGTGGATCTGGAGAGCGTCCTGAAGACCCAGTTTGGAGACTCCATCCTGGAAACGGCCAGACGGGCAGCCCGGATCATGGACGTCCAGGACGTATCCCTGCACATTGTGGACCGGGGAGCGCTGGACCATGTGATCCTCTCCCGCGTCCAGACGGCCATCTACCGGGCCGCCGAGGCGGACCAGTTTGACTGGGACAGAGGGGGGGCTGGCTGGGATGAACCGTGACCGGCTGCGGCGCACCGGCCTGTACGCCAGTGCCTCCAACCCCTCCAACATGACGCTGGCGCCCTTCTACCGGGCGGATTTCCTGGTCTACGACCTGGAGGACTCCGTATCGGTTGCCGAGAAGGACAGCGCCCGGTTCCTGGTGTTCAATACCCTGCACCGGCCCCGGCTGACCGATGTAGAGCTGGTGGTCCGGATCAACGGGCTGGACACACCCTTCGGTCTTCAGGACCTGGAGGCCATCGTCCGGGCGAAGCCCGACCTGATCCGGGTGCCCAAGTGCGAGTCGCCCGCCAATGTTCAGGCCGTATGTGACGCGATCAGCCGCATCGAGCGGGATGCCGGCATTCCGGAGGGGAGCACGGGCATTATGGCGTCTATCGAGACGGCGGCGGGGGTGCTCAACGCCCGGGACATCGCCGCCAGTTCCCCCCGGCTGGTGGCCATCGGGCTGGGCGGCGAGGACTTTACGGCCAGCATGAAAACCACCCGCACCCGGGAGGGGAGCGAGCTGTTCTATGCCCGAAGCGCCATCGCTCTGGCCGCACGGGCCGCCGGTATCCAGGCCCTGGACACCATCTTTGCCGATGTCAACGACGAGGAGGGCCTGATTGCCGACACGATGGCCATCAAAACCCTGGGCTATGACGGTAAGCTGGCCATCCACCCCCGGCAGGTGGATGTGATCAATGGCATCTTTACCCCCACAGACCAGGAGATTCGGAAGGCCGTCCGGATTTTTGAGGCCATCCAAGAGGCCAACGCGCATCACTCCGGCGTGATTGCCCTGGACGGCAAGATGATTGACCTGCCCGTGGTGGAGCGGGCCGAGCGCACGCTGGCCCTGGCCAGGGCCACGGGAAAATGGGACGGGGGTGAGGATTGATGGGCATGACAAGCAATGGGACCGTTCTGCCGGACCAGGCAGGCGGGCGCACCCTGGTCCCCTATGAGGGACCCTTCGCCCGGACCAACCCTGCCACCGGCAGGACCGGGTTTGACGGCGGCAGCAAGATTCGGCCCAGTCTGCGGGACGCCATTTTAGAGGCCGGACTGAAGGACGGCATGACCATCTCCTTCCACCACCACTTCCGGGAGGGAGACAAGATCGTAGGCCAGGTGCTCACCGCAATCGAGGAGCTGGGAATCCGGGGCCTGCGGTTTGCGCCCAGCGCGGTGGTCAATCTGAAACATCCCTCCATCGTCCACTTTGTGGAGACAGGGGTCATCGACCGGGTGGAGGCCAGCGGCATCCGGGGAGAGCTGGGGGACGCGGTGATTGCCGGCGCGCTGAAACAACCGGTCACCCTCCGGCCCCATGGCGCCCGGCCCCGGGCGATCCGGGCCGGGGAGCTGACCATTGATGTGGCCTTTATCGGTGTGTCCGCCGCGGACGAGTACGGCAACGCCAACGGCGTTGTGGGTGACAACGCCTGCGGAGCCTTGGGCTACAGCCACATCGACGCCCAGTACGGCAAAACGGTGATCGCCATCACGGATACCATCGTCCCCTATCCCTGTACGCCGGCAGTCATCCCCCAGGAGCAGGTGGACATGGTGGTGCAGCTGGCGGAGATTGGTGACAGCGCCCTGATCGGGCGGGGGGCGGCACGGCTGACCCGCAATCCCCGGGACCTGCTGATTGCCAAAAACACCTCGGATGTGATTGCCCACTGCGGCCTGTTTCGGGACGGCTTCTCCTTCCAGACCGGAGCCGGAGCCATCCCCATCGCCTGCACCAACTACATCGGCCGGCACATGGCAGAGCGGAACATACGGGCCGGCTTTGCGCTGGGAGGGGTGACCTCTGGCATTGTGGAGCTGCTGAAAGAGGGCAGGGTAGGCTATATTGAGGCGGTGCAGTCCTTCGACGCGGTGGCCGCCAAGGCCATGCTCACTGACAGCCGGATCGTGGAATGCGGCGTGGACCGCTATGCCAACCCCCACAACAAGGGCGCCATGGTCAACCGGTTGGACATTGTGGTGCTGGCGGCTCTGGAGGTGGACGTCAAGTTCAACGTCAACATCCTCACCGGCTCCAGCGGCGAGATGCTGGGTGGACTGGGCGGCGGGCCGGACACTGCGGCAGGAGCGGCGGTGCCCATCCTGGCGCTGCCGCTGTTCCGAGGACGGACCCCCTCCATCGTGGATCAGGTGTTTACCCTGTGTACTCCCGGCGAAACGGTTGCCGCCGTGGTGACTGAGATGGGGGTGGCCCTGAACCCCAGGCACCGCAGCTGGAATATGCTGCAGGAGTCGCTGAAAAGCTGCCCGGTCAAGCAGTACACCATCGAGGACATGAAACGGATGGCGGAGACCATCACTGGCGTACCGAAGCCCATCCGCTGCACAGACCGCGTGGTGGCGCTGGTGGAATACCGGGATGGCTCTATCATCGACGTAATTCGCCAGCTGGAACCATAATCGGGCCCCCGGTTACGGAAGGCTCGTTGCAGGAGGGAAGACTATGAAACAAATCGCCCTGACAGGGCCATACAACCCCGCCACCCGGAAGCTGCTGTACGAAATGCTCCCGGAGGGCTATGAAATGTTCGACGTCCCCGGCCCCGAGGACTACGGCAAGCTGAAGGAGGCCGACAGCATCATCATCCGCACCGTCCGTCTGGACGGCAGCGATTTGGCGGAGGCCGGCCGGCTGCGCTTCATTCAAAAATGGGGCGCAGGGTATGACACGCTGGATATCCCCGGCATCAGCCGGCGGGACATCCCTGTGGCCATCTGCGCCGGGATCAACGCCCAGCCGGTAGCGGAGCTGGCGGTGCTGCATATGCTGGCGGTCTGCCGCCACCTCCTTGCGGCCAACGCCAAGCTGAAGCAGAACATCTGGGCCAAAAACGAGTTCTCCAACCGGTCCTTCCTCCTGCAGGGGAAGACGGTGGGGCTGCTTGGCCTGGGCAACATCGGGCGCAGGGTGGCCCGCATTGTCCAGGGGTTTGGCGCACAGGTTCAGTATTACGATATGTACCCCATTCCGGAGCAGCAGGCCAGGGAGCTGAACATCCGCTATGTGGCGCTGGATGAGCTCCTGGCCACCTCCGACATCCTCAGCCTCCATGTGCCCCTGACGGAGCAGACCCGGGGGATGCTGGGCGCCCAGGAGTTCGCCAAAATGAAGGACGGAGCCGTCTTGATCAACACGGCCCGGGGGGAGATCGTTGACGAGCAGGCCCTGGTCCAGGCTCTGGAGCACGGAAAGCTGATGGGGGCCGGGCTGGACGCCTTCTGCGCTGAGCCGCCGGGAGAGGACTGCCCCTTCTACCAGATGGAGAATGTGGTGGTAACGCCCCATATTGGGGGAAACACGGCGGACAACGATGTCAACATGATCGCCCGCTGCTTTGAGAACATCCAGCGATTTGACCAGGGGCTGCCCCTGCGCCGCCGGGACCTGGTGAACGCGGCGCTGCTCCAGACCAAACCAGAAACGGAGGACTGATGATATGGCAATCCATCCAATGCCGGAGCTCCTGCCGGACAAAGTCATCCAGCGGGCCAGGCAGCTCAATGCCGCCCAGCTGGCGGACGGAATGAAGGGCCTTGGTATCCCGAATGATGGCTGTATGGATGCCGGCATTCTGCCTGTTGATCTGCATATGCGGGTGGTAGGCACCGCTATGACGGTGGACACCAGGGACGGCGACAACTTCCCCATTCATGTGGCCACTTACAGCGGAAAGCCCGGCTACGTCATGGTCATTGATGGCAAGGGCTGTCCGGACAAGGCATATTTTGGCGACCTCATTATGGGCGCTGCCAGCGCCATCGGATATGAGGGGATGATCTGCGACGGATATGTCCGGGACCGGGCGGGCTGCATTGAACTGGGCATGCCCGTGTTTGCCCGTGGCTTTATGCAGAGAGGTCCCGGCAAACAGGACCCCGGCGAGATCAATCTGCCTGTCCGCTGCGGCGGGATCACCGTCTCGCCGGGCGACCTGGTGGTGGGCGATTACGACGGCGTCACCGTGGTCCCCCGGGACCGGATCGAGGAAGTGCTGTCCAAGGCGGAAGAGAAGAAGGCTTATGAGGAGAAACGGGAGGAGACCATCTCCGCCTACCGCGCCGCCGTCCAGGCCGGAACGGAACGCCCTGAACTGGCCCCCGCCTGGGTGCTGGACATGCTGAACAACGGCTGATGCAAGAAAAAACCTCCGCTCCCTGTCTTGTGACAGGAGCGGAGGTTTTATTGTACGTTGTCCAGGATGCTCTGGGCCTTGGCCAGGACCTCTTCCCGGAGGTGAGCCGCTCTGGAGGCGCACTCCGCCGCCGGGCGGCCGCAGAGCAGGCAGCGCCGCGGGGGAAGCCCCAGGTCCCGGCGGCTGACTGCACCGCCTCCCTGGGCGGTGACATCCAGATCCAGAAGCCGCCCGTCGGGAAAGGACTCCTCCGCCAGTACGCAGAGCTCCTTCAGCTCCCGAGGGGACTGGAGGGCTCCGGCAATCAGCCAGGGGCCGTCAGGACTAGTATCCTGCTCCAGAAGCTCCAGGATTTGCCCCCTCTCCGTCAAAAATTCCAGCGTCCTGGATGCGGCGCGGGTGAACCAGAGCTCCACCGCCTGGTCCGCCCGCAGTGGCATGGGGATGCAGGCCGTCATAGACAGCAGCGCAGGAAAGCGTGCCGCATAAAACTGCCGCTTGCCCCAGCGTTCCTCCCTGGCCTCCAGGATCTGGGCAAGCTGCCGGTCAAATTCGCTCACAGTTCCGCCCCCTCTCGGAGACGCCGGCGGATACCGCTGCAGTCCGGGCTGTTCAGGTACTGCCAGGTGCAGTGGGGAACCAGCGGACGGATGGCTTCCATACGCCCCTCGCCCAGCAGCGCCCGCACTCGGGAGGCGCTGACCGGTTCGCCCTCCACTTCCAGCCGCGGGATCAGGCGGACGGAGACCCCCGCTGGCTCCAAGGTGCGGGTCACGACCTGGTTGTAGAGCTGTGTGACGGGAGACAGAGGTTCCGTCCCCAAAAAGCGGTACTGGATGCCCAGTGCGGGGACCAGATGCCGGCGGAAAACCTCCGCGTCGAGAGACGCCTGGACTTCCGCCAGCTCTTGAGCCTTCGTAAAGTAGGAGGGAAAGGTGAGGGAAGAGATTACATACCGTCCACCCGGGATCACGGTGACCTTCGGCAGGTCCGCCGTCCCCTGCCGAAGCAGCGAGAGCCGGACTTCAAAGGGAAACAGGGACAGGTCCTCCTCCACCGCCAGAACCACCACCCGGTCACAGAGGTTGGCGGCCTGCTCGATCAGGTACCGGTGTCCCAGCGTAAAGGGGTTGCAGTTCATCACCAGTGCCCCAGCGGAGCCCTCAGCAGGGGGGACCTGAGCGCGCAGGCGGCGGCAGTAGGTCTGGATTCCCTCCTGACCCCACTCCAGCAGGGCGGCCTTGCCAGGGACGTCCGCCACCAACGCGAAGCCCAGCCCCTGAAAAAAGGCTTGCTTTTCATATCTGGTAAACAGGTAGACCTGACAGATTCCTTGTTGGAACGCCTCCCGGAGAAGATGGGTGACCAGCTTGGCCAGAAGATCCTCCCCCTGCCGGTCCGGATCTACCGCCAGCATCTGCAGCATGCTGCCCACCAGTGAGCCAGTGGCCAGCAGCTCTTCCCCGTCCTCCTCGTAGATCCCCACCGTATACTGAGGAGCCTGGTTGGACCGGGTAAGGCCGCACCGCTCCAGCAGTGGGAGCGCATCCTCCAGACGGATTTTTCGTTCAGTGTACATGATGTCCTCCCTCCAAGACGGTCACCGGAAGCATCCGGAGACCGCCGCAATGATCTGCGGAAAAATCGAGATCACCAGCACCATACGGATGATTTGCAGCTCAATGACCTCTCTGCTCTCCACCCCCAGATCGGAGGAAATCAGCGCCATATCGCTGGCTCCTGCCGGGGTGGCGATCAGCATTGCGGCACGGAGCGGAAAGCCAAACAGTCTTCGCAGCAGGCGGCCGGTCAGAATGCTGTTCAAAAAATACCCTGCCAGGATCAAAATTGCGGGGAGGATCAGGTGATTCAATTCCAGCAGATCCGTCCCGCTGATCCCGCAGCCAATGTAAGCGCCAGACAGCACCTGAGCCAGCCGCTTGGCGTATATGGGCAGATAGGCACAGCCGGTTAAAAGCTTAAGGGCGATCACGCCGAACATGGCAAACACCAGCGTGCCCGCCGGGATGCCGGACAGCTTTCCCAAGCCGCCGAAGCAAAAAGCCGCGGCAAGGGTCATGAGAAATGCTGGCACGCGGCGGGATTCCCTGCCGCCGTTCTCTTGGGTGCTTTGAGCGACCTCCGCAGAGGAGCCGGCCTCGTCCCTTGAGAGGAGCAGAATCAGCGAGGGGAATATCCCGATCCCGGCTGACATGCGGACAAACTGCAGAATGGCCACCTTGCCCGCGTCAGCGCCCAGGTCCGCCGCGATGATCGGCGTGTCGCTCATTCCGCCTGGCACCGCGCACAGCATAGCGGTCAGCATGTCCAGCGGACTGCACAGCCAGATCAGAAAGCCCAGGACCAGATTGACAAGCAGCAGAGAGAGCAAAAGCACCAGCAGAGGACCTCTCAGCTTGGAGATATTTTTCAAATCATTGCGGCCGATCCCGCAGGCAATGAACGCGCCAGCCAGACATTGTGCCGCCGCCTTGGCCAGAGAGGGCATATAGGCAGCGCCGCTGGTGATGTTTAGGATCATCACCGACACGATCGCGCCCACCATCATCCCCCCTGGGACTTTGAGCTTGAACAGCAATGCGCCTCCAACCAGAGCGGTCAAAAATGTGAGAGATAAGTTGAAAATGGTGATCATTCCTCTTTTTTAGTTCATTTATTATAACACAATGCGCCGGACTGGTCCACATCTATTCGCATATTTTTGCTTGCCCAAGTCTACCAAACGCCTACCAAAACCGCCCCGAACCTCCTGCGCCGCAGGAGGTTCGGGGCGGTTTGCATTTCCGGACGTCTACCAGATATCTACCGTCCAAACTTTTTTACATCGAAAC
>CAJUAW010000065.1:0-2381 GCA_910584605.1 uncultured Oscillospiraceae bacterium
GGAGCGAAACCGCCATGCGCCACGACCTGATGCGGGGCCTGAAAAACCAGCCCTTCATGCTCATGGAGCAGACCCCCAGCCAACAGAACTGGCAGGCCTACAACTCCCTGAAACGCCCCGGCCAGATGCGGGCCCAGTCCTACCAGACCATTGCCCACGGGGCGGACACCATCCAGTTCTTCCAGCTGCGCCGGTCCAAAGGCGCCTGTGAGAAGTTCCACGGGGCCGTGATCAGCCACTCCGGCAGCGAAGAGACCCGGGTGTTCCAGGAGTGCTCTCAGCTGGGGGCGGAGCTGGCGGCTTTGGGCAGCCAGCTTCTGGGGGCGGACAACCCGGCCCAGGTGGGCATTCTGTTCGACTGGGACAACTATTGGGCCTTGGAGTACACCAGCGGCCCCAGTGTAGACCTGAAATACTGCAACCAGATCCACCAGTATTACCGTTATTTCTACGATCGCCACATTCCGGTGGACATGGTCCCCATGGACGGCGATTTCAGCCGCTACAAGGCCATTGTGGCCCCGGTGCTGTATATGGTCAAGGAAGGGGTTGCAGAGGCCCTGACAGCCTTTGTAGAGGCCGGAGGCACCCTGATCACCGGCTTTATGAGCGGCATTGTGGACCAGAGCGACAATGTGCACCTGGGCGGCTACCCCGGCCCCCTGCGCAAGCTCTGCGGCGTCTGGGCCGAGGAGATCGACGCTCTGGCCCCGGAGCAGTCCAACACCCTGAAATTCATGGATGGCAGCCAGAGCAAATGCGGCCTGCTGTGCGATATTCTCCACCTGGAGGGAGCCCAGGCCCTGGCGGTCTACGGCGAAGACTTCTATGCCGGCGCCCCGGCCGTGACCAAGAACGCCTATGGCAAGGGCACGGTGTACTATGTGGGCACCCAGCCCGAGGCCCAGGGCCTGGACAAAATTCTGGACAGCCTCACCGGCCAGGGGGAAATCCACCCCCTGATCCCGGACAGAACCCAGCTGGAGGTCACCCGCCGGGTAAAGGACGGGACCGAGTTCTGGTTTATCCTGAACCTGACCGGCAAGCCCCAGCCTCTGCCGGAGAGCTTTGCAGGAGAGACCGACATGCTCACCGGCGAAAAGGCCGGAGACCTGAAGTCCTTTGACGCCATTCTGGTCAAACGCAGCGCGTTATAACACAGGGAATGCCAGAACGTAGCCAAGCATAAAGGGCCGGATTCCCAGCTCTGCAAAACGCCGCGCCCGCGCAAAAGCAGGTAAAGCATAGTCATAAGTCGAAACAAATGACTACGCCCCTTCCCCACCGTTTTCCGGGGGACTGGGCGTAGTCATAATTTGTAGTCAAAACAGGAGGCGGAAAAAGCATGATCCGAGGATATGTGAGAGTAAGCACAAAAAAGCAGGCCGCCGGCACCTCTTTGGAGGACCAGCGGGCCGCGCTGCGGGCCGAGGGCTGCGAAGCGCTGTATGAGGACGTGTCTACCGGCGGCAGCATGGACCGGCCGGAGCTTGACCGGCTCTGCCGGGAGGTGAGGCCGGGCGACACCATTGCCGTCACCAAAATGGACCGGTTCGCCCGCACAGAGACCGAGGCCTATGAGCGGGTGGTGGGCTGGGTCCGCTCAGGGGTCCGGGTGCGGGTGCTGAATATGGGCGTCATAGAGGACACGGAGCTGGGAAGGCTGATTTTGCACATCATGCTCAGCTTTGCGGAGTTTGAGCGGGATATGATCATCAGCCGCACCCAAAACGGGCGGGCCCTGCGGCGGGCCGCTGACCCCAACTACCGGGAGGGGCGCAGGCCGAAATACACCCGGGCCCAGCTGGACCACGCGATGGAGCTGCTGCGCAGCCACTCCTTTACTCAGGTGGCGGAGCTGACCGGCATCAGCCGCTCTACCGTGACCCGGGAGGCCCGGCGGCGGGGGCTGCGAAAGTCTGATTTGGGATAGAGGCAGCGCAAAAACCGGCCCCCAAATGGAATTTTTTGGGCCTTTTTCTGCGAAATTTGGGCCAAAACCGGCCCAAAATCCCCCAAAAACCGGCCTGAAATTGCCCCTAAACGACCCCAAAAACGCTCCATGGACATGTTTTAATAAACTAATCGGGGTATTTTCAAGCCGCTTCCGTCCCGCCAATTCGTAGAAAAACCAGCTTTAAAGAGCTTACATTTTCTGCGCATTTCAGGAGTTTTTGGCCCAGAATTTGCCCAAAACTGGCCAGAAATCGCCCCAAAACGTCGATAAAACCGCACCCTGAGGCGTGTTTTCATAAGCTAGCCTAGCCGTTGATATTCTGAGCCGCTTCCGTCCCGCCAATTCGTAGAAAAACCAGCTTTAAAGAGCTTACATTTTCTGCGCATTTCAGGAGTTTTTGGCCCAGAATTTGCCCAAAACTGGC
>CAJUAW010000065.1:2481-15556 GCA_910584605.1 uncultured Oscillospiraceae bacterium
CGCCAATTCGTAGAGAAACCAGCTTTACAGAGTTTACATTTTCTGCGCATTTCAGAAGCTTTTTGACTCAGAATTTGCCGGAAACCGGCCAGAAAGGCCCATAAAAGCGCCCTAAAACCCGCTGTTCTTTACCGCTTCTTCCAGCGCCCGGTGGCAGTACGCATTCAGCGAGAGCCCTGCCATGCTGCTGGCATCCCTTACCCGGCGGTAGAGGCTGGGCTGCATCACCAGCTGTACCCGGCGGCTCTTTACCTCCCTCCGTTCCGGAGAGAACGCCTCCTCTGTTCCCGGCATTGTGCCGATCTCCACGGTAATGGCATCGTCGTCTGTCTCCTCTATCCGCACCATGCTTTCTTGAGAGATAAAGGACAGAGCCGGGTCATTCTGCAGCCGTGCGCTCTCTACAAAGGTCTTCTTCTTTGCCATAATCATTCCCCTTATCCTGTGTTTTTAGAAAATTGTGTATCTCTTATTTTGTGTTGTGTATGTGTATTGTGTATCTGTATGTGTAATACACAATTTTTGAATGATCACTGATCAAATCCTGCATTTCAACAATAGCGGTTGCCTCGAAAACAATGCAGGTTATTTTCTAAATAGAAATTAAAAATAATAAAATCAACCTCGGTCAGACCTCCGGAAATGCCTCCTGCAACAGGGCGCGGTAGTCCTCTGTCACCTTAGCGTGGGGGGCATACTCCAACAGGCTCTGCCGGCTGATCTGGGCCTCCTTCACCGCAATGGCCTCCCGTATGGCAGTCTGATACAGCCGGGTGTCCAGCTTCCCGGCCAGCTGCTCCATCAGCCCCTGCACCTCCCGGCTCAGAATGGAGCGGGGGCTGTAGCGGGTTAGCAAAATGCCGTCTATAGACAGTCCTGGGTTGCAGTACCGCTTTACCGTGCGGATGGTCCCGGCCAGCTGTTCAATTCCCTGCAGGCTGTAGATGTCCGCCTGAGCGGGAATAATGGCCGTGTGGGCGGCGGTGAGGGCGTTGACAGTGGCAATGCCCAGGGCCGGAGGGCTATCGATGATCACATAATCATACTCGCCCTGTACCAGCTCCAACGCCTCTCTCAGCCGGTACTCCTTGCCCGTGTCCACCAGAATGGCGTCCACCCCGGAAAGGGACCTTGAAGCGGGGAGCAGTCCGCCCCAGGGCGTGCTCTGAACCGCTTCCTGAATGGTGGCCTCCTGCAAAAGCACGCTCAGAACGCTTTTCCCTTTTCCGGGGCCTGCCCGCATCGTGTGGGAGAGATTGCCCTGGGCGTCTAGGTCTATGGACAGCACCCGGAGGCCCTTCAGAAAGAGCCCACCGGCCAGCGCCGCCGCTGTTGTCGATTTACCCACGCCGCCCTTTTGATTTACGATCGCGACGACTTTCACAAGACCACCTCATGTTATGTAAAATATGACTGTTTTCAGCAGTCGGGTTGTGTATTGTGTATTGTGTATTGTGTATTGTGTATTGTGTATTGTGTATACACCATTTTACTGCCGGCCCCCTAGAGTGTCAAGCTTTTTATGACGAAAATTTCAGCTTTTTTCTCTGGATGTATTCCTGGCTTTGGGGTGGTGACGGAGCGAACTCTCAGGTTGCGAGGTTCATGAATGCCAAGCATCTTAAAAAATACACATTTTATTTTAAATGTTATATATATTATTTAAGAAATGCAAAAAATAACATAAATAATTATTACCTGCTAAATTATCAATACTAAAAGTGGGATTTATTACATGTGTCCTTGGGTGGTAGACTCAGACCATGGGGGTTCTATGCGAGTAGGTGAAAACTTTGGACCTCAGAGCCAGAAACTGCCGGGTGGTGGAGCAGCTGCCCCGGAACCTGCTGCAATGGGGGCGCTTGGCGTGGTGGAAGCGGAGTTAGAGCTAGAAGTAGAACAAAACACATAATCTAGTTCTTTAATTGTGGTGAATAAAAAATATAGAAATTTTTGTAAATTTTCACACAATATATAGGTGTGTATACACAATACACATACACATTGTGTATACACAAGTTTTGTGGGGAGGGCGGAGAAGATTGCTGTAAGGGTTGGTGAAATTATTTCACCTTAAGTTTCGCGTGGTGGGTTGCCTGGTCTGAAATTCGGGTGTCTGTGCAGGATGTGCGTAAAATGCCCTGAGAGGCCGTTTAAGGCGGGTATGAGGTGCGGGAGTATCATTTCATTGCCAGAGGCGTAGAGGGGTCTTGTCGGGGCTCTGGGGGCTGTTTATGGGCATTGCAGGGCGAAAAGGAAAAGCAAGAGGCGGTGGCAAGCGTTGGAGGGCTTCTTATGGCGGGCGCGGGGCGGAGAAGCCTCGCGGTGCTGCTTTTTACGGCAGGAGCTTGTGTGTGCTGCTGTAGGATACGCGTAGAATGCTCTGAGAGGCCGTTTAAGGCGGGTGTGGGGTGCGGGAGTATAATTTCATTGACAGAGGCGCAGAGGGGCCTTGCCGGGGCTCTGGTGGCCATTTATGGGCATTGCAGGTGAAAACGAAAAGGCCCCCGGCATTTGCCGGAGGCCTTTTGCTGCAAGCGCGGGGCTGCCGCGCGTTTGGCAGGGGGGGGTTAGTTGCTTACGGTGATGTTGGCAATGCCGTAGGCGTAACCACCGCTGCCCTTGCGGTCAATGCGCAGGTTGTTTACGCCGGTCACGTCGATGGTAATAGGCGTATTGACCATGCTGCCGGTCAGGTGGATGGTGTCTGCCTCAGACAGAGTGCTGTCCTTGTAGATGTACAGGGTCTCGTCCGCTTTGCCTCCATTGTCGATGTGGCCCACAGTGAAGGTCATGGTGGTAAAGCCGTGACCCAGGTTGAAGTTGACGTTAGTGTCATCGCCCCAGCCGTACTCAAAGCGCACGCCCTGTGTGAACTTTTCTCCGTTCATGAGGAAGAAATTGTTGATCGGGTCGGAGCCGTCATACAGGTAAGTGCGGGAGGAGTTCTGGTAGGGAAGCACCAGGCCCTCAGCCAGATTGGTCTGATGAACTTCGTCGTAGGCAGACAGGGCCGGCACCGTGAGGCCGTTGTTCTGTACATCCTCGGCAGTGTACGCGGTAATGTCCGCAATAGCGTAGTGGTAACCGCCGCTGCCCTGCCGGATCAGCTGAAGCTTGTTTACACCATGGACATTGAGGGAGTAGGTGCTGGTGCCCATAACGCCGATGAGGCTGATGGTGTCTACCAGCTCGTCGTCAGCCCAGACATAGAGATTTTCTTCGGCGCGGCCTCCATTGTCCACATGGCCGACCTTGAAGGTGAGCATGTCAAAGCCGCCTCCCAGGTTAAAGGCCACATCGGTCTCATCGCCCCAGCCATACTCAAAGCGGACGCCCTGGTCGTACTCAATGCCCATCATCCGGAAGTTGTTCAGGGGGTCGGAGCCGTCGTACAGGTAAGTACGGGAGGAATTCTGGTAGGGCATCACCCGGCCAGAAGCAAGGTTTGTCTGATTGACGGGCTTCATGTCGGCAATGGCCGGCGTTACGATATCCTGGCCCTGGGCCTCGTCAGCAGTGAGCAGAAGCATGTTGCCCATGCCGTATTTGTAGCCGCCGGCGCCCTTGCGGACAATGCGCAGGTTGACATGGTTCTTCACGTTCAGCACCACATGCTCCGTGCTCATATTGCCCTTGAGCTCCAGCGTAAAGGCAGGGGTAGAGCCGCCGTCGAAGTAGAAGTACAGGGTCTCGGTGGAGCGGCCTCCGTTGTCTACATGGCCCACGTCGAAGGTCATGACTTCATACTGGCCGTACAGGTTGAAGCTGGCCTCGGTCTCGTCGCCCCAGCCGTATTCGAACACCAGGCCCTGCGTGTAGGGAATGCCCATCATCTCGAAGTGCTTCAGGGGGTCAGAGCCGTCGTACTGGTAAATGCGGGAGGTTGTCTGGTAAGGCTTGGCATAATTGGGGCCGTTATATTTCCAGTGCGCATAGAGCGTCATGTTGGTGGTAACAGGCAGGTCGAAGTTGTAGAGAACGCCTGCATCGTCAGGGGCGGTATACCAGCCCAAGAAGAGGTGGTTTTCCCGGGTCGGGTCAAAGCCCAGCTGCGGGCAGACTTCGCCCTGGGGCACGTTCATGGCCGGCAGGGGGCCGCAGCCCTCATAGTTGAGATTAAACGCTACCTGGAAGGTCTGGGCAGCGGTCCACTGGGCGTAGAGGGTCAGGTCAACGGTAACGGCGGTGTCGAAGCTGTAGAGGCTGCCGCCGCTGGGCTGGGTGTACCAGCCGGTGAAGGTGTAGCCCTCGCGGGTGGGCGGGGCGACGGACTCTACCTTGTTGCCCACGGGAACCAAAACGGACTGCCCTGTGGGCGCGCCCTCAAAGTTGTAGTCAAAGCGCACGGTGACATTGCCGGTGGGAGGGATTTCTCCGCCCTGCTCCGGGGTCCAGTGGGCGTAGACGGTGGTGTTCGCGTTGACGGCGGTGTCAAAGCTGAAGGGATTGCCGCCCTCTTTTGCAGTGAACCAGCCCACGAAGACGTAGCCCTGGCGGGTGGGGTCGGCAGGCGCGGCCACGGTCTGGCCGGCCTTGACCTGCTGGACCGGAGAGGGGCCGCCGGGGTAGTTGTGGTCAAAGGTCACGCTGTAGATGGTCTCTTCGCCGGAGCCCAGCACCTTCTCGCAGAAGGAGTAGAGGATGACGGCCACCTCGGACCGGGTGGCGTTGCCTCTGGGGTCGATCCGGTTGCCCTGCTTACCGGTAAGCAGGCCCATGCAGTATGCCCACTGCATGGGTTTTATGGCCCAGCTGTCGATGCGGCTGTAGTCGGAGAAGTGGCGAAGGTCCAGGGTCTTGCTGGTGTCCGCGCCCATGTAGTTGGCAAAGCTGTAGAGCATGACTGCCAGCTGCTCGCGGCTGACCGGGTTGTTGGGGCCAAAGCGGTTGTTGCCAAGCCCCTTGATCACGCCCTCCTGAGAGGCCCACTGCACGGCTTTGGCGTAGTAGGCGTTGGGGCTGACGTCGGAAAAGTTGACGCTGCCGGAGACAGCGGGCTTGTCCGCCAGGCTGTAGAGAATGGTGGTGATCATCCCCCGGTTGGTGGGGGTGTTGAGGCCGAACGAGGTGGCCCCGGTGCCGGACATTAGGCCGTTGTTGTACACATAGCTGACGGCGTCAGAGTACCACTGGCCGGGCTTGACGTCGTGAAAGGGTGTGCCCGCAGCCAGAGCGGCGCCCGGCAGCATGGCTACTGCCAGGTACAGAGCCAGCAGCAGGGCAAGCAGACGTTTTTTCATGGACATGAATTCTTTTCCTCCTCAAGAAAATTTTTACTAGAGCAGTGCAGAAAAATTATAACATAAGCGGTAGGAATTTACAAGGTGCGGAGGAAAAAAGATAATCCGCCAAAACGTCAGCTAAATGACCCTCCCCCCACCTCCGAATGCCATCAAACTCCCCCCCAAAAAAACCTAGGGTGTGCTCAGCTTATGGGAACACGCCCTATCGGCCAGCAGCCGCAACAAACCGCGGCCACAAGCCCTGCGGCCAAATCCCACCCAGCGCTGGCTGTGCCTATGAGTTGACTTCGTCAACTCAGCGCCCCGCGAACTGGGTCCAGCGTCACGCTGGGAGGATGGATTTCAGGTAGTGGAAGCGGTTGGCGATGGGTTTCTGGCTGGCGTACAGCTGCAGGAGATTGTATTTCTGGCGGAGATACCGATAGCGCTCTCTGCCCTGCTGGCCATCGTAGGGGACGGCCTGAAGGAGCAGGTCAAGAATCACCTGCATCTCCTCCTCCGTGAATTCGTTGTCACAGGCCTCGGCCAGAAAAGCCAGCTCATCGGTGCTGTAGCCGCCCTGCGGCTCCCTCGGGGGGACCGGCAGCTCCTCAATCGTCAGCTGGTCCGGCACCCGGTCCCGGACCGTCTGCAGGGTGAACCGAATGGCGCTGACCCGCCGCCCCCGCCGGACCGGAGCATAGCTGTATCTCAGGTCCGTTTTGCTGTTGAGCTCCTTTTCGCACTTCTTCAGCACCAGGTCGTTAAAGCGCTTGTATTCGCTGTAGGTCTTCGCCGTGCAGGCAAGCACCTCCTTCAGCTCCTCCAAGGGGACTGTCCAGGAACGGCGAAACCGGTTGTTTTCCAGGTACAGGTACAGGAAGTAGGAGTAACGGGAGGTCAGGCTGACCACATTGCGCAGCCGGTAGCGGAGATAGCCCAGGTTCTCGATGTTGAAGATGTACTCCATAGCCGCGGGCGTACAGCAGAGGCTCACCTGCCAGCGCCCGCTCTCGTCCATGTCAAAGTCCGCCTTTTCAAACAGGCCGATCAGACAGTAGCCCTTTGCTTTGCTCCCGTCCATTACCCGGACCACCTGGAAAAGATTCCTCAGCCGCTTTTCCAGCTCGGGAAGGGGGATCTTCTCCACGTCCAGCAGCTGCTCCAGGGCCCCGCGCTCGAACTGGACCAGGCGGGCCTCCGGCTTCCGGCTGTCAATGCGGGACAGATAGGCGTCCAGGATCTTGAACTCGGGCAGGGTGAGATTGGTCTGGGAAAGGGTCTGCAGGGGATTGGATTTCTGGACCAGGAGATTGTCCATGTCCTGGGCTGCGGGGCTGTATGTCAAATCCTTTGCGAATTCGCTCCTTCTGGGCATGGCTTCGCCTCCTTTTTCGCTAGAATAGCAAAAGGACAGTGTCTTGTCAACCGCAATTATGACCTTTCTGGAAAAAGTCTATGACCTTTAGAGAAAAAGTCTATGACCTTTAGAGAAAAAGTCTATGACCTTTAGAGAAAAAGTCTATGACCTTTAAACCTGGGAAGCCGCATAAACACTGGGATTTTCGGACCCCGTAATCAAGGGGGTAATCAAGTATATAATCAAGTCTATCAATCAAGGGGGACAAGGTCCGCTCAAAAAAACCGTTCCAAAAACCCAAAATGTTGAAAAAATTGTTAAAAACTTGGCTGCCGAACGATATACAAATTAAAAAAGTTTACAAATATTAAATTTTAAAATTTCCATAATTTTCTAAGTAAAATCCAAATATATAAAATTATTATAATATAATAAAATAAAAAATATAGACGATTTTCTATTTTCCACAGAAAAAACAGTGATTTTAAATTTATGTTGAAAAAACCGTTGAAAAGTCTGTGGAATCAGGTGATACAAAGTTTGACTTTTTTAACTCAACTCAATAAAGTACCTTCTTCTATAATGTAAAAATTTTTCATGTTTTCACTGTTTTTAGTGTGGCAAGCAAAATTCACCTTAAAACAAGGCCATCCAGCTCCAAATCCCACCCCAAAATCCCCGCCTCCAGCACCCACCCACAAACCGCGACCCCACCCCTATCTGCCACCTCCTACCCAGCGCTGGCGTGCCAGCGCGCCTCGCGAAGAAAAAAATGAAATTTCTTTTCTGGGAAAAAGTGCGGAATTGAAACATGGTTAGTCAACTCGAACAGATAGCATAAATATTTTTTTTTTTTTTGTTATGTTTGACAAAATGCTGTTCATGTGTTATAATCAATTTCGACATAGATTATTCACATCTTCCCCTGGACCGCCGGTAGGCCCCGCAGGCGTTCCGGCCAGACCCCGGGCGGCGGATGTAAGGAGGGAAACTGCCCATGGCCGTCAACCAAAAGGCCTCCCCGCCCGCGGCGGAGCTCACCGACAAGCAAAAAAAGCGCCGTTCCACCTGGAAGCTGGTGAAGCAGAATTATCAGCTTTACATCTTCCTGATCCCGGCCATTGTCTTCATCGTTCTGTTTATGTACACGCCCCTTTACGGCCTGCAGATCGCCTTTAAGAACTACCGGCCCGGCGACGGCATCTGGGGCAGCGCCTGGGTGGGCATCAAGTGGTTTGAGAAGTTCTTCTCTACCCCCCGCTGCTGGGAGATCATCCGCAATACCCTGACCATCAGCATTTACAGCCTGGTGGCCGGCTTCCCCTTCCCCATTGTCCTGGCCATTATCCTGAACTATGTAAAAAACCTGAAGTTCAAGAAATTCGCCCAGACCGTCACCTACATGCCCTACTTTATCTCCACCGTGGTGCTGGTGGCTATGATGTCCCTGTTCTTCTCCCCCAGCAGCGGCTTTGTCAACACCATTATCCAGTCCTTCGGGGGCGAGCCTATTTACTTTATGGGCATTTCCAGCCTGTTCCCCCACATGTATGTGTGGTCGGGCATCTGGCAGAGTATGGGCTACAGCTCCATTATCTACATCGCGGCCCTTTCCGGCGTCAGCCCTGAGCTGCACGAGTCGGCGGTGATCGACGGGGCCAACATTCTGCAGCGCATCTGGCATATCGACATCCCCACCATTCTGCCTACCATGATCATTCTGCTGATCATGAGCCTGGGCAATGTGATGAACGTGGGCTACGAAAAGGTCTACCTGATGCAAAACGACCTGATTGCGGATGTGTCGGAAATTATCTCTACTTATGTGTACAAGATCGGCCTGGTGAACAATCAGTTCAGCTTCTCCACGGCCATCGGCCTGATGAACAACCTGATCAACTTCACCATTCTGGTGGCCGCAAACAAGATCTCCAACAAGATCTTCGGCTCCGGCCTGTGGTAAGAGGGGGAACATACTATGGCGAAAAATCCTAACGCGATCAAAGAGCCTGCGTTCGACAGGGCCTTTTATACCATCACCTTCATTCTTCTGCTTGCCCTGCTGGTTGTCATCATCTATCCCCTGTGGTTTGTGTTGATGGCCTCCTTCTCCGACGCCAAGTTCGTCAACAATGGTACCATCCTGCTGTATCCCCGGGGCTTCACCACTCTGGGCTATGAACGCACGCTGCAGGACTCCAAGATCTGGATGGGCTATCTGAACACCATCATCTACACGGTGGGCGGCACCGTGGTGGGCACCTTCTTCACCGTGCTGGCGGGCTACGCCCTCTCCCGGGACGACCTGCCCGGCGCCGGGTTCATCATGAAGGCCTTTGTGTTCACCATGTACTTTCAGGGCGGCATGATCCCCTTCTACATCGTCATCAACAACCTGCACCTGCAAAACACCCGTTTCCTGATGATCATCATCACCTGTATCTCTGTGTACAACATTATTCTGGTCCGTTCCTACTGCGCCTCTACCCTGCCCAAGGACCTGTATGAGGCCGCCTCTATTGACGGCTGCGGAAACACCCGTTTCATGTTCCAGATGGTGTTTCCCCTTTCCAAGGCCATTGTGGCGGTTATTGCCCTGTATATCGCGGTCGGCTACTGGAATTCCTACTTCTATCCCATGATCTTCCTGAGCGACTATTCCAAGCTGCCCCTGCAGAACGTACTTCGGGAGATTCTTCTGGTGGCCAACATGAACACCGCCGACACAGGCACCGACCCCATGGCGGCCCAGCGGCTGGCCCAGATGAGCAGCGTCATCAAGTATTCGGCCATCGTGATCTCCACCGTGCCGATCATCTGCGTCTACCCCTTCATCCAGAAGTATTTTGTCCAGGGCGTCATGATCGGCTCCATCAAGGGATAAACCCGTTATTGGGTTATCTATAAACCACGTCTGAAAAGACGAAAACCAAAACTTTCTTCATCAAGGAGGAAAACCATGAAAAGAATTCTAGCCCTGCTGCTGTGCCTGGCTATGGTAGCCACGGTATTTGCAGCCTGCGGCGGGGACAGCGGCTCTTCCACTGCTTCCACGCCTGAGTCGAAGACCGAAAGCACCGGCTCCTCTGAGGCCGGCAGCGACGCCAGCGAGCCCGCCGGCGACGAGAGCAGCGAGGAGGGCGAGCCCTCCGCCGAGGCGGTCAACGGCACCAACCCCGGCAACACCCTGCCCATCGTGACCGAGCCTGTGACCCTCCGCATTGCCAAAGAGCGCCACATGCTGGACACCACCCAGAGCTACAACGAGAAGGCCTCCTTTAAGAACATCACCGAGGAGACCGGCCTGACCCTGGAGTTCGTGGAGCTGGCAGCCGGCACCGCCGCTGAGAAGGTTCCGCTGATGCTGGCAGGCGGCGACATGCCCGACGTGTTCTGGGCCCTGCTGTCCGACGCCCAGATCCTGCAGAACGAGACCCAGCTGGTCCCCCTGGAGGATATGCTGGACACCTTCGCCCCCAACAGCATGAAGACCTACAGCGAGCTGGGTACAGACTGGAAAACCATTGCCACCACTCCCAGCGGCCATGTGTACGGCATGCTGAGCCGGTACGAATCCCTTTATGAGAACACCGGCGACGGCATCCAGATCATCAACAAGAAGTGGCTGGACGCGGTCAAGAAGGACGTTCCCACCACCCTGGACGAGTACTACGAGGTGCTGAAGGCCTTTAAGGAGCAGGACCCCAACGGCAACGGCCAGGCCGACGAGATCCCCTACTGCTTCTCTGAGGACATGTGGTGCGCCTCCATCACCAACGATATCGGCATGTGGGGCATTGGCAACGGCTACGGCGACACCAACTCCAACTTCCACATCCGCGACGGCAAGGTTTCCGGCACCGTGAACACCCCCGAGTACCGGGAGTATCTGGAGTTCTTCCACAAGCTGTATTCCGAAGGCCTCATCGACGCTGAGGGCTTCTCTCAGAACACCGAAGTGTTCTCCAACAAGATCAAGAACAACCAGGTCGGCACCTACTACAGCTGGACCGCTCTGGAGTACCTCTCCAGCGAGCAGGAGAAGGATTGGGTTGTGCTGCCCACCATCGCCGCTAAAGAGGGCGTACAGCCTGTTGCCAACGGCGAAATCGACCGTTCCACCATCAACAAGAACGGTTGGGTTATCACCACCCAGTGCGAGCATCCCGAGGCTGCTCTGCGTCTGTGGGACTACCTGGCCCGGGACGCTGAGAGCAAGATGACCGTGGCCATGGGCGAGAAGGGCACGCTGTGGGATGAGTATCCCGAGGGCGGCTACTACTTCGTGGTGCCCGAGAACACCACTCCCGAGTTCACCTTTGAGCACATGAAGTATACCTATGGCACCGTCAACAACCATCCGCTGCTGACCAAGGCCGAGACTCCCAAGAACGACGGCGAGATCTCCCCCGCGGCCGCTCTGCGCGATCAGATGGTAGCCACCGTCGACAAGGATTATGTGCCCAAGAGCGGGCAGCTGCCTCAGTCCTATGTGTCCCCCGAGGCCATTGACGAGCGTTCCTTCATTGAGACCGACCTGAAATCCTACATCAAGCAGTTCCGTTCCCAGGCCATCATGGAGGGCTTCTCTGACGCTGATTGGGACGCCTATGTGAAGCGTCTGGACGACCTGCAGTATCCCGATTGGCTGCAGTGGTATCAGGACTTTATAGACGGCAACCTGTAATAAATAAAAGCGCTTGATAAAAGCGCTTCGCGAATAGCGGTCAAGCGCCGCCCCAGGGGTCAGAAGTCTGCCCTTTGGGCGGCGCTTTGCCATACTCTGTTAGACGCGGGCAGGCCCCGGCTCATGGAGCACACGAAAAGCAAACGCCCTACTCGTAGTGCCCCCTGCAGGAGACAATGGAAACCACATCGCCCTCCTGCCGGTAGACCACCCGGTTTTTCTCATCCATGCGGCGGCTCCAAAAGCCGGCAAGCTCTCCCTTCAGGGGCTCCGGCTTCCCCGCGCCGGTAAAGGGGCCCCGCTGGATGTCCTTAATCAGAGCGTTCAGCTTTTTTAAGGTCCTGCGGTCCTGAGACTGCCAATACATGTAATCCTCCCAGGCCTTTTCTGAAAACTGTACCTTACTCATGCTCCATCCGCTCCAATTCCTCCATGGTTTTCACCACCACCTTCCCCCCGTCCAGCTGGGCAATGCTCTCCCGCAAAAAGGCCATGTTGGCCTCGCTGTAAAATGGGTCCGGCTCCGCCGTCACCTCAAAGGGTATTCTGCGCTCCTGCTCCAGCTTGCGGCAGAAAATGGTGAGCGCGGTAGTCAGGTTCATTCCCATGCGGCCGCAGATGTCCTCCACGTTTTTCTTCAGCTGCTCGTCCATGCGAAAATTTACGTTTACACTGGCCATAATCCATACCTCCCTGGTCATTGGACTTTCTCTTATTATACCCGGATTCTTAATTTATGTAAAGCAATGTAATGAAAAAATACAATTTTGTAATGACAATTTTTGAATTTCAACCGCCTATGGCGGCTGTACGCGCTTAAAATATTTTTATTCTGAAAGGATATTTTATCATGAAAACCCCCTTTACCCGCATCCTTTACGGCGGCGACTACAACCCCAACCAATGGCCCCGTGAGGTCTGGAACGAGGACATGCGGCTGTTCAAAAAGGCCGGCATTAACTCCGCCACAGTCAATGTGTTCTCCTGGGCCAAGCTGCAGCCCAACGAAGAAACCTATGATTTCTCCGAGCTGGACGACGTCATCGACATGCTCGGCAAAGAAAACCTTGACATTGTCCTGGCCACCTCTACCGCCGCCATGCCCGCCTGGCTGGCAAAGAAGTATCCCGAGGTGACCCGGGTGGACTTTGAGGGCCGCCGCCACAAATTCGGCCAGCGGCACAACCACTGCCCCAACAGCCCCGTGTGGCGGAGATACGCCCGGCAGCTGGCCTCTGAGCTGGCCAAACGCTACGGCAAAAACCCCCATGTCACCTGCTGGCACATCAACAACGAGTACAACACCGGCTGCTACTGCGAAAACTGCGAAAAGGCCTTTCGGGTCTGGCTGCGGAAGAAATACGGCTCCCTTGAGGCCCTTAACGCGGCCTGGAACACAGAGTTCTGGGGTCACACCTTCTACGACTGGGACGAGATTGTAGCCCCCAACAGCCTTGCGGACGGCATGGGCTTTGGCTGGACCCGCAAGACCGCCTTTGCGGGCATCTCCCTTGACTATGACCGCTTCCTCTCCGACAGTCTGCTGGAAAACTACAAAATGGAGCGGGACGCCATCCGGGAGCACGACCCGGACACCCCCATCACCACCAACCTGATGGGTACCTACAAGGGCCTGGACTACTTCAAATGGGCCAAGGAGATGGATATTGTCAGCTGGGACAATTACCCGGCCTACAACACCCCATGGAGCGAAACCGCCATGCGCCACGACCTGATGCGGGGCCTGAAAAACCAGCCCTAGATCGGAAGAGCACACGTCTGAACTCCAGTCACACAAGCTAA
>CAJUAW010000066.1 GCA_910584605.1 uncultured Oscillospiraceae bacterium
CAGCGACCCCATCATGCACATCGTCCGCAACTCCATGGACCACGGCCTGGAGGAGAAGGAGTCCGACCGGGTGGCCGTGGGCAAGGACCCGGTGGGCGAGGTGGTCCTCTCCGCCCGGCATACCGGCAGCGAGGTCATTATCGAGATTAAGGACGACGGCCAGGGCGTGGACACCCAGGCCGTGCTGAACAAGGCCATCCGCCAGGGCCTGGCCGCCCCCGACCACGACTACAGCCAGAAGGAGATCCTCAACTTCCTGATGATGCCCGGCTTCTCCACCAACACCGAGGTCACCGAGTATTCGGGCAGAGGCGTTGGCATGGACGTGGTGAAGAAGAACGTGGCCGATGTAGGCGGCACCGTCACCATCTCCAGCGAGTGGGGCCAGGGCATGACCACCACTCTGAAAATCCCCCTGACCATGGCCATCATGGACGGCATGGAGGTGGCGGTGGGCAGCTCCATCTTCACCATCCCCATCAACACCATCCAGTCCTCCCTGAAGGTCACCGCCCAGGACGTGATCCACGACCCCGCCCAGGGCGAGATGGTAAAAATCCGGGACAACTTCTACCCCATCATCCGGGCCAAGGAGCTGTTCTGCATGGAGCAGGGCTGCGACAACATCGAGGACGGCATCCTCATGTGGGTGGAGGCCGGCGAGCACTCCTACTGCCTGTTTGTCGACGAGCTGATGGGCGAGCAGCAGATCGTGGTCAAGCCCATGCCCAACTACATCAACAACTTCGGCGTGAAGAACTACGGCATCAGCGGGTGCAGCATCCTGGGCGACGGCAGCATCAGCATCATTTTGGACGTGATGAACGTCTACGCGGCCGCTCACAGCACCTATTAACGGCGGCAGTACAGGAAGGGAGAATGAACTTATGGCACGAGTTGAAGAAATGATGTTCGCCACCGAGGCCCAGATCGACGAGTATAACGATCAGATCCCGGAGATTGCCACCGATAAATACCTGATCTTCTCCTCCGACGGCCTGATGTACGGCATCAAGGCCGAGCTGGTCAAGGATATCATCACCGGCTACTCCATCACCTATCTGCCCCAGGTGCCCGGCTATGTCAAGGGCGTGATCAACCTGCGGGGCCAGATCATCCCCATCGTGGACATCCGCCTGCGCCTGGGCAAAATGCCCCAGGACAACTTCTGCAGCATCGTGGTGGAAGTGGACGGCAACATGGTAGGCATCGTGGTGGACATGGTGGAGCAGATGGTGGACGTCCCCAAGGAGGATATCCTTCCCGTCCCCACCAACAGCGGCGGGAGCCAGGTCATGGTCTCCGGCATGTGTACCCTGCCCGACGGCAACACCATGCTGGAGCTGGACTGTGCGCAGCTGCTCCACGACTGACGCTGGCACATACATTGTTAAGGGAGGGAGCTCTCAGATGATACAGCCCATCTCGGATGAAGATTTCCGCAGACTGACAAATTTTATTCAATCCGAATTCGGCATCACCCTGCAGGAGAAGCGTCAGCTGGTCACCAGCCGGCTGTCCTCCATGCTGACCGAGCAGGGGTACACCAGCTTTTCCCAGTTCGTCACCCAGCTGCTGAAGGAGAAGGACCCCCAAAAGATCGAGCAGGTGCTCAACCGCCTGACCACCAACTACACCTTCTTCATGCGGGAGCCGGAGCACTTCGACTTCTTCACCAAGGTGATTATGCCCGAGCTGGTGCGCAAATACCAGAACAAAAAGTCCATCGCCATCTGGAGCGCAGGCTGCTCCAGCGGCGAGGAGCCCTACAACGTATCCATGTACATCAAGGATTTTCTGGGCATGCAGGCCGGCCAGTGGGACACCCGCATCCTGGCCACCGACATCTCCCAAAAAGCCCTGGCCAAGGCCAAGCAGGGCATCTACGAGGTGCCCAGCACCGTGCCCGAGACCTGGCGGAAGAAATACTTCAAGCATCTGGAGGGCAGCCGCTACGCCGTTGCCCCCGTGATCCGCAACAACGTGATCTTCCAGACCTTCAACCTGATGGACCCCATCCGGTTCCGCACCAAGTTCGACGTGATCTTCTGCCGCAACGTGATGATCTACTTCGATCAGCCCACCAAGGACGCCCTGGTGCGCCGCTTCTACGACGCCACCAACCCCGGCGGCTACCTGATGATCAGCCACTCGGAGAACCTGAGCAAGGACGCTCCCTACGCGACGGTAGCTCCGTCCACCTTCCAGAAAAAATGATGCGCCCCCCGGTCCTCCGGACCGGGCCGGGCCTGATTTGAAGGAGTGATTGTCATGTGGCCATCCAACAAAAAGATCCGCGTTCTGGTGGTGGACGACTCCGTCCTGGCCCGCACCATGATTTCCAACGGGCTGAACGCCTCCCCCCGTGTGGAGGTGGTGGGCACCGCCTTCAACGCCAAGGACGCCCGGGTCAAGGTGGACCAGCTCAAGCCCGACGTGATGACGCTGGACGTGGAGATGCCCGGCATGAGCGGCATCGACCTTTTAAAGCAGCTGCTCCCCGCCGTCCCCCTGCCGGTGATTCTGGTGTCCTCCCTGGACCTGCGGGTGTTCGACGCCCTGTCCGCCGGAGCGGTGGACTTTGTCCGCAAGCCGGAGCCGGGCCAGAACGAGGCGTTCATCCACTCGCTCACCAGCAAGGTCATCGCCGCCGCCGGAGCCCAGGTGCGCCCCCGGCCCGGCGCCCCCGCGCTGACAGCGGCCGGTCGGCCGGGAGCCGCCCTGGGCGGCGGAGTCCGCCTGCCCCAAACCGGCAACAAGCCCGCTCTCCCCGCGCCTCCGCTCCTGGGCAGCCGACCCTCAATGGACGCTGCCATCATCGCCCTGGGGGCCTCCACCGGCGGCACCGAGGCCACCCTGGAGGTCATGAAGCGTCTGCCCGCCGACATCCCCCCCATGCTCATCGTGCAGCACATGCCGGTGGGCTTCACCCAGATGTACGCCGACCGGCTCAACCGCCTGTGCCACATGGAGGTGCGGGAGGCCAAGACCGGCGATGAGCTGCGCCGGGGACTGGCCCTGCTGGCTCCGGCGGACTTTCAGATGCGCGTGGTCCGCAGCGGGACAAAATACACCGTAAGCTGCATGCCCGGCGAGAAGGTCAGCGGCCACCGGCCCTCGGTGGACGCGTTGTTCTTCTCCATGGCCGAGCAGGTCAAGTGTAAAATGGCCGGCATCATCATGACCGGCATGGGCCGGGACGGGGCCGACGGCCTTTTGAAGATGCGTCAGGCCGGGGCCTACACCATCGGCCAGGACAAGGAATCCAGCGTGGTGTACGGCATGCCCATGGTGGCCTACAACATTGGCGCGGTCCAGATCCAGGGCTCCTGCGAGGACATTGCAGGAATCCTGCTGCGGCAGCTCCAAAGATGGTAAAAAAACAGCGCCGGGAATTGTTCCCGGCGCTGTTTTTTTACTGCTCTGGCTGGGGGAAAACGATGCCGCTGACGCTGACGTTGACGGCGGCGACCTCCAAACCGGTCATGGACTCGATGGCGGTTTTCACCGCCTCCTGCACGGCCCTGCCCATCTCGGGGATGGTGTGGCCATAGGCCATGAGGACGGACATGGTGACCACCACCTGAGCCTCCTCCAGCTTAATGTGGACCCCCTTGGCGGCGTTCTTTCTGCCTGGGTTGGTCAGACTGCTGACCCCCTCCACCTCCAGGGCAGCGGCGGCAGAGATGGCCGCCAGCACCTCCTCAGAGATGTGAATGTTGCCCAGCTCATCAGAGCGGGAGACATAATCCTTGCTTTCGCCCATTGTGATACCACTCCTGTTTCCAGTTTTCAAACGGATACCGTTATTTTACCACACTTTTCCCCGTTTGACAACCGCAGAGGCAAAAAACTTTACTCCACCTCAATGATATGGATCTGACCGGCGGTGAAGCCGCTGGTCTGGTGCACGATGTCCACGATCTTGGCGGTGTCCGCCTCGGTGAGGCCGCCCTCCGGCGCGGCCACCGCCAGGGAGAGGGAGTCCTCCCCGATGAAGGCCACGCAGTCGGCAAAGCCCTTGGCCACCACCAGGTTCTCGATCTGGGCCTCGGTGACGGTGTAGTCTGCCATGGTCTGGATGTTATCGTTGAGCTGGTCCTTCACGGCGGCGTCCGCGTCCTCCCGGGCAGCGGCGTCCTGGAGCAGGGAGAGGGCGCTGTCCCTGGCCTGCTGCCGGTTGAGCCGGGCGGTGGCGAAGTAGGCGCTTCCCTCCGTCTCCCCGGCGGAGGGGACCTCCGCTCCGGCGGTCCCGGCGTCCTGGGCGTCCTCCTCCCCGGTACCGGCGGCGGAGCGGTCGCCGCTCACCAGCGGGTCCTGGGTCTGGCCCCCCACCATGGCGGACTGCCCCAGCGTCTTGCCCGCGCCGGTGTCCGCCTCCTTGTCGTAGTTCCAGTTCAGGTACACCGCCGCGCACACAAACAGGGCAATGGCCGCCACCACCGCGTTCCGCTTCCACAGCTGGGACCAGCCGTCCTTCTTCGTTCTCATGTTGACTCCTCCTTTTATGTTGGTTGTTGGGAAAAACGCCCTGCTAGCCTCCGGCGCACACCGAGATCCGGTCGGCGCCCAGGCCGGTGAGGGCGGACACCGCCTCGATGAGCCGGAGACGCACTCTGGCGTCCCCTCCGCCGGGGCAGACGATCAGCGCGCCCCGGAACTCCGGGGCCACCGTCTGGAGGGGGACCACCTCCTGCTGGCCGGACCCCTTGCCCACGGTGACCACCGTGCTGGTCCCGCCGCCGTCCCCCTCCCGCTCCTGGTTCCGGGCCAGCACCTGACGGCTGCCTCCGTCCAGGGTGAGAACCACCCGGGTCTCCCCCGCCCCCTCGATCTGGGACAGGGTGCGCTCCAGCTTGGTCTCAAAGCTCTCCAGGTCGAAGGAGGCCCCCTCCTCCTGGTCCGGCAGCTCCCCGCCAGGGCTGTCCCGCCCGCCGGAGGGCAGGAGCAGCAGCGCCACCCCCGCCGCCGCCACCAGCAGCACATATAAGTACCTCCGCAGCCCCTCCTTCCACCGTTGGGCCGCCTCGGGCCACTTCCATTTCACGGCATTTCCTCCTCCTCCATGTAAATCTGCGCCTCCGGCGGGACCCCCAGGTCCTCCGCGATGGTCCGGATCAGCCGGCCCTGGACCTCCGCCGTCATGGAGCCAGCCACCTCCGTCCGGACAGGGAGGTACAGGCCGTCCTCCGACGGCTGGCACTCCACCCGGGCCCGGCAGGTCAGGCCAAGCTCCGCCGCCTTGTCCACAATATATGCGGCGCACTCCCGTTCTATGATGCTTTTCATCTGCTGGTTTACCGTCCCCTCCAGCTCCTCCTCCCGGTGCTGGATGGAGTCCAGCCAGCCCTCCAGCCAGCGCTGGCCCTCCGCCGCGTCCAGGGTGGCTGCCGGGGAGAGCACCGCCCCCAGCAGCACCAGTCCGCACACCAGCCGCCCCACCCGCTTCACCCCGCCGGGGGGCATGAGGGCTCCGGCCACCGCGCACAGCAGGGAGGCCGCGATCACCGCCAGCAGCCAGCTCCGCACCGCCCCCATCATATGGTCACCGCCGCCACAGCGGACACCAGGCTCACCAGCAGCATCAGGGCTCCCGCCCCGGTCATGCCCAGCACCAGGCCGAAGGCGGTGCCGATGGCGTCGATGAGGCCGGACAGCTTGGGCTGGGCCACCACCGCGCACAGGGCGGCGGCCAGCTTGTACACCAGGTACTGGAGGGCCAGCCGCAGGAAGGGGGTGAGGCACAGGGCCAGCACCACCAGCAGTCCCGCCAGCCCCACCGTCCCCCGCAGCACCCCCGCTCCCGCCAGCACCGACTCGGAGGCGTCGGCCAGAATGCTCCCCACCACCGGGATGGCCCGGGAGATGGCCAGCTTGGCCGCCTTCACGGCGGCGGCGTCCACACTGCCCGCGATGGCCCCGCTGGCCGTCAGGTAGCCCACAAAGGCCAGCAGCAGGGCGGTCAGGACAAAGGTGATGGTCCCCTTCAGCAGATCGGCCACCTTTTTCAGCCCCGGATTGCCCACGGCGGCGTGGGCGCAGCTCACCGCCACGAAGGAGTAGACCAGGGGGACCAGCAGCCGGTCCATGACGGTGAGCAGCAGCTGGGAGAAGAGCACCGTGGCCCCCTGCCGGGCGGCGGCGGCGCTCACCGACCCGGTGGCCGCCGTCAGTACCGCCATCACCGGCAGCAGAAGACTGGAGAACTCCTCCATTCTGCCCAGAGTGTCCCGGCCCAGGCCGATCATCGCGGCCATGTCCGTCATGGTCAGGGCGGTGATGGCCAAAGCTCCGGCCATAGTCACCGCCGGGAGGCCCTCCCCCTCCCCCGCCTGGACGCTCTCCGCCAGGGCGCACAGCAGCACCACTGCCGCCAGCTTCATGGCGGTGGTCAGGCTGGCCCGGAGGAGGGGCCTCAGCTGGTCCAGAGCCTGTCCGGCCAGCTGGGCCAGCCCCTGGTCCAGGGAGACGTCCCGAGACACCCCCTGGCCCTCCGCCGTCTCCCACACCTGGTCCAGGCCGGGGACGTCCAGCTCCGCCCCCCAGGCCGGGAGGAGGCACGCCGCAGCCAGCGCACAGAAAATCAGCACACGTCTCATGTCAGCAGCTCCCCCATCAGCTGGGCCACAGCCCGCACCAGGGGCAGAGCCGCCAGCAGAGCCAGAACGGTCCCCGCCGTCTCCACAAAGGCGGCCGCCCCTCCCTCCCCCGCCGAACGGCAGATCTCCACCGTCAGCCTGGTGAGGATGGACAGGGCCACCGTTTTGAACACCGGCTCCAGCAGGGCCTCCGACAGTCCGGCCAGCTGGGCCAGCTCCTCCATCAGGGCCACCGCCGCCCCCAGGCCCTGAGCGGCCAGAGCCAGCATCCACAGCCCCGCCGCCAGCACCAGCAACAGGGCCAGCTCCGGGGTGTTTTTCCGCAGCACCGCGCTGAGCACCACCGCCGTCACCCCCACGGCGGCCAGCTTGGCCATGGCCTCCATCACAGCCCAAACAGGTCCTTGACCAGGTCGAACAGGCTGGCAATCTCCTGGACCACCATCATCAGCACCACCACCAGCCCCGCCAGGGTGGTCATCATAGCCTGCTCGTCCCGGCCCGCCCGGCTGAGCACCTGGTTCAGCACCGCCACCAGGATGCCGATGGCCGCAATTTTGAAAATGAGATCAACCTCCATATGTAAAAGCCCTCTTTCGTGATGGTATCATATTACAGCAGCAAAATAACGAGAAACGCCCCGCCGGACAGGCCCAGGGCCTGATAGACCCTCCCCTGGCGGCGGCTGTCCGCCTCCAGCCGGACGGCCAGCTCCTCCAGGCGGCGGCGGGCGGCGGACAGGGCCTCCCGCTGGCGGGGGGCCTCATACCGCCCCAGGGTGTCCCCCAGGGCGCTCAGAATGGCCCGTCCCTCCGGCGGCAGTCCGGCCTGCTCCTCCGCCAGCCGCCGCCACAGGCAGGAGAATTCCTCCCGGTCCAGGCGGTCCAGCCCCTGGAGGCACCCCTCAAACAGCGCCTTCGCCGGGCCCTCGCTCCGGGCGGCCCCCCGCTCCAGCAGCTGGAACAGGGGCGGGGCGTTCAGCTCCAGCTCCCGCTCCAGCAGGGCCAGGCCCGCCTCCAGCTGGCGCAGCGCCCGCACCCTCCGGCGCAGCGCCGCCGCCGCCTGAAAGCCCAGATACGCGCCCCCAGCCGCCACCAGAACGGCTCCCATCAGACGGATCATCTACCTCAGCTCCTCCACAGTATAAGCTCGCCCCTCCCCCGCCCGGTGGATGCGGACCAGAAAGCGGAACAGTCCCGCCTCCAGCAGCGGACGGTACAGGGGGCGGCGCTCCAGGTCGGCCCGGTCCTCCCCGTGGGCGGTGGCCAGCAGGGTGACCCCGCAGCCCGCCGCCTCGGACAGCGCCCGCCCGTCCTCCGGGGCGGTGATCTCGTCCACCGCCAGCACCTGGGGGTTCATGGCCCGCAGCAGGAGCATCAGCCCCTGGGCCTTGGGACAACCCTCCGTCACGTCGGTGCGCCGGCCCACCTCCAGCTGGGGCAGGCCCCGGTACAGCGCCGCCACCTCCCCCCGCTCGTCGGCCAGGGCCACCCGGAGGGGGACGCAGCCCTCCCCCTCGGAGACCGAGCGGATCAGGTCCCGGAGGAGGGTGGTCTTGCCCAGGCCGGGGGGCGCGAGGATCAGGGTATCCGCCAGCCGCCCGCCGGGACACAGCCCGTCCAATACCGGGGCGGCGGCCCCCCGCACCTGCCGGGCGATCCGCAGGTTGGCGGAGGAAATTGCCCGCAGGCTGCGGATTTCCCCCTCCTGGAGGGCAGCCGTCCCGCACAGTCCGATGCGGTGGCCCCCCTCCATGGTCAGGTAGCCCCGGCGGACCTGGTCCAGCACCGTGTGGAGCGATGCCCCGCTGGCGATCTCCACCAGCCGCTCCAGCTCCCCCGGCTCCACCGGAGGCCCTCCCAGGGGGCGCTCCGCCCCGTCTATCAGCGCCGTCATGGGCCAGCCCGCCCGGAGGCGGAGCTCCTCCGCCCGGGCCCGGGCCCCCTCCGACAGGGACAGCGCCTCCTCCCGCAGCCGCAGGGGCAGGGCCTGCACCGCCTGGACGTAGCTCGCCGCCCCAGCCATTCCTTCCATATCCTTCACCAGCCTTTGTCCCATCCTATGAGGACAAGCCGGGGGTTATGCCCCCTCTTGGGCAAAAAAATATCAGCCTTTCGAACTATGTCGAAGGCTGGTATCATGTGAATCAGGTTCCTTCCCCGGACCAAGGTGTTGTTATGCTTCCCACTCCATCCAATATTCCGCCTCGCCGGTCCCCTCGTCCACCGATTCTTCCCGGACGGAAAAGCCCTCCCGACGGTAAAAGTCCGCCGCCCGGCGGTTTTTTTGATAGACGCGCAGAGTCAGGCGGCTGTACAGACCCTTCGCGGCCTCCAGCAGCTGCCTGCCGGTCCCTCTGGACCGCGCCTCGCTCCGGACGAAGATGCCCGCGATATAGCCGTCCTCCAGACCCAAAAAGCCCAGCACCTCCCCCTCGTCCTCATAGACGTACAGCTCCGCCTGGGCCAGCAGGCCCTTCACCAGCTCAACATTGCCCTGCCAGTATTGGGGCGGGATGAAGTCGTGGGCCGACAGATTGCCCTCCAGCCAGATCGCGGCGGCGGCGTCCAGATCCGCTGGACGGGCCGGTCTCACCATGGCGCTCCCTCCTTTTTCCGGTCCATTATACCATATGGTTCCGCCGGATTCCTCGTGATATTTCACAAATCCGATCCGGTTTCCAGGCTGGAATCCAAAAATACAGAAAAAAGCCCGGAGACGAATTGAAATCCTCGCTTTACTGTGATAAACTGTCAGAGAAGAAACTGGGAGGGATGCATCATGATTCAGAAATGGAATGTGACGATCCCCGAGCTGACAGGGGACGAGCCTCGGGGCGTTTACCTCTATCTGCCAAGGTCCTACGACTGGGAGCCTGACTGCCACTACCCCGTGCTGTACATGTTTGACGGCCACAACGTCTTCTTCGACTCGGACGCCACCTACGGCAAGAGCTGGGGACTGGGGGAGTACCTGGACGCCTGCCAGACGCCGCTGATCGTGGCGGCGGTGGAGTGCAACCATCACCCGGACAACGGGCGGCTGTCGGAATACTCCCCCTACACCTTCTACGAGCCCGACCTGGGCCACGTGCAGGGCCGGGGCAAGCTCACCATGGACTGGTTCGTACACACCTTCAAGCCCTCCATCGACCGGCGCTTCCGCACCCTGCCCGGCCGGCGGCACACCTTCATCGCGGGCAGCTCCATGGGCGGGCTGATGAGCCTGTACGCCCTGCTGGAGTATAACCACGTCTTCTCCCGGGCGGCGGCCCTGTCCCCCTCTCTGTGGGTGGCCCCCGACCGTCTGGCCCGGCTGGTCCGGGGGGCGGAGACCCAGCCCGACACGGTGCTGTACATGGACTACGGCTCCCGGGAGATGGGCGCTCACGAGCTGATGCGGGGGCAGTTCGCCCGGGTGGCCGCCCTGCTGCTGGAGCGGGGGGTGCGGCTCACCTGCCGCATCGTCCCCGGCGGCGAGCACTGCGAGGCCAGCTGGGAAAAGCAGATTCCCTTTTTCATTGAGACGCTGATGTATGAGCTGAATCGTTAGGAGGACTGTCTATGGAAACCCAATACCTTGTTGACTACAGCCCCGCCCTGGGGCGGGATATGGAGTGCATGGTCTATGGCCGCTCCGGCCGGCCGGTGCTGTACATCCCCTGCCAGGACGGCCGCTTCTACGACTTCGGTGACTTCCACATGGCCGGGACCCTGGCCCCCTGGATCGAGTCCGGACAAATCATTGTCTTCTCGGTGGACACTCTGGACAAGGAGACCTGGTCTGACAAGAACGGCGACCCCTACTGGCGGGCCCGCCGCCACGAGCAGTGGATGGACTACCTCACCAAGGAGATGGCCCCCTACATTCTGAACCGGACCGGGCAGGAGGGCATCATCTCCTTCGGCTGCAGCCTGGGGGCCACCCACGCCGCCAACCTCTACCTGCGCCGGCCCGATCTCTTCAACGGCATGCTGGCCCTCAGCGGCATCTACACCGCCAGCTACGGCTTCCACGGCTACATGGACGAGGTGGTCTATCAGAACTCCCCCGTCCACTACATGGCCAACCTGCCCCCGGACCACCCCTACATCGGCCTCTTCAACCGCCAGCGGGCGGCCATCTGTGTGGGCCAGGGGGCCTGGGAGCTGCCCGACTCCACCCGTCAGCTGGCGGACATCTTTTACCGGAAGGGCATCCACACCTGGGTGGACTTCTGGGGCCACGACTGCGCCCACGACTGGCCCTGGTGGTACAAGCAGGCGGTGTACTTCTTCCCCTGGCTGCTGGGCGGCGAGCCGGGCCAATCGGACTGAATCAAACCGAGAGAGAAAGTGTGAGAAAACCATGAGCAATGTGATCTTTATTTCCCCCAACTTCCCCACCAACTACTGGCAGTTCTGCCGGGAGCTGAAAAACAACGGGATGAACGTGCTGGGCATCGGCGACCAGCCCTACGACCAGCTGTCCCCCCAGCTGAAGGACAGCCTGAACGAGTATTACAAGGTGGACTCCCTGGAGCAATACGACGCGGTGTACCGGGGGGTGGCCTTCTTCATCCACAAGTACGGCCGCATCGACTGGCTGGAGAGCAACAACGAATATTGGCTGGAACGGGACGCCGCCCTGCGCACCGACTTCCACATCACCAGCGGCTTCCAGACCAGCGACATCCCCCGCATCAAATATAAGTCCAACATGAAGGAGTACTACCAGGCCGCAGGCATCCCCACCGCCCGCTTCCACCTGGTGGACAGCAGAAAGGGCTGTCTGGACTTCATCAAGGAGGTGGGCTGGCCGGTGGTGGTCAAGCCGGACAACGGGGTGGGGGCCTGCGACACCCACAAGCTGTCCAGCGCCCAGGACCTGGACCAGTTCCTGAGCGCCAAAGCTCCAGAGGTCTCCTACATCATGGAGGAGTTTATCCATGCGGAGGTCAACTCCTACGACGCCATCATCGACTCCAAGGGGGAGCCCATCTTCGAGACGGGCAACGTCACCCCCATGTCCATCATGGACATCGTCAACCAGGAGGATAACTCCATCTATTACATCGTCAAAAACCTCCCCGCCGACACCCGGAAGGCTGGACGGGCCACGGTGAAGAGCTTCGGGGTGAAGAGCAGGTTCGTCCACTTCGAGTTCTTCCGCCTGACCCAGGACCAGGAGGGGATGGGCAAACAGGGGGACATCGTGGCCCTGGAGGTCAACATGCGCCCCTGCGGCGGGTTCAGCCCGGACATGATGAACTTTGCCAACTCCACCAACGTATACAAAATCTGGGCGGACATGATCGCCTTCGACCGCTCCACTCTGGAGCCCGGTGAGCACTGCTTCTGCGCCTTTGCCGGCCGCCGGGACGGCAAGCCCTTCGTCTATGACCACGCGGCCATCATGGAGAAATACGGCGGACAGATGAAGATGGTGGAGCGCATCCCCGATGTGCTGTCCGGGGCCATGGGCAACCAGATGTACATGGCCGTCTTCCCCACTCAGAAGAAGCTGGATAAGTTCTATCACGATGTCCTGTTGTGCAAAGAGGGATAATCCATAAAAAAGTACCGTCTGAGGAATCAGACGGTACTTTTTTGTCCAAAGATGGCCGGGCCGGCCACAGAGCCGCTCCAAACGCCCCAGGCGCAGAGGAGCGCCGCTACTCCGGCCTCCGGATCACCTCAAACTGGGCATTTTTGTCGATAAAGCTGTCAAACAGGACCCCCTGGGCCAGCACATCCCGGAAGGCGCGCTGTATGCTGTAGACCTCAAAGCCGTAGCGGCTCACGCTGCGGAAAAAATTCTCATAGTGCCGGTTGTCGCCGCAGGAGATCAGCTTGCCGTCCATGGCGTGGGCGGGGCGCACGTCCGTGATCCCGTTGTTCCCCGGATAGAGGGCGTTGAGGTAGAAGGTCTTCGCCTCAAAACCGGTCCCGTTCCAGCCGCAGATCAGGCTGAACACGTCGCACTCTCCCTCGGCCTCCATCTCATGATACCGGGCGGTCACCCGGTCGAAGACCTCCTCCAGGCTGTCCGAACAGCCCTCCTTCATGGTGAAATCCACGTTGATGTAGTCCTGAAACAGGTAGTAATTGTCCTCGATAGCCCCGGACAGGCCGAGGATCACATGGGGATTCACCTTGAAGATTTTCCGGAAATTGTGCAGCACGCCCCCGGTGGACAGATTCAGCTGCTGCTCGCCGCAGACGATGGCAAATTGGCCGCACAGGGCGGCTTGAACTAAACTCATGGCAGCTCCTCACTGAAAGGTACAGCCCGGAGGATTCCGGGCTGTACCTTTTGGTATTGGTTACGCCTTCGCCGGGGCCTTCCCGCCAAAGGCTTCGATGGCCTGGGCGGTCTCCGCCCGCTTCTCCTCGATGGCTTCCTTCAGGATCATGTCCTTGACCTTTATGGGGCCACGCTATTAGGCAGTACTAACATATCACAAATAGTCCCATTTGTCAACGATTCCGCTTCCCTGTTCTCCCGGTTAGTCCCATCACTTCACAGCCAGTCCCAGCCTGGAAGCGGTAAGAATCCGGCAGCCCAAACAGCCTCTTTTCCCTCTGGCCTCTAGGCTTTTCCCATACTCAAAGCCCTGTATTTCAGCTCCCGAAGCGGCAAAAACCCGGTAACTCTCACGCAACCTTTTGATAGTCAATGACGGAAATTTCCTGCATGAGCCGCTTGGCCGCAGATACCAGCTCTTCCAAACGCTCGGTAACTTCATCTGTGTAAAACTTTTCCCCACATTGCTCACATTCCTCGCAAGGAACGTTTTTGATTACAATAATACAATTTCTGTAATTTACCACATGCGTTGTAACAGATTCTTTCACTGTGTCGCATTTACAAAACATACACATAAATCAACGCTCCTTTCTGGTTCTCAAATCGGCTTCGAATTTATCCGTACTGGGATAGTAGGCGGTAATGACATAGGCGGTGGTTTCGTCCGCCCCTATTACAATATGGAGAACCTTTTCCTGTGTAGTATATCCAAAAATCAAACAACTCGGGTATGGGAAATCGTTGGGGTAGTCCTCTATGATCTCTCCCCGAAGCACGAACGATTTTGAAACAGCGTTTGAATTTTATGAATGTCCATCTCTACCCTCCAGCTTATGAATATCATATCGCATACCGGCTAAAAATTCAAGTGAAATATCTTGAAGCGGCAAAACCCCGGCAGCCCTCCCCCAAGACTGCCAGGGCTTCTTTCTCATGCTAATAGTCTGTCGATACCTTCCAGCTTGTCAATCTCCTTCTCTTTCGTATCCTCCAAAAGGTGGACGTAAATATTATAAGTGGTCTTGACATTTGCGTGTCCCAACTGCTCACTGATTGCTTTAATGTCCACCCCGGCCTCAAAACATCTTGTAGCGTAAGTGTGACGCAACGTGTGCATGGTCGCTCCCTCAATCCCAGCCTTGGCGAAGATTCTATAAAGCGAATGCTGCAAATTTCGATTATGTACCATGTTCCCCCGTGTGTTCGGGAACACCAAACGGCTTTCGCTCCATTCCTCTCCGGATTGCTCCACCCGCTTCATCATTTCCGCTTTATGCTCTCTCAACACGCCGAACAGTACGGTTATAGCAACAAATATTTTTTTAGTTAGTACGTTTGCAGGTATTCGTACCAACCAAAAATGGGACGGGTGAACTTCTTAAAAGCACCCTAATCAGCCGGGGAACCTATCCAGCGCACTCCGCAAGGGCCAAGATTTCCCCGGCCCTTTTGCGTTTACGGCCCTTTTCCTCCGGCTCCAGATAAAGAGCCTGAAATTCCTCAAAGGATACGTTGAACTCAATATCCAACTCATAGCCCCGCTTGACGCGGACGGCTTTCACAAACTGAGCCACAATCATTTTCTTTGCTTCAAGGGAACAGTTGTCATACAGCTCGGCCCAATTCATCAGCTGAGTGTATTCCTTCTGTACCTGCTCGGCGCTGGACACGGTTTCCCGTACTTCCAATTCCGCCGCCTGCATCTGGCTTTCCAGCTCCTTCAGCTGGGCGGCGGTTTCGTCCATCAGGCTGTTCAGCAGGTCGGCGCTGAAACGGCTGTTGCCCTGGATAACTTTCAGCGTCTCGGCTCGTAAATCCTGATAAGCCCTCTGCTTCTGTTCGTACTCGTCATGCAGGCGCCTCGCTTTCATTTTGGCAAGGTCAACTTCCCGGCTTCTCTGCTTCGCAAGCAGCGTTTGGGGCGGGGCCTTTTGGATTTGCGACAGCTGGATGCGGATGATCTGCTCCACAAGGTTGTCCAGCTTTTCAACACTGAAAGAAGTCTGCCCGTCACATTTCCCAGGAGTGTCAACGCCAATTTGAAATTGTAAGAAAACGCCGAAGAAATTTTGTAGTTTT
>CAJUAW010000067.1 GCA_910584605.1 uncultured Oscillospiraceae bacterium
ACTACATTTTTTCCTCGGCGTTTTCTTTCATTTTATCATTGGCGCTGACAGTTTTCTGCGTGATTTCTTCCTGCAAAGCGTTCACCTCCGATCTCCGCTGCCGTACAGGTCATGGCTGACAAGGGATGTGTAATAGCTGTCCATCGTGACCGGGGCGTTATACAGCGCCGCCAGCAGATATTTCTTGATGTTGCGGACATAGGTGGTGTTCTCCCGCATCCGTTCCAGCACATACTCGATGTGGGAGCTGTCGATCTTCAAGAACCGGGACTTCACCACCTCGGCGGGGTAGTCGTCCCCGGCGATACGGATCATCTCCCGGTTGGAGCAGACGGTATCCACCATGAGCTCCACCAGTTCGTCCAGCCTGTCTTTATCCAACTGCACATTCTGCGAGAGAACGTCATACTCGATATTCTCCAAAATCAATGCCCGATAGCTTTCCCGCTTTCGCATCCCATCCTGTCCGGTCCGCTCCTTGGGGGTTGGGGGACTGGATGGGATAGGACTTGATATCTCCGTACTTGATAAATCTGTCTTTGATGGATAGTTACTTGATTCTTCTTTATTTAATTGGGCGGGGTTCTCCTGAATTGGAGCATCCAACATTGGATTCACCTGTACGGGATTTTCCCGTATAGGTTTTTCCTGTGTAGGTGATGGCGCTTTAGGCTGTTTCAAAATGGTGTACTCGATAGAGCCGAGCTGCCCGTTTGCGCCGCGGACACGCGCACGGATCAGGTAGCCGTGCGCCTTCAGCTCCCGGATGCCGCCGCTGATGCTGTCAATGCCGTCCTTGCAGATACGGGCAAGACCCTTCATGGTGTAGTCCCAATTCTCCGGCAGGGACAGCATGAGGGATAAAAGTCCCTTTGCTTTCAGCGACAGCGACATATCCCGCAGATGATAGTTGGACATGACCGTGTAATCTCTGGTCTTTTCGATACGGAATACAGCCATCTTCGCACCTCCTTCCTCTGAAAATGAAAAGTGTTGACTTCGATGAAAAAAGCCTCCAGTTTGCCTCTCGGATGTGATCCATAGGAAAACACACATGCCCGCCTGCTTACGGCGGTCTGGGAGGAAAAAGCAGAGGCTTTCGCACCCTAATTGATACAGTTTTGAGACGGAGACTGGTGCAGATATGAAAAAACGCCATAGGGCGGCTGCCTATGGCGTGGGAACAGGAAAAGGGCGCTGATATTTGCATATCAATGCCCTTTGAGCCTGTCAGTATTTGATTGTTTCGACTTCGCACCGTGTTTGCACCATGAAAAACATTGATTTTACTGACTTTTTCAATGTTTTCTTATCTGGTGCTACCCTCGGGCGCATCTCTTTTTTCTTGCGATTCGCCGGGCACTCTGTTAAAATGGACGCAGCAGCATAACGCCGCCAGAGGGCGGCGCGCAGGGAGGGACATGGTATGGAATGGAAGCGTTCGTTTTTATCCCGGCTGTTTGGGGCCGGGCAGGAGGAGACGGAGGAGATGGAGGAGGCCCTCGCTCCGCCGCCGGAGGCGGCCCTACCTCCGGAGCAGCTCCGGCACAGGCTGGAGCTGCCGGAGAGCCACGCCATCTATAAGCTGTGGACCATCTACAGCGGACAGATGGAGGAGCCGCCGCCCCTGCCGGAGCTGGCTCTGGAGGGGCCGATGGACCCGCTGTTGCCGGACAGCACCGGGAAAGCGGAGCTGGTGCGGCTGCAGATGGCGGTCAACTCCACGGCCAACGGGCGCATGGAGCGGGTCCGCTCCGGAACGAAGCAGGCGAAGGGGGAGGAGCTCCCCGTCCTGCCCGATCTGGACGCCCAGGTGACCGTTTTCCTGTCCAAGGACTGCCTGACCGCCTGGGTGCTGGTCTATCCGCCGGTGAGCGGGGGCCGGGAACTGGAGCGGAAGGACCTGGACCGGGCTTTGGAGGAGCAGCAGGTCTCCTTCGGCGTGGATACGGCCCGGCTGGACGCCCTGGTGCAGGACCGGGAGCGGTATTTCAAGCTGGTCCCTGTGGCCAGAGGGGCCGATACGGTGGCCGGTGTGGACGGCTGCATCGTAGACATGTTCCCTCGGACCCAGGAGCATAAGCTGACGGTGGACGAATACAACCGGGTGGATTACACCAACCTGGGCTTTATCCACAGCGTGGAGAAGGGCGGCGTGATCTGCCGCATCGTCCCGCCCACCGATGGGAGACCGGGCCGGACGGTCCGAGATCAGGAGATTTCTGCGAAAAACGGCAAGCCGGCGTCCGCGCCCAAGGGGCGGAACACAGAGCTGTCCGAGGACGGGCAGGCGCTGGTGGCCTCCATCACCGGCCATGTGGAGTTCAGCGGCCGCAGCTTTCAGGTGAAGCCTGTACTGGATGTGCCGGGGAATGTGGACTTCTCCGTCGGGGACATCAACTTTTTGGGGGACGTTTGCATCCACGGAGACGTGTGCGGCGGCTTTACGGTCCGGGCCACGGGGAACATCACCGTGGAGGGCGTGGTGGAGGCGTGCACGCTGGAGGCGGGCCGGGACCTGGTGGTGGCCCGCGGAGTCCAGGGGGACAGCCAGGCGGTGATCCGGGCCCAGCGGAGCATTTTTGCAAAATATCTGGAGAACAGCTGCGTCTACGCCAAGCAGGACCTGGAGACCGAGTGCATCATCAACTGCGACGTCTACTGCGGCGGCAATGTGACCGTGCGGTCGGGCCACAGCAAGATCATCGGCGGAAAGGTCCATGCCGCCCACGAGGTCAGCGCAGGCATCGTGGGCTCCCGAGTGGGCAACCGGACCGATGTGGTGCTGGGGGGCCAGCCCTGTGAGGAGTTTGACTGCCAGCTGCTGACCAAGGAGATCCGGGAGCTGGAGGAGACCATGGAACGCACCAGCCGTCAGCCGGAAAGCCCCAGCAAGGCCAGCCGCCTGGGCAGGCTGCGGGTGCAGCTTGTGGTCAGCCGGGGCAAGCTGGACGCGATCCAGAAGGAGCAGGAGGCCCTGGTCCTGGAGCCCCAGGATCCGGGTGTGCGGCGCATGAAGTGCGACACAGTGTTCCCCGGGACCGTGCTGACCATTGATGAGGCGGTGTGCCACATCGACGACATGCTGCGCCCCTGCTCGGCCTCGCTGGTGGACGGGGAGATACAGCTGATTTAGGAGGACTGTTATGGATACTGCAATGACGCAGGAGGAGCTGGAGGAGATGCTGGACCGGGCCGTCCGGGAGGTGACGGAGCAGACCGCAGGGGTCCGGCTCCAGCCCGGCGGGAAGCTGCTGGGCAAGGACCTGTGTACCGTGCACATCTCCTTTCGGCGGGGGTTCCGCACCAGCCTGACCCTGTGCGCGGACACCGCCCTGCTGGCTCGTATGGCCCGGAACGCCCTGGGGGAGGAGGCCCTGACCGACCAGGATCTGGAGGACTTTGGTAAGGAATATTTCAACATCCTGTGCGGAAAAATCGCCGCCGTCCTGTTCCAGAATACCAAGGTGCCTGCCCGGTTCAGCGTGCCCGCCTTTTACCGGGGGCGCTACGCGCCGGAGAACCATCAGGCGCAGTTTATGCTCACCTATGCCAACGAGCATCAGGAGGGCGCTCAGCTGACCCATCACGTGCCCCGGTCTGGGGAGGACGGGGCGGATCGAAATGAAATTTGACAGAAAGAGGCGTGAAAAATGGCAAAACGGATTATGGTGGTAGACGATTCACGGATGATCTGGGTGCAGATGAAGAACCTGCTGGAGGGCACCGAATACGAGGTGGCGGCCTGCTGCCGGGACGGCGAGGAGGCCATCGAGCAGTACGGAGAGGTCATGCCCGATTTGGTCACCATGGACATCATTATGCCGGGGATGGACGGGCTGGAGACGGCTCAGGCCATTCTGGAGGAGCACCCGGAGGCCAGGATCGTGATGGTGTCCTCTCTGGCCTATGACGACACCTTTGAGGAGGCCAAGGCGATCGGCGCCAAGGGGTTCATCGACAAGCCCTTTGAGAAGGAGCGCCTGCTGGAGGTCTTTGCGAAGGCGATGGGTGAGGCATGAGACGGCTGGGCGGCGGCTGGGCGGCGGCAGCGGTCTGTCTGCTGCTGGCCCTTCTGCCGGTCCGGGCAGGCTTTGCCACGGCTCCGCCAGCTGGTCCGGCGACGTGAAGCCCTATGCCCAGCGGATCATTCCGGTGATCCGGGCCCGCTCCCCCAAGGCGGTGATCCTGGTGGGGAGCAGCACCTGGAGTCAGGACCTCCATCTGGCCGCCGGCGATCCGCTGGAGGGGGAAAATCTGATGTACACCCTCCACTTTTATGCGGGGACTCACGGAGCGGAGCTGCGCAGCCGGATTGACAGCGCCTTGTCCCAGGGGCTGGCGGTGTTTGTGTCCGAGTGGGGGACCAGCCGGGCGGATGGCAGCGGCGGTGTGTTTTTAGAGGAGTCCGCCGTGTGGCTGGACTTTCTGGACGCCCGGGGGATCAGCTGGTGCGCCTGGTCGCTGTGCGACAAGGACGAGACCTCTGCAGTTCTGCGTCCCGGCGCGCCTGCCGGCGGCCCTTGGAGCGGGGAGGACCTGAGTCCGTCCGGGCAGTTTGTCTTTTCCAGATTTGCCCCATAAAGGGTTTTGAAACCAGAAACACGGAGAGGAAACCGGTTCCTCTCCGTGTTTTGCGCTGTGGGGACGTCGGGTTACAGGTCCGCGCCCTCGTGGCGGAGCAGCCAGAGCTTCCGCTCCAGCCCTCCGGCGTAGCCGGTGAGGGAGCCGTCCGCCCCCAGCAGCCGGTGGCAGGGGATGATGATGGAGATGGGGTTGTGTCCCGCCGCACTGCCCACCGCCTGGGCGGACATGGAGGGCCGCCCCAGGGCCTCCGCCGTCCGCCAGGCCAGCTGGCCATAGGTCATGACCTGGCCGCAGGGGATCTGCAGCAGGAGACGCCACACCGTCTGCCGGAAGGGGGTGCCCGCAGGGGCCAGGGGGAGTTCGTCCGGATCGGGCTGCTTTCCGGCAAAATAGCGGTCCAGCCAGTCCCGGGCCTGGGTCAGGACGGGGGACTCGCCGGGGACCATTTCCCCGGCAATGGAGGCGCCGAAATACTTCTGATCCTTCAGCCACAGGCCGGCCAGCCTGTCCTCCTGACTGCACAGGGTCAGTTCCCCCACGGGGGAGGCATATTGGGACGTCAGGTACATAACCATCCTCCTTCGATCGGTTCGTCCGGAAGGGAGAGCAGGGATTCGATTTCGGGCCGTCTGTTCAGCTCCCGGTCCAGGCAGGCGAGGAAGGTGCGGGTCAGCGCCTCCTTCCGCCGGGGGCCCAGCAGGTAGGATACCAGACTGCCCACCGAGGCCACCCGCAGGGTCTGGGCGCGGTCCTGGCCGGCTACCTCCCGGGTCTCCTGCCACAGCAGCCGCCACTTCTCCGCCACCTGGATAAAGTCCCGGCCCTGGTCGGTCAGCTCCACCCGCCGCTGGCCCCGGCCCCGGACCACCAGAGGACAGCCCAGCGCGTCCTCCAGGGACTTCAGGTGGCGGCTCACCGCTGGCTGGGTGATGTACAGCGCCTGGGCCGCGGCAGAGATGCTGCCCAGCCGGGCCACCGCCAGAAAAACCTCGATTCCCTGCTGTGTCATGGGATCACCTCCGGATTGGGAGAATTGTCCCCATTATAGCGGAAAAGGGCCCCTCTGGCAAGGCTGGAAAATCAGGATTTGCCTTGCAACCGGTTTTTCCTTGTGGTAAAATGATTGCTGGGAAAAAGGGTCGAATTGCTGAAAAGGGAGTGAGATCATGGCGGAACAACAGACCACAGGGGCCCGGCTGAGTCCGGAGCTGATGGCGGAGGTATGCAAAGCTCTGAACTTTGACCCCGCCGCCTTTGCCAAGCGCCACGGGGACGAGTTTGTCCGCATGTACCTGCGGACGGACGGGATGCTGGCCTACGTGGGGGAGGAGATCGTGGCCTATCTGGCCTACCGGGTGAATGAGTGCCTGTCCAAGGCGGAGTACGCTCTGCTGTCCTATATCGAGTACGCCGGCCGGGAGGTGAAGCATGCGGAGTCGGACGGCTTTGGCCACGCGGTGACCAACTATCTGAAGGCCCGGCGGAAGGCGGGCAGCGACTGGGTCTACGCCTTTGAGAAGGAGTCCAAGGCCCGATGCCTGGAGGGGTACCCCCAGATGTACGCCATCGCCCAGGCCATGTATGCCTTCGCGCAGGAGAGCGGAGAGTTCAAGGAGGTTGCAAAGACCGACGGCCCGGAGGCCTGGCCGGACCCGAAAAAGCTGAACCTGTGACAGTGCGGCGGCGCGGAGGGATCTGCGCCGTCGTTTTGTCAAAAAATGACGTATTTCCTGCAAAATTCCCTTGCAAATTGACGGGCCTTATGATAGAATCGTGTCCAGCATGACTTTAGGGAAATTTTCGAGAAAGAGAGGAGAACACAAGCCATGTCCAATGGAATTTCCATGGAGCGGGTGGATGGGATCATCGACGGTTACGGCTGCGAGATGCACCACCTCATCGCGATCATGCAGGATATCCAGGCAGAGTACAAGTACCTCAGCCCCGCGGTGCTGGAGCGCATCGCGGAGAAGCTGGACGTGGGAGTGGCCAAGGTATACAGCGTGGCCACCTTCTACGAGAACTTCTCCCTGGAGGCCAAGGGCAAGTACATCATCAAGGTGTGTGACGGCACCGCCTGCCATGTGCGCAAGTCCCAACCCATCTACAACGCGATCCGGGAGTACCTGGAGCTGGAGGGCAAGCAGAAGACCTCCGCCGACGGACTGTTTACCCTGGAGACGGTAGCCTGCCTGGGGGCCTGCGGACTGGCCCCTGTGGTGACGGTGAACGACCAGGTCCACTCCAAGATGAGTCCCGAGCTGGCCATCGGCCTGCTGGAGGAGCTGCGAAAGGAGGATGCCGCCCATGGCTGATATGAATCGAGAACGGCTGGAGGTCCGCCGGGTGAAGGCCAAGCGGGCGCTGTCCTATCAGAAGAGGCAGATCCTGCTGTGCGCCGGCACCGGCTGTATCGCCGGCGGCTCGCTGAAGCTGTATGACTACATCAAGGAGGAGTGCGCCCGCCGGGGACTGGACGTCTACGTGGGCCTGACCCAGGAGGGCGAGACCGAGGATGTCACCGAGCCCAAGGGGGACGGCGTCTATCTGAAAAAGAGCGGCTGCCACGGCTTCTGCGAGATGGGTCCTCTGGTCCAGATCGAGCCGGAGGGCATCCTCTATACCCATGTCCAGCTGGAGGACTGCGACGAGATCATCGAAAAGACCATCCTGAAGGGGGAGGTGGTGGAGCGCCTGCTCTACGAGCTGGACGGGGTGAAGTACAGCCGGCACGACGAGATCCCCTTCTACCACAAGCAGCACCGCATCGTGCTGGAGAACTGCGGCACTACCGACGCCGAGGACATTGACGAGTACCTGGCCAAGGACGGCTATGTGGCCTTTGAGAAGGCCCTTTTTGAGATGACCGGCGAGGCCATCTGCAAGGAGATTCTGGACTCTGGCCTGCGGGGCCGGGGGGGCGGCGGCTTCCCCGCCGGGCGGAAGTGGGACAGCGTCCGCAGGCAGCCCAAGGGGAAGAAGTACGTGGTCTGCAACGGCGACGAGGGCGACCCCGGCGCCTTTATGGACCGCTCCATCATGGAGGGCAATCCCCACTCCATTATTGAGGGGATGCTCATCGCCGCCCTGGGGGCGGGGAGCGACGAGGGCTACATCTACGTCCGTGCCGAGTACCCCCTGGCGGTGAACCGGCTGAAGACCGCCATCGCCAAGGCGGAGGAGATGAATCTGCTGGGCGACCACATCCTGGGTACCGAGTTCTCCTTCCACCTGAACGTGAACCGGGGCGCGGGGGCCTTTGTCTGCGGCGAGGGCTCCGCCCTCACCGCCTCCATCGAGGGCAACCGGGGCATGCCCCGTGTGAAGCCGCCCCGTACCGTGGAAAAGGGCCTGTGGGCCAGTCCCACGGTGCTCAACAACGTGGAGACCTTCTCTGCCGTCCCCCTGATCATCCGGAAGGGGGCCCCGTGGTTTAAGTCCATCGGCACCGAGAAGTCCCCCGGCACCAAGGCCTTTGCCCTGACGGGCAACGTGGTGAACACCGGCCTCATCGAGGTGCCCATGGGGGCTACTCTGCGGGAGATCATCTTCGACATCGGCGGCGGCATCAAGGATGGCAAAAAGTTCAAGGCCGTTCAGATCGGCGGCCCCTCCGGCGGCTGTCTCACCGAGGAGCACCTGGATATGCCCCTGGACTTCGATTCCCTGAAAAAGCTGGGAGCCATGATCGGCTCCGGCGGCCTGGTGGTCATGGATGGCAAAAAGTTCAAGGCCGTTCAGATCGGCGGCCCCTCCGGCGGCTGTCTCACCGAGGAGCACCTGGATATGCCCCTGGACTTCGATTCCCTGAAAAAGCTGGGAGCCATGATCGGCTCCGGCGGCCTGGTGGTCATGGACGAGGATACCTGCATGGTGGAGGTAGCCCGGTTCTTCATGAACTTTACCCAGAACGAATCCTGCGGCAAGTGCGTCCCCTGCCGGGAGGGCACCCGCCGGATGCTGGAGATTTTGACCCGCATCGTCAACAACGAGGGCTCTCTGGAGGACCTGGACCTGCTGGAGGAGCTGTCCGCCACCATCAGCGAGACGGCCCTGTGCGGCCTGGGCCAGTCGGCCTGCAAGCCGGTGCAGAGCACCCTGAAATACTTCAGGGACGAGTATCTGGCCCACGTGGTGGACAAGCACTGTCCCCACTGCAACGGCCGCAAGAAGGTGCTCCAGATCGATCCGGAGCTGTGTAAGGGCTGCGGCAAGTGCATGAAGCAGTGTCCCATGGAGGCCATCACCGGCCAGATCCGGATGCCCCATGTTATCGACACGGAAAAATGTATCAAGTGCGGCGCGTGCTGGGGCTGCTGTCCCTTCGGCGCCATTCGGGAGGAGTGAGCGGTATGGCAAAGGGAATTATGTATATCGACGGCCAGCGGGTCCCCTTCGATGGGGAACCCAACGTTCTGTCCGTCATCCGGAAGGCCGGCATCGAGATGCCCACCTTCTGCTACTACTCCGACCTGTCGGTCTACGGCGCCTGCCGCATGTGCGTGGTGGAGGACGACCGGGGGAAGCTTGAGACCTCCTGCTCCATGCAGCCCCGGGACGGCATGTCCATCAAAACCAACACCGCCCGTCTGCTCAAGCACCGGCGGATGATTCTGGAACTGATGCTGGCCTCCCACAACTGCTCCTGCACCACCTGCGAAAAGAGCGGCGACTGCCACCTTCAGGAGCTGGCCATGCGCTTCGGCGTGCGGAAGGTCCGCTTTGGCGACAGCCGGGAGGAGTCGCAGCTGGACGATTCCAGCCCCGCCATTGTCCGGGACCCCAGCAAGTGCATCCTGTGCGGCGACTGCGTCCGGGTGTGCGGCGAGGGCATCGGTATGGGCATCATCGACTTCGTCAACCGGGGCTACAACATGCGGGTGTCCCCCGCCTTCGACCGGAAGCTGTCCGAAACCAACTGCATCAGCTGCGGCCAGTGCTCCGCCGTCTGCCCCACCGGCGCCATCACCATCTACAACGAGATCGGCCGGGCCTGGCGGGCCATTCACAACCCCAACAAGCGGGTGGTGGTCCAGATCGCCCCCGCCGTCCGGGTGGCCATCGGTGAGGCCTTCGGCCTGGCTCCGGGCCAGAACGCCCTGGACCAGCTGGTCACCGCCCTGAAGCTGATGGGGGTGGACGAGGTCTACGACACCACCTTCGGCGCCGACTTCACCACCATTGAGGAGGGCACCGAGTTTCTCCAGCGGCTGGAGAAGGGGGGGCCCTTCCCTATGTTCACCAGCTGCTGCCCCGCCTGGGTGAAGTACCTGGAGAAGGAGAACCCCAAGTACCTGAAGCACATCTCCACCTGCAAGTCCCCCATGGAGATGTTTGCCTCGATTCTGAAGACCCGCTACGCCAAAAAGGACGCGGAGGACGGCCGCACCACCTACCACATCGCCATCATGCCCTGCACTGCAAAAAAGATGGAGGCCGCCCGGGAGGAGTTCACCCATGACGGCAAGCGGGATGTGGACCTGGTGTTGACCACCCAGGAGGTGGTCAACATGATCAAGGAGTCGGGCATCCAGCTGCCCCAGATCGAGCTGGAGTCCCCCGAGCTGCCCTTCGGCCTGGGCTCCGGCGCGGGCGTGATCTACGGTACCACCGGCGGCGTGGCCGAGGCGGTGGTCCGGTTCTGCCTGCCGGACAAGTCGAAGAACGTGCTGCGGGAGCTGCGCTTCTCCCCCCTCCGGGACAACAAGGCCATCCGTGTGGCCGTCATCAAGGTGGGGGAGCGGGACGTGCATCTGGCCATCGTCCACGGCCTGGCTAACGCTCAGAAGCTCCTCAAGGAGATCGAGGCGGGCAACGCCTACTTCGACCTGGTGGAGGTCATGACCTGCCAGGGCGGCTGTGTGGGCGGCGCGGGCCAGCCCCACGGCGTGCGGCAGGACAAGGCCGCCCGGGCCGAGGGCCTGTACAATCTGGACCGCTCCGCTCCGTTCAAGCGGGCCGAGCGCAATCCGGTGGTGAGCGCCTTCTTGGAGCGCCTCACCGAGGAGGAACGCCATGCGCTGTTCCATGTGAATTATGTGAAGGAATAACAAGAAGCAACACTCTCCTGACGCGGGCAGCCGCGTCAGGAGAGTGTTTTTGGCTGCAGGCGGCCGGTCAGGGCCTGCTCCAGCAGCTCGGGCAGCCGTTCCGGGGCGCAGGCGAAGCAGGGGATGTCCAGGGCGGCGACCCGCTGGGCGGTCTGCGCGTCGTAGTAGGGCTTGCCCCCGTCCGCGATGGCCAGCAGGACCACCACCGTAACCCCGGAGCCCTTCAGCTCCTCCAGCCGCCGGAGGAGGGCCGCCCGGTTGCCCCCCTCCTCCAGATCGGAGATCAGGAAGAGCAGGGTTCTGGCCGGAGCCTCCACCAGCCCCTGGCAGTAGGCGATGGACTTGGCGATGTCGGTGCCGCCGCCCATCTGAAAGCCGAAGAGCAGGTCCACCGGATCGGCGCACAGGGGGGTCAGGTCCATGATCTGGGTGTCGAAGGCCACCACGCTGGTCCGCACAGCGGACATGGAGGCCAGAATGCAGGCCATCACCGAGGAGTAGAGGATAGACTGGCCCATGGAGCCGCTCTGGTCAATGTCCAGGATCACGTGCCACCGGTTCATTCGGCTGGAGCGATCGAAAAACCACACCCGCTCGGGGATGACGGCCTTCAACTCCGGGTTATAGTTGCGCAGATTGCGCCGGATGGTATAGGGGAAGTCCAGCGCCGCAGCGGAGGGCAGAGGGGAGTGGGCCCGCCGGTTCAGCGCCGCCGTCACCGCCCGGCGGAGGTCGTTCTCCAGCATTTTGTTGATTTCCTCCACGATCCTTTGGATGAACCGGCGGGCGGACTCCTTGGACTTTTTAGGGATCTGGTCCTTGAGCATCAGCAGGGTGGAGGCCAGATTCCGGTCAGGCTCCAGGCTGTCCAGCAGCTCAGGCTCCAGGAGGAGCTGCTTAAGGCCCTTGCGCTCGATGGCGTCGTTCTGCACCACGGCCACTGTTTCCGGGTCAAAAAGGGAGCGCAGGTCCCCCAGCCACTTGGAGAGCAGAGGGGAGGAGGGGCCCTTTCCGGCCCCCTTGCCAGAGTCGCCAAAGGCTTCCTCCGGCCCGCCATAGATGGCTCCCAAAGCGGCGTCCATGAGGAGCTCCTCCTGTGAGAGGGCTCCTCCCCCCATACCGGAGAAGGACTCCTGGGTCTCTGAGCCCAGGATCAGCCGCCAGCGGGCGAGCTGTTCTTGTTGTGCCATAACTGCACCCCCTAAAGGTCGTCGAAGTCGAAGTCGGACAGGCTGTCCAGCATCGCCTGCTCGGCTTCGGTTGTCTCGTTCATCAGCGCCTCGGCCGTCTGCTGAGGGCTGACCCCCCAGATCTCCCCCAGATTTTCCGCAATGTCGTTCTTTTCCGACGGGGAAAAGTCCGCAAAGGCCCGGCGGAGGAAGACCAGCGCCCGGCGGAAGGCGTCCTCCTCCAGGCTGGCGAGGTAGCAGTCCAGGTGCCGCCACAGGGAGAGCCGGACGATAAGCGCCCGGCGGTTTTTAGCCGCCAGCCCCTCAAACCAGCCCGCCCCCAGGTCCGCAGGGATGCCGGGGGACAGCCGCCGGGCCACCTCCCGGGCCAGCAGCTCCTCGTCCGCCTTGCCCCGCTCCAGCAGGATGGCCATGGCGAAGCCGGAGCAGCGGGTGTTCAGATCGTCCCGGTCGGAGACCCCGGCCAGCAGGGTGAGCCAGCGGTCCTCCTCCAGAAAATCATGGCTGAGCTGTAAAGTGTTTAACCTGTCCATAGCCAGTGTCACATCGGATGCGGACTTCGCATCACAGACGCAGGACTGCTCCAGCGTCAGACAGGCCCGCAAGTATAACTGCTTTACAAGGGGGATCACCGGCTGGGGGTCAAACCGCCGCAGGCCGCCGTACCGCACCACCAGGCTGAGCTGCATGGCGGTCTCCGCCACATCGGCCAGGGCGGCAGCGTCCACACTCAGCCCCTGCAGGACGGTCAAAGCGTGCTGGGCGGCGGCGGGCATGCCGCACAGGAAGGCGTCCTCAAAGATGGCGGCGGCTTGGGCGATGGAGCCGGCCTCCTCCGCCCGCTCCTTCAGGGCGTAGGCGGCGGCACCCTCGATGGTGTCGCCCAGCAGGGCGGACTCGGCCACCTCGATCTCTACCTCCGGGGTCCAGCGCAGCTGCCAGTATTCGCCCCAGCTGGCCCCCTCCTGCCGGGAGGGCAGCGCCTGGCAGAAGTGGATGTTCAGCACCCTCAGCCGGTGGAGAAAGAAGGACCGGTGCAGGTCGGTCAGGGCCGCCTGCTGGGACTTCACGTTCAGCCGCTCCCGCAGGTCCAGGTCCAGCTGGCTCAGACCGGCGGTGCGGTATTTCTCCAGGCGCAGCTCCTTGAGCTGACGGTAAAAGTCCTCCTGCACGCTGGTGCGGCTCACCCCCTCGGGAAGAAAGCCGATTTTTTTGCCGATCTCCGTCTCCGCCGCCGCCAGAGCCAGCTCCGAAAAATTCCCGTGGCCCATGACGGCGACAGAGGCGTCCCGCAGGTCTGACAAGGTAGGGACCTTGCTCCCCCGCATGCCGCAGAGGGCCTGAGCCAACCGGACCGCCTCGATGACCTCGGCGGAGGACACCAGATTGCCTGCCCCCCGGTGCGCGCCGGCCAGGGCGGTGAGGTAGCGGTAAGGGACCTGTTCCAGACCGGGGCCGTTGAGGGCGTTCCACAGCAGTTCAAAGTAGGCGGGGGCCTTATTCCCCGCCCCATAGCCGGACCGGGAGGACAGCCGGTAGTAGGAATAGGGCATGAGGGTGGCGGCGCTGTCCGCGCAGGGGAGCGCGGCGGCTTCCTCATCGGTCATCTGGGCGGTCTCCATCAGGCCATCCACGTGGAACGCGCCGCAGACACAAAAGATCCGCTCCTGCGGGACGCCGCTGTCGATGGCCTGCTGAATGACCCGCTTCATGTACGCCTCCCGGACCAGGGTCTCAGCGGCGCGGCGGCGGCCCTCCTGAGACGCCTCCCGCAGCTGACTACCAAATGTATTGCAGGCCAGCCGGTATTCCTCTCCGTGTTCCAGCTGCTCAAAGTGCCGCTCCCAGAAGGCGTCGTGGTCCTCCCCGGTGAGCAGCTCCAGCTGGCGGTAAACCGACTCGGTGGCGTGCTCCAGCTCCTCCTCCGGGGCATTGGGATCGGGCGCATCCGGGCCGAGGGCCAGAAAGACGGAGGAGGGCAGGTCCATAAAGCGGCACTCCACCCCGTGCTCGCGGGCCCATTGGATGGCCTGGATTTCCGGGGAGTAGACGGCAAAGGGGTACAGGATGGTCCGCACCGGCGGAGTTCTGGTGTAGGCCAGGATGGCGGCGGGGAATTGGGTCTTGGGATGGCAGAACCACTGCATCTGATCGTTCAGATCGCTGGGGCCCTCCACCAGCACCAGCTGGGGCTGGGCCTGGTCCAGCGCCCGCCGCAGGTGGAAGGCCGCCGCCGGGGACAGATGGCGTACCCCGAAGAGGATCGGGCCGCCCATCACCCGTTCAGCTCCCGGCAGGCCCGGTACAGGGGGAGCCAGGCGCTGCCCCGCTTCTTCATGACGTTTTCCAGATACTCCTTCCAGGAGAGCTTATCCTTGTCCTCGTCCTTTACCACCGCGCCCTGGAGGGCGGCGGCCAGATCGGACGCCGAGATGGCACCGTCCCCGAAGCTGACGGCCAGGGCCATGGAGTTGGCCAGCAGGGAGATGGCCTCCGCCGTGGACAGCACCCCGGAGGTGGGCTTCAGCTTCTGCTTGCCGTCCAGAGTGGCTCCGGCGCGCAGCTCCCGGAAGATGGTGACGATCTGCTCCACCGTGTCCCCGCCGGGCTGGCTGGCGTTCAGGTCCAGCCCGGCGGACAGCTCGGCCACCCGAGTCTGGACGATCTCCATCTCGGTGGCGATGTCGGCGGGGGTGGGCAGGACGATCATGTTGAACCGCCGCTTCAGGGCGGCGGACATGTCGTTGACCCCCTTGTCCCGGGTGTTGGCGGTGGCGATGAGGGAAAAGCCCTTCTGGGCTGGGACCTCCAGCCCCAGCTCGGAGACGGAGAGCCGCTTCTCCGACAGGATGGAGATCAGGGCGTCCTGCACCTCGCTGGCGCAGCGGGAGATCTCCTCCACCCGGGCAATGGAACCGGTCTCCATAGCCCGGTACACCGGGCTTTTCACCATGGCCTCGGGGCAGGGCCCCTTGGCGATGAGCATGGCGTAGTTCCAGGAGTAGCGGAT
>CAJUAW010000068.1 GCA_910584605.1 uncultured Oscillospiraceae bacterium
GAGAATGTATCCGCCTCTTCCGCCGTCAGCAGGATACCATCCAGCTGTTCCAGCAGGGTGTTGGTCTCGTAGAGATACATATCCAGGATGCTGTCGTTGCCGCTGCCCATAAAAACGCCACCTTTTTTCATTTGGTTTTGGATGCGGGCGGGGGGCCGGTCTGCAGGCATAGTAACCCCACCCATATCTAATCATACTCGATATATCGGCAGTGTCAATTAGAAAATTAAGTTTTCCAGAAAAAAAACTGGGGATAGACTTTTGCTCGGAGCTGGTTTAAAATAATTCTGAACCAGGCCCGGCGGGGGCCGGGCGCTGTCCCGGCCCGTTTTCCTCGCCGCCGGCCGCCTCAGTCCGATCTGAAATAATGGAAATGGAGTGTCGCCAATGCCAGACCTGCTTGGTGTGACCAACCCGGTACCGGGACATGACAACAACAATGTAAACCGAAATATACCCACCTCCCCCAGCGACACCCGGATCCAGAACGCGCCGGACCTGAACCGGGTGGTCCGCTCGGACAACCGGACCGAGCAGCAGACCGCCGGCGATTCCAGCAGCCAGGCCCTGCGCTACGATTCCAACTTCGCTGCGTTCCTCCAGCGCCTGGCCAACACCCCCGACCTGCGGGAGAGCCTGACCACCATCTTCGCCATGTACGAGGGGACGGTGGTCTCCTCCGGCATCGAGGAGGGGCTGGCCGCCGAGATGGGCGCGTTGCTGAACATGCTGAAGATGGACGAGGCGGCGCTGAGCAAGTTCTTCAGCGCCCAGCTGGCCAACGGCGCCCGCTTCGGCGGGGCGCTGTTCAGCATCCTGCGGGAGGCCTTCTCCTCCAGCGGCTCGGAGGCGGCGCGGAACAATATCCTGCAGTTCCTGAAAAAGTACGGCGACTACTCCTCCACCGGCCACATCCAGGGCAACCTGCTGCGCAACCTGACCAAGCTGACCCGGGCCATCCCCGCCAGCTACGGCAGCCAGCTGCTGCCCATGGTGTCCGAGCTGGAGGGAAAGATGCAGCAGGGAGACCGGGCCGGGGCGCTGAAGCTGCTCCAGGGCAGCATCCTCACCTTCCTGGCCGGCTACACCAGCAAGACCAACGACATGGGCCTGTCCCGGTCGCTGATCTCCATGCTGGCCCTGGACGTGGCCCGCTACGAGAACGGCAGCGAGGACAGCCTGCTTCAGGCGTTCCATCAGATGCTGGGCGGCTCCGGCCTGCGGGATAAGCTGGGCGCCCTGTCCGACGAGGCCCTGCTCCGCCTGCTGGACAGCACCAGCTTCGCCAAGGCGGCGGACAGCGACCAGTTTGCCGCCCAGCTGGCCAAAACCGCCCAGGCCGCCCTCCAGAACGGGGCGGGCAAGGAGGTGCAGGAGGCCTTCCGCAACATCATCTCCGCCTTCCTGGTGAACGAGAGCGTCCATATGCCTCTGAATCACATCCTCCTGCCCCTGGAGTGGGACGGGAAGATGGTCTTTTCCGAGATGTGGGTGGACCCGGACGCGGAGGAGAACCTGAAGCGGGGCCGGGGGGACAAGGAAAACGTGATGCGCTTCCTGTTCAAGATCGATATCCAGAGCCTGGGCTTCTTCGACATGGTGCTCACCTGTCAGGGGGAGCGGGTGGACGTGCAGGTCTTCTGCCCCGAGCGGGTGGCCCCCTTCTCCCAGCTGGTGCAGGGGGAGCTGTCCCGCATCATCGCCGATAACGGCCTGTCGGCCGGGGCGGTCCAGGTCCAGCAGATGGACCGTCCGCTGACCATTTCAGGGGTATTTCCAAAAATTTTTGAGGGGGGGAGCAGCGTCAATGTCACGGTATGACAACCGGTCCGCCAACCGGGCGGTGGCTCTGAAGTACGACGGGGAGGGCGCCCCGGTGGTGGTGGCCTCCGGCATGGGCTATCTGGCCGAGCGGATGATCGAGGTGGCCACCGAGAGCGGCGTGCCCGTCTATGAGGACAACTCCCTGGCCACCATGCTCTCCCAGCTGGCCCTGGGCCAGGAAATCCCCGACGCCCTGTATCAGGCCATCGTGGAAATTTACGTCTACTTTTTGAACTTTGACCCCAACGACCCGGACAAGGCCCGGCGGCAGCGCCAGGCCCTGGCGGAGGAGGCGGCCCGGATGGCCGCCCCGGACGAGAAAGGAGCGTCGTAACTATGGCAGACCGCCTGTATTTGATTCTGGACAGCCAAAGCGTGCCTCTGGCCAACGCGGTGCTGGAGTCCCCCCCCAACTCGGAGGTGCTCCAGATCTGCGTTCTGGGCGGCAAGGAGGAGGCGGTGGCCGCCCACCGGGAGATCCAGCTCATCGGCATGGACGACTCCACTCCCAACCGGGTGGGGGTGATCATCCGCCAGCGGGGCGAAAAGCTGGTCATTCAGCCCACCGCCGCCCTGGGCCCCAACGCCCGGGAGAACCTGCGCATCCTCACCAGCTTTGACAGCGTGATGTACCCGGTGACCGGCTGCTGGCGGGGGCAGAAGACCCTGAAGGCCAAGGACCTGAGCTGCGGCGGCATCGCCTTCTGGAGCAGCATCCCCCTGGAGGAGCGGGAGATCGTGGAGATGGTCCTCCCTGTGACCGACGCCCCTCTGGTGGTCAAGACCCAGGTCCTCCGGGAGCTGGAGGACGAGACCTCCGCCCAGCCGCTGTACGCCTCTAAATTCGTAGACCTGATCCAGGACGAGGAGGCCCTGATCCGCAAGGCGGTGTTCAGCATACAGATCGACAACGCAGACTGAACCAAGGCGGCGGGAGCCCATCCGCCCCCGCGTTACCCCCGGGAACACAGAAAGGAGAACCGCATATGTCCCAACGAACCGGTACACAGCGCCGCACCTGGAAGGAGCGTGCGCTGGCCCTGCTTTTGGCCGCCGTCCTGGTGGCCGGCCTGGCGCCTGGACTGACTCTGCCCTCCCGGGCGGAGCACTGGGCCGACACCTATCTGGACCAGCTGGTGGACTGGGGCGTCCTGCGGGCGGATCAGACCGCCGACCCGGACGCCGCCCTCACCCGCGCCGACTTTATGGCCATCATCAACCGGGCCTACGGCTACACCGAGACCGGCCCCATCCCCTTTGAGGATGTGCTCCCCACCGACTGGTTTTACGACGATGTGTCCATCGCCTACACCGCCGGGTATATGGCGGGCACCTCCGACATCACCGCATCCCCCTACGACAGCCTCACCCGGGAGCAGGCGGTGTGCATTCTGGGGCGGAACATGATGATGCAGGACACCCCCGGCGAGAGCCTGGCCTTTTCCGACAGCCGGGACGTGAGCGACTGGGCCCGGGGCACCGTGAAGACCGCGGTGGACAATTACATCATCTCCGGCTACCCGGACAACACCTTCCAGCCCAAGTCGGCCATCTCCAAGGCCCAGATGGCGGTGCTCATCACCCAGTGCGTGGGCACCCCCATCCAGCAGAGCGGCAGCTATGAGCTGGGCGGCGTCTTCGGCAACGTGACCATCACCGCCCCCAACGTCGCCCTGCGCAACACCACCATCAGCGGCGACCTGTATGTCTCCGGCGGCGTGGGCCTGGGGGGCATCCGGCTGGAGAACGTGAACGTGCTGGGCCGGATCATCCTCAGCGGCGCGGGCGAGAGCGAGGGCGGCGACGCCAGCGTGGTCATGCGCAACGTCACCGCCGGGGAGATGCTGGTGGACAACATGCGGGGCCGGACGGTCACCATCCGGGCGGACGGCATCACCGAGATCGACAAGACCACCGTACGCACCTCCGCCTACCTCGAGGACAACAACACCGATGACAAGGGCCTGATGAACATCGAGCTGGACGGAGATTCCGGCGCCCGGCTGACCCTGGCCGGCCGGATCAAGGACGTGGTGAACAAGACTCCCAACTCCTACATCCAGGTGGCCAAGGGCACCGTGGCCAAGATCACCGCGGATGAGGCCGCGGTGAACTCCACCATCCAGCTGGACCGGAACACCGAGGTGAAGGAGATGAACCTGGACGTGGCCACCAACGTCACCGGCGACGGCGACATCGGCCAGCTGAACGTCAACGCTCCTGGCTGCGTGGTGTCCATGCTGCCCGACAAGATCTACATCCGGCCCGGCCTGACCGCCAACATCGCCGGGGTGGTAATGGACTCCCAGGCGGCGGAGGAGGGCTCTCTGGACCCGCGCCTGCTGGCCGGTTACCCCGCGGCCAAGGACATCACCCCCGAAGGACTGCGGGCCGACTTCGCCGGCAACAAGAAGGGCACCGTCTACTGGGCGGTGAGCAGCATCACCGACGGCTCCATCGGCGAGGACGACCTGATCTCCCCGCCCTCCTACGGCTCCAAGGCCATCCGCAACGGCTCGGTGGCGGCCCCCGTGGGCGGAGACGAGGTGAGCGCCCAAATCACCGGCCTGTCGGTGGGCGGCTCCTACTACCTGTCCGCCATGCTGGTGGACGACCAGGGCAACCGCAGCCCGGTGAAGGTGGTGGCCTTCACCACGCCGGACAACACCGTCCCCGCTTTCGGCCAGGGCTACCCCTATATGTCCTACATCGGCAAGGAGGCGAACGCCCAGCTGATCACCGCGCAGGTGGCAGTGATGGCGACCAAGAACTGCAAGATGTACTATACCGTGCTGCCCGCCGGGGCCGCCGCTCCCACCGTCGATGAGCTGCGCTCCGCCGCCATCAGCAGCAACCTGGGCTACGGCGTGGTGGATCTGGAGAAGAACCAGGTCTGGGACAGCGACGAGGCCATTATCGTCAGCCGCCGCCTGGAGGAGCAGAAGGACTACGTGCTCTACCTGTGGCTCACCGACGGCATCAACAGCTCGGCGGTGACCTCCCTGGCCTTCAGCACCCCGGACGTGACCCCGCCTGACTTTGTCATCCATCCCAGAAGCAACGGCGATCCTCTGGCCACCAGCGTGCCCATGACCGCCGCGCTGAGCGAGAACGGCACCATCTACTGGGTGGCGGTGAAGTCCGGCGATCCCTACCCCCTGCCCAACCCCCAGAACGACAGCGACAACGAGGAGGACGGCAAGACCGCCAAGCTGACCAGCGAATATGCCAAGCTCCAGGTGCTCAACGGCATGGGCGCGGTGAGCAGCGGCCGGGCCACGGCCACCGCCAACAACCAGGTCAACCTGAACATCACCGGCCTCCAGGCGGAGACCAGCTATGACCTGTACTACATGGCCGTGGACGCCGCCGGAAACTACACCATCCAGGTCTACAAGCTCCAGGGCGGCATCCGGACCCTGGACACCAATCCTCCCACGGTGCGCCAGTTCTTCACCAAGACGGACAGCCAGGACCCCACCCGTCCCATGCGGGACACCTCCATCGTCCTGGAGTTCAGCGAGAATGTCCGCCTGGGCGGCACCAGCCAGGACCTGCTGTCCCTGTATGAGGCCACCCAGGAGGGCACCACCTCCGAGCAGGAGGAGGCCCTGAAGGAGTTTGTGGACGCCCTGCGGAAGAACATCGATTTCTGCACCCTGGAGAACAACGAGGAGCGGTCGGTGGTCAAGGACAAGGACGGCGTCAGCTCCAGCGAGTGGGTCATCGACTTCACCAAGGCCCAGGTGGCCAACGTCAACGGCAAGATTCAGATCACCTTCCCCAACACGGCGGACAATGAACCCGGACTGCGTCTGGCCAGCGGCGCGACCTACTACTTTAAGGTGAACATCGATTCCCAGAACAAGATCAGCGACCTGAGCGGCCATGAGATCGAGTCCTCCCCGGTGTGGTACGAGACCCCGGAGTCGGAGGGCCACAGCCTGCCCATGTTTACCGTGGTCTTCGCCCGGGTGAACCTGACCTCCAACGGCTTTGCGCTGAACAGCCAGCAGTGGCCCCTGGCCATCGAGGAGGAGAACAACCTCAACCGGGACAACAACCTGGGCATCGGGGACTACGGCGTGGACTTCAAGTTCCGGATGCGGCCCGACTCCACCGAATCGGTGGCGGACGGCATCGCCTACGACCTGCTGCTGTGGACCGATACCCAGCTGGAGTACGACCTGTACTACCGCGCCGTCAGCAAGAGCGGCGAGGCGCTGACCGCGAAGACCGGCACCAACGGCTCCTTCCTCTACGGGATGCCCAACATGCCGGAGAACGTGGACCGGAACGGCTGGGTGAAGCTGGGCAGCAGCGGCGTACACTACATCGGCGCGAACAGCGACGGCCGGTCCAGCAAGCGGCTGCACCAGGTGTTCAACGGCTGCGGAGCCGGAGCCGTCCTGCCCGAGCTGAACAAGCTGAGCGGTACCTACACCAACGAAAACGGCGAGAAAGAGGACGTGTACTATGAGTTTGCCGTGTCGGTGCGCAGCATCGGCGGCCGCACCGACCCCAACACCTGGGGCGAGACGGTGAACTTCTACGTGGATGTGGCGGCGGGCGACACCGTCAACCTCTACGGCCTGGGCGAGAGTCCCACCAACGACGCCTGGAAGCGCTTCCTGGACAACGGCCTGACCAACAACGGCGGCGAGTCCATCGGCGCGGCGGGCAGCGAGTGTACCACCGGCGAGCCCCGTGAGCTGCACATGGAAAAAACCTTCAGCGACAAGGTGCAGCCTTCCTTCGTCCGGGGCTACCCCACCTTTGAGACCACCGAGAGCTCCGTGACCATGAACCTGGCCCTGACCCGGGCCGGTACCATCTACTATGTGATCGGCTACGCCCACAACGGAGATTCCGATCCCACCTCGGGCACTTGGAGCCCCACGATCGGCACCTACTGGAAGGACACCGGGAACATGATCCGGCCGGAGGAGGTCCCCCGGAGCGGCAGTGAACGGGACGATGAAAACCCGCCGATGCCGCAGCTGAAACAGCCCACCAACTACCAGATTCAGGATCCCAGAGGCTGGAACGAGGCGGTGGACATGATGAAGGACGTCCCGCCGGGCAGCGTGAACTGCCAGCAGGTGGCGGTGCAGCAGGTGACCATCAACAACCTGAAGCCCAACCGGACCTACTACGTCTACTTCGTCATCACCGGCACCGACGTGACCCCCTCTGAGGTGCAGATTTACAAATTCAAGACCAGTCCCATGAGCCGGCCGGTGATCACCATCGGCAGCGCCCCCGGCACCAACGGCCAGCCCGGCCGTGCCACGCTGAAGACGGATGTGGGCTCTGAGCTGACCTATAAGGTCTACGGCGCCAATTCCCTGAGCAGTGTGCAGTACATCGGTGACGGCTCCCTGCTGGCGAACTACGTCAATCCCAACTGCGCGCCGCTGCCCGCCGCCTACAATAAACTGACCATCTATGATGCCCTCCAGACTGTGTACTACTACAACGAGGCGTCGAAGGGCGATCCCAATAAGATTGCTTACTACCCCACAGACGGCTCGGGCAACCCGGAGAACTACCCGGAGTATTCGGTGTTTGACGTCTACGCCAGCAAGGAAGTGAAGGAGAGCATCAAACGCTGGCTGGATACTGCCGAGGATGAGAGCGCAGCCGACAAGGGCGGCCCCATCCACCTGAACGCCAACGTGGTGCAGAACGGTAATCCCAAGCTCCAGACGGACCAGGACTACTACGTGGTTGCCATAGCCCGCAAGGACCCCATAGACAACAGCATGAAGGACAGCGGCGTGGATGTACTCTACTCCTTCATGGGCCGTCAGATCAAGATCGGTGACCAGAATCCCCCGAACCTGGAGAGCGCGATCATCAACTTTACTGTTGGGGACGATGGAACGCTGACCTCTGGCCAGATCACTCTTATCTTTGATAAGACAATCTATAAGCTCAAAGGTGGCAAGGATAATGAGATTACGAGCGCTAAAGATTTGTTTAACGCTGGATTGGGTGGGATCGAAGAGGATAGTGTCGTAACCAGCAATAATAATGCTTCCACGGCTGTATTAAGACTGGTGACCCAAGAAAAGTTTACAAGCGGCTGTATTTATGGTACAGTTGGCACCAATTACCTGAGCAACAGTGATAGTGTTACTGCACGTGCGGTGCTGGGTATCTCCTCCGCAGTCACAACAAGGGAGGATGCAACGAACAATTATACAGACTACACCATCACGGTCACCTGGACTCCCGCCGCCGGTACCGGCCTGACTCCCCTGACGGAGACTAAGACGGTGACCATCACGAAGCCGAAGACTCCCACCAACAGGAGCGCCCCGGTCGCAACGGCGGCCTACGGCAATGTGACCACCTCCTCCGGGTCAGGCAGCATCAAGAGCGGCACCCTTACGGTGAGCTTTGACCAGGCCCTGTACAACACCAACGGCAGCGCGGTGACCACGGCGGACCTGTCCTGGATCATCCAGAGCTCGGAGGGCATCGACCTGGCCCGCAGCAGCATCACCAACGACACCATGAACAACACGGCGCGCCTCACCCTGGCGCTGAAGCAGGGGGCGAAGAGCGTCTCCGCCAGGATCAACAGCGGCACGCTGGCCAGCTCCAGCGGCATGGTGACCGAGGAGGACCTGATCATCACCGGCACCGAGCGCACCAGCACCAGCGGCCAGAGCAACCTGTCCGTCACCGGGTACAATGTGGACGTGACCTGGGGCGGCGAGACGCTGAAGACAATCACAGGCACCATACAGTGATCCCGAAACGGGAGCGGGCCCCCGGCTCGCTCCCGTTGCCCTATTTCCCATGAAAAGGAGTGTTTTGAATGCGGAAAACCCTTGCCCGCCGCAGTCTCGCGGCCCTGCTCACCCTCACCCTGATTCTGTCCCTGCTCCCCGCCGCCTTTGCGGCGGACTCGATCATCTTGAACAAGAACTCCCTGTCCCTTCAAGTGGGAGGTAAGGAGCAATTGACCACGACTAGCGGTACTGTTAACGCCTGGTCCAGCAACAATAACAGCGTTGCCACTGTTGACAACAACGGCAACGTCACGGCTGTCGGCCGCGGCAGCGCCACCATCACAGCCTCCGACAACAACGGCCAGAGCGCCAGCTGCGCCGTGACCGTTGTAGCGGCACAGGTGGAGAAGCTTACAGTCAAGCTGAAAAAGGACAAACAAGACGTGGACTATGGCAGGATGGTCTATTTGGAGGTAGAGGAGATTACGGCTGAATGGAGCGACAAAACAACAGGTAAACTTGACCTGAGCAGCAACCGGCTGAGCTGCTCTGCGGCCGTCGTCCCCGGCGGCACCGGCTCTGTGAGCATCGCCAATCCCTCCGACACCAGCGGCCAGTCTGGCCTGCAGGCCATCCGTGTCACGGGCGCCGGCGAGGGTACCGTGACCGTCCAGGTGACGGTGGAGTACCGGAACATGGATACAAATGCCATCACATCCGGAACGGCGAACTGCACGATCAGCGTCACATCCGCCAATACGGTGGTCATCGAGGACTTCGACACAAGTCAGAACCTGAACCTGATCCAGGGCGTCCCCAAGACGCTGAAGGCTTACGTGACCGAGAACGGCAGGCGGAACGATGAGCTGAGCGACCAGATTGAGTGGGAGATCAAGGGCAGCGGCCTTTCCATCCAGGGGACCAGCACCGGCCCCAGCGTCACCGTCAATCCCACCAGCGAGGTAGGGGCGGATCAGGGGGTGACGATCACTGCCAGCTATACGCCGGCGGGCGGCAGGACGGTCTCCAGAACCCTCACCTGTATCATTCGGGACCCCGGCGGCCCCGGCGGCGACGGCCCGGACAAACCTGTCCCGCCCCCTGCCGGCGACACCCTGCCCGAGGGTGTGGTGCCGGTGATCACCATCAACTCCCCCGCCGACGGCAAGATCATGGAGCCCGGCTCGGAGAGCATGGACATCTCGGTGGCCTTCAAGAAGCCGGACGGCACCTCCGTCAATGGTACCCTCCAATCCTCCACAAGCGGATACTTGATTGCTCGCTATGTGGACGACACCGGACGCTATGAGATCCCCCTGATCCCGGACAGCAGCGCGTCCGACGTTGCCAAGATTGAGCTGCGCAGCAACCGGTACTGGATTGTGGCCAGCAAACCCGGCGAGGCCACCCTGACCATCTCTGCCAGCAGGGGCGATCCGGCCAGCGTGTCGGTGGTGGTCAGCGGCTTTGTGCTGCTCCAGGACGAGATCACCATGACGGAAAACGAGAGCCGCAGCCCCTTTGAGGAGGGGGAGAAGCAGATCATCAAGGCCTACGGCGAGGCCAAGACCACCGACCTGAGCATCTGGTCCGACGCGGCCAACATCGCCACCTACGTGAACAACAACCTTGCGGCCTACAGCCCCGGCACGGCCAACTTCACCATCAGCGACGCCCGGCGGGGCTTCCGGGCCACCCTCAAGGTGACGGTGAAGTCCGACCCCAACTCCACCATCAGCGGCATCACAATCAAAAACACCGAGACCCTGCCCTTCACCGACGGGCGGCTGACCTTCAACCTCCAGGCGGGGGGCCTGCTGTCTCACATCACCGGCATCAACGTGGACGCCGGCAAGGGGGCGATGTATTACAACTACCGTTCGGAGAACCAGCCCGGCTCAGGCGTGGGCGCGGAGAGCTACTACTACCCTGGCCGCAGCGGCGGCGTCCCCGCCGGACAGCGGTCCATGGCCGACCTGACCTTCGTCCCCAACCGCAGCTTCCCCGGCGGCGAGGTGACCATCAACTACACCGCCTTCTCCACCAGCGGCCAAAGCTACGCCTGCCAGATTGTCCTCACCGTCACACCGCAAGGGGGTTCCAGCGCCGCCATCGCTATGAACACGGCCTACAACACCCCGGTGAGCTTCAACAGCGATGAGTTCAACCGGGTGTGCCAGGAGCGGCTGGGCAGCAAGCTGCGCTGCGTGGTCTTTTCCCAGCCCCCGGAGCGCCAGGGCGTCCTTTACACCAACTACTACAGCGCGGAAAACTACGGCAGCGTGGTGGACACCGCCCGCCAGTACACCCTGAAGGAGCTGGACAGCATCTCCTTTGTCCCCGCCCCCGGCTACAGCGGGCTGGTCACCGTCTACTACACCGCCTACGGCGCTGGGAACAGCGGCTCCTATGCCGGCCAGGTGAGCATCAACGTGGGCCGGGAGAGCGGCGTGTCCATCGGCGGCCTGGCCTACGACGTAGGCAAGGGCGGCGTGGTCCACTTCGACGACGAGGATTTCAACGACTACTGCCGGGAAATCCTCTATGAGGAGAACCGCTACAACTACCAGACCCTCAGCTTCATCCGCTTCGAGTCCCTGCCCAGCGCCAGCCAGGGCGTGCTCTACTACGACTACCGCTCCAGCGTCAACCTGGGGTCCCAGGCGGCGGCCGGGACCAGCTACTACTACGGCTCCCGGGCTCCCCGCATCGACCGGCTGAGCTTTGTGCCCGCAGCGGACTTTACGGGCACCATCAAGATCCCCTTCACCGGCTGGACCACCGACGGCACCAGCTTCGGCGGCAACGTGGAGATCAACGTCCGCAGCGGTACCGGCGCAGGGGACATCTACTACACCTGCGCCCCCGGCCGGACGGTGAGCTTCCGGAACGCCGACTTCACCAGCCTGAGCACCCAGCTCACCGGGCGCACCATCGACTATATCGTCTTCCAGCGCCTGCCCAGCACCGCGGACGGCTCCCTGTACTACGGCACCTCCCGGATCACCGCCACCGGAACCCGGTACCGGAACAGCAGCCTGAGCCGGCTGTCCTTCCGGGCCAGCAGCACCTTCTCCGGCCCCATCGACATCCCCTTTGACGGCGTCTCCGCCGGCGGGGCCAGCTTCTCCGGGATCATCACCATCGGCACCGGAACCTCCGGGGGGAACGTCAGCCTGAGCAGCATCCGCTACAACTCGGATACGGGGACCGCCGCCGTGTTCGACCGGGTGGACTTCGACGACCTCTCCCAGTGGGAGACGGGCCGGAACATCAGCTCGGTCCGGTTCACCCCGCCCTCCAGCCGGGAGGGGACCCTCTACCGCAATTACCGCTCCAGCACCAACATGGGTTCCAGGATTACCTCCACTACCACCATCAACGCCAGCGACCTGGACCGGGTGGCCTTTGTCCCCGCCTCCGGCTTTAACGGCGTGGCCTATGTGGACTTCACCGCCACCGCCGCCAGCGGCGGCGGCACCTTCACCGGCACGGTGGAGATCGTGGTGGGCCGGGATTACAGCTCCGGCTCCCGCTACTTCAGCGACATGGCGGGGTACAGCGCCCTCCAGCAGGCGGCGGTGGACTTTCTCTACGACCGGGGCGTCACCCGGGGGCTGAGCGTTGGCCAGTACGGCCCGGAGAGCTCCATCCGCCGGGGGGACTTCGCCCGGATGGTCTACCTGGCCTTCTCCTTCACGCCCAGCGGGATGCCCCAGGCCTTTGTGGACGTGCCGGTGGGAGCCTACTACACTGAGGCGGTGAACGCCCTCTACTCCAGAGGGGTGGTCAGCGGCGTGGGCGGCGGTTTCTACGCCCCCAACAGCACCCTGACCCGGCAGGACGCCATCTGCATCGTCCAGCGGGCCATGCGGGCGGCGGGGCGGACGGCCAATGACGGCAGCCTCTCCGTGCTGAACGGCTACAGCGACAGCGGCAGCGTGGCGGGCTACGCCCAGGGGGCCATGGCCTTCGCCGTGCAGCAGGGCTACCTGCCCCTGAACGGCGGCTGGCTGGCCCCCACCCGTCCCCTGACCCGTGTGGACATGGCCGAGATTCTCTACCGGGTACTCACCTCCTGATCTGTGGAAAAAAGATCCCTGGCTGATACAGCCAGGGATCTTTTTCGGCTAAAAACGGTGGACCCAGCCCGACAGGAGCCAGACGGGGGCCAGCCAGGTGAGCATGTACACCAGCAGGTTCAGGGGGGACAGGGAGCTGTAGGCCGCCGCCGAGGTGAGGTAGGCGGCCAGGGCCAGCCCCAGGGTGGAGGCGGCGCAGCACAGCACCCCACCCAGCTGGGCGGCCCATCGCAGCCGCTTGGCGGCGGCGATGGCCTCAGCAAAGGGGAGCAGTCCCTCCCGGCACAGCAGGGCGGTGAGCACCCCGTCGTGCTCCTGGTCCGGATCGGACAGCTCCCGGCGGCGCTCCACTCCGGGGAAGGCCATCCGGTCCGCCGCCAGCTTGAACCGCTGCTGGAGCATGGCGGGGATCAGGTTGAAGTCCCGGGTGGCCAGCACTGGCTCCACCTTCTCCAGCATCAGAGCCTCCAAGGCGGGGAAGACGGTGTCGGGCAGGGTGTAGCTCAGGGCGAAGATGCCCGCCAGCCGCCCGTCGATGGCGCAGAAGACGGCGCTCTTCACGTTCAGTCCCTGGGGCAGGCGGACCTCCATCAGCTTCATGAAGGCGGCGGAGCCCACCAGCACCTGGTCCCCCCGGATATTGCCGGACAGCCCGCCCCCCTCGTGGTACTGGAGGCCCTCGGCGTTGCGCATCAGCCCGCCCATGGCCCGCAGCTGGTCGTGAAAGAGGGGGGCCAGGGCGCTGCCCGAGGCCCGGATGAGGGTGGCGGTGTAGGCCACCACCCGCTCGGCGGGAAAGTCGGACATGAGCTTATAGCCATTGAGCTCCACATAGCCGGGCGGGAACAGGTCCCCGTCGGTGAGGAGCACGCAGCAGCCGTTCCGGGAGGCGGCCGCGCCGGTCCAGCCGGCCAGGGCGGCCCCGCTGGCGGACAGGCGGCGGGCGGTCTTGTGGAAGGCCCGTCCGTAGACCACCGCCCCTCCGAAGGCGGCGGTGGCGGTGAACAGGGCGGACAGGGACCAGACCAGCCGCTCCGGGCGGCCGTCCCCCACCGAGGCCATCAGGGCGAAGACCAGGTCCCCCAGGGCCAGCAGGGGACAGAACCGGCGAAATATCCGCTGGACCCCGTCGTCGGCCTGGATCTGACTGCCAAAATCCTCCTGGGTGCCCGACCACTTGGCATAGGTGTCCTTGTCGTTCCACCGGGCCGGGTCCAGGGTGATGCGGTAGGGGGTGGAGGCGGCGGCGGCGGTGCGGCAGCTCAGCCGCAGGCCGCATTTTTTGTGGTAGGAGCCGTGGAGCAGAAAAAACAGCCCCGCAAGACAGACCAGGGTGTAGGGCAGGCGCTGGGGCGGCTCCTCGCTCAGGGCCAGCTGGACTCCGTCGGCCAGGGTGAAGGCGCAGGCCAGGGCGGAGAGGGTGTCCATGCCGAACTTTAAAAAGCAGGCCCGGGCGATCCCGGCCAGCAGCACGTCCAGGGCCAGCAGCACCCCCGCCCCCAGCAGTCCCGCAGAGAGCAGGCACTGGAGCTGGGGCTGGTCCAGAGGCTGGGGGAAGATCAGACCCGCCGCCGGGGCCAGGGTCTGGACCAGGGCGGCCGCCCACAGCAGAAGGATCAGCAGCGACCGGGTACGCATCCACTTCAGCCCCTTGCCGTACCGCCGGGCCAGGTCGCCGGGGGGCGTGTCGGGAGGGGGAGGCTCCTGCCGCTTGGGCCGGCGGGGAGGCCGGGGCTGGACCGGCTCCTCCTCCTGGTCGGTGCCGGGGATGAGCCGTTCCAGACGGCGGATCTCCACCCGGTCGTTGGACTCCTCCTCTTCAAACATGTGACCGGCATAGTCGTCCGCCTTCTGGTTCAGGTCGTGGACCAGGGCGGACAGCCGTCCCCGCTTTTTGGGGAAGGGGGTGATGTTCTCCGGCTGGGCCTCCGGCGGCTCCTCGGGGGGGAACCGCTCGTCCTCAACGCGCTCCGGCCTGTCTGGCTCCTCCGGCTCCTCGGGC
>CAJUAW010000069.1 GCA_910584605.1 uncultured Oscillospiraceae bacterium
CAAAACTATATTTTTTCCTCGGCGTTTTCTTTCATTTTATCATTGGCGCTGACACTCAAAGGCGCTATGGATAAGGCTGTTAAAAACAGGCTCATTCCAAGCTCGCCTTGTGATGGTGTCACACTCCCCAAGGGTCAAAAGAAAGAGGCTGTCATCTACGATGAGGCACAGACTCAGCGGCTCATCCAGGCAGCAAAGGGCACCGAGATGGAGCTTGTGATTGATATAGAGCTTTGTCTGGGCCTGCGCCGTGGGGAACTGCTGGGTTTGCAGTGGTGTGACATCGACTGGGAGCATAGCAAGCTCAAAGTCATTCGCACCCGTACACTGGCAGACAGCAAAATCGTTGTGAAAGAGCCAAAAACGGAATCCGGCACCCGGACATTGGACGTGCCCCTGCCACTGATGGCAAAGCTGAAACGGCATAAAGTATGTTGTGCTGAACGTCAGCTTGCAATGGGTAAAGCTTACACAGTGAGCGATTATATCATCGTTCACCCGGACGGCAAGCCTATCTATCCCGAATATCTCACCCAGATGCTGGCCAAACTCCAAAAGAAGGCCAATCTGCCCAAGTGCCGCTTCCACGACCTGCGCCACCTTTGTGCCACCATTATGCTGATGAAGGGTGTCAATGTGAAGGTGGTCCAGAAAATCTTAGGCCACAAAGACATTACCACCACATTGAACATTTACAGCCATGTCTTAGCGTCCTCCGCCAAAGACGCCGCTGACAAGATGGGTGAATTTCTTTACGGTGGTGTCGGAGCCTGAGCCGTAACCGCCAACCGATAACCTTACGAATGGCGTTTTGGGGTGGTTGGTCGGCGAGCGGTCGGCCAAACCCGCTGACAAACCCCAGAACTCCAAGGCGAGGGTCGGCAGGTCGGTTTACATAAGACGGATTCGACTCCCGCCTCGCGCACCACAAAGGGACATCCGAAAGGATGTCCCTTTTGCTTTGGCTATCGTCGCTAAAACGGTGTTTTTCTTTGGTTGCAGTCTGATTTTTCATGGAAAGAAGTTTTTGCCCGATTCCATTCTGGCCAGTCCAGCCTAGCCAAAGTTATATCGCATTTGGCCGGCCGGCGGACGCAGATGCTCAGCCTGCATCGATATGTTTTGTCCCAATTCGACCTCGTGTTCCCAGCAGGGTTCAACCTTTTACATTCCAATGAGCCCATAGGCTGAAGGAACACGAAGTCGAATTGGGCGTATATTTTTTACGATTCTTTACCAAGCCCCATAGCGCAAGGAGCGCCAGGTTTAATTCAATTGAAATTTATGCACCAGATCATTCATCCGCAGCGACTGATCCGACAGCTCCTGTGCCGTAGCGGCGCTTTGCTCCGAAGTCGACGAGGTACTTTGAACAATGGAGGAGATTTGTTCGATCCCCTCTGTAACCTGAGCGATCGAGGTGGTCTGTTCTCCAACGGCTTCTACCATTGCGCTCATTTTGGCGGTCACATTTTCCGCGATTGTGCTGGTCGAGTCCAACGACCCCGTCACCTTTGCAAATACCTGGCCGCCCTCCGCGACAGCGGCGATGGAAGCCTCGATCAGTTCCTTGGTCGCCTTAGCCGCCTCATCAGACCGGGAAGCGAGATTGCGCACCTCGTCGGCTACCACGGCAAAGCCTTTGCCCGCGCTGCCCGCCCGGGCCGCCTCTACAGCGGCATTCAATGCCAAGATATTTGTCTGAAACGCGATGTTTTCAATCGTGTCAATAATTTTGCTGATTTCCATGGAGGAGCCGGAGATTCTCTGCATTGCGGTATTCAGCTCCTTGACATAGTCTACGCAGATTCCAAGCTGTGTTCCCACCTGCGTCACAAAATCTCCCGCTTCCTCTGCAGCGGAAACGGTCTGGTTTGCGCTCTCCGCGATGCTGGCGGCGGTGAAGAAAAGTTTCTGAACGGCGCTGGTCTGCTCTGTGGCCCCCTGGCTCAAGGACTGCGCGCCGTTGGACACCTGAACGGCGCTGCTGGCCACGGCTCCGGCGGATTGGCTGATCTGGGAAAGCGTATGCCGCAGAGCATTGTGGATCGCCTTGATGGACTGCTCCATGGTCACAAAATCGCCCCAGTATGTACGGGTGATATTCTCGCGGAAATCTCCCCGCGCCATTTTCCCCAGGTGGTGAGACGCATCCTGGAGCACATCGTTCAGGCGGAGAATCGTCGTGTTCAGCGCCATGGTCAGCTTGGCGGTCTCATCCTTGGAGCGGGCCACTGGGGTCGGTGAACTCAGATCGCCGTCTGCCAGCTGCTCCAGCCGGACAACGCAGGACTGGATGGGGCCGGAAATGGACTGCCCCACCTTGACCGCCACGGGGAACGTGGCCAGCACAACAAGAGCCACCACCAAGACCGTCAGCATAAGGCTGCGGTCCAGTGTGGACTTGAATTCCCGCTGGCTGGCTTCTATGGCGATGCTCCACTTCTGAAAGCCTCCAATGGGGGCGAAACCAACGAATTTATTGTCGCCATAAAAGTTGTAGGCCCCGAAGCCGGTCTCCCCCTGGAGCATACGCTGGTTTACAGCGGCCACATCCGCTACACTGGAGTCTGTTTTTGCGGCCTCGATCATGTTGGAACCCGACTCCACGATGGAGGCATCCCGATGACCGATGACATTGCCCCGGTGGTCCAGCACATAAGCCACGCCATCGCGGCCCATGGACAGGTCAACTACGATGTCCGACAGGAAATCCGCGCTGATCCCGCCGTAAACGATGCCGTCAAAGCGGCCGTTGGTAATGATGGGGACCTCAAGCAGGAAGATCATCTGCTGGCCGTCGTTCATAATATCGGAGATGTAGGGCTGCATAGTGGTTTTACACTGCTGGAAATAATCTTCCTCTGCATAGCTGTAGCCTGTGGAGGAAAAGCCGTCGGCATCCATTTTTCCCGTGTACAGAAACCCATTTCGCTGGGCAATTTCATCCCGGACAGACACCAGCTCCTGGTCCATGGGATCGGAGCTGCGGAACATATCAGAGGCGGCGGCCTCCTGAAGCGCCGTCCAGTAGTTCCCCATCCTCCATTCCACCGCGTTCGCGGTTCGCGGCCATTTGTGTAGCGGGGCCCAGGGTTTTTGTCATCACATCATCGATTCCGGCGGCGTTGAGCAGGGCTGTAATTACACCAATCAGCACGGAGCCGATCAGCACCACCGACAGCATACTGACTTGTATTTTTGATTTGATCGACTTCATGTATCATCTTCCTCTCTTCTGAAGTTTGGTGTGGGGAACGAGACACATTCCTCTCCAGGATATACCATAGCCAGCAAATGCATTTCCAGTCCACTTTATACTAGCATGACGCCATAGAGAATTCAATCCGAAATGTGCGGCTTTGCACCTGGGGGCTGTTGTGTACTTTGCCGGATTTTGAGGCTCCATTTCCAACAAGACATTGTGAAAGATGTGTTTCATTTCGGGTTCGCCAGCTGCCCTGGCCAGCGAAAACAGAGGCTTGACTTTTTCGCGGTTTCTAATTAAAATGAACTACGTATCGCTTCATGCGACTTCGCAATAATAAAAGCTGGAGGTAGCCACATGAAAAAGAGTATTTTAGTTGTCGATGACGACAATATGAATTTGGCCAGGACACAGATCATCCTTGGGAAGGAATATGACGTACTCACGGCGGAATCAGGGATGGATGCGCTGATGAGGTTGAGGGACACGAAGGTAGACATGGTACTTCTGGACATTGATATGCCGGAGATGAACGGTATTGAGACCTTTGAGCGCATGAAGGGTTTTGCCCCCGAGATCCCCGTGATCTTTTTGACTGCATCGGGGCTGGAGGAGGATGTGGTCAGCGCCATCAAGCTGGGCGCAGTGAACTATCTTAAAAAACCCTACCGTCCCCAGGAGCTGCTGAAACGGATCTCCCAGGAGTTTGAGGCGCGATGAGACCGGAGGAACAGACAAGCAGGCACCTTCTGCTGGCGGTTATTATTACGGTACTTAGCGGTATCTTGAATTTTGTCACATTGGTCATGTCATGGGAATACTGGATGATTCTGCCGGTAGCAGCAGGATGCTGCAGCGTGTGGATTTTGCACATTACAAAGCTTGGGGCGGATACGTTTTACGAAAATCTGTGCGCGGGAGTGATGCTGGCCGAATTCTTTTTCTTCAGCGTACATGAATCCAGCCTTTATGATATACCAGCCATGGCCTGTATCCTGATCCTTGCGCTGTTCATGCTGAATAAAAAGTGGATCTTGCATGGGATAGCCGTCCTGTATGTGCTGGCGCTGCTGTACCACGGTTTGATCCTTCATACCATCTCGCCTCAAATGGGCTTCCGGGACATCGTGCGCATCGGGCTTGGCGCTGTTGTGACCCTTGGAGGAACTGCGCTGGCGCGGTACTGGGTCAACCGGCGGAATATGCAGCGGAAGTGGTATGAGCATGTATTTGAAGAGCTGGAGACGACGGGGAAGCAAAACGCCGTCTTTCTATCCAATGTATCCCATGAGCTTCGCACGCCGATCAATATGGTGATCGGCATCAGCGAGGTAGCCCTGGCGAAGGAGCTTCCCCCGGACATCCGCTCGGATATGTCATCCATCAAGCTGGCGGGAAAGCGCCTGTCCAACCAGATTAACAATATGCTGGACTATACGGAGATCTTGGAAGGTACGCTGACCCCGGCCAAAAAAGAATATATGATCACCTCGGTGCTGAACGATGTGATCACAACGGTGGCGCTGCAAACCAACCGGCAGCATTTGGAGTTGGTGTTTGATATCGACCCCAATGTGCCGGCAACCCTGGTTGGCGATGCGGAAAAGATTTCCCATGTGCTCAAAATCCTGGTAGAAAATTCCATCAAGTTTACGGAAGAGGGCGGCGTGAATATCCGGATCAAGCACCGCCGGGAGAATTACGGCGCCAATCTGGTCATTGACATCTGTGACACCGGCATCGGCATGACCGATTCTCAGCTGACACAGATGTATAATGTCTTTTATCAGGCGGATACCGGGAGCAGCCGTCTGGCGGGAGGGCTCGGCCTTGGCCTCCCCATCGCGCAGGGAATTTTGACCGCCATGGGCGGTTTTATCCATTTCAACAGCGAGGAGCGGCAGGGACTGTCCGCCCATATTGTGATTCCCCAGGGGGTTGTGGATGAGCGGCCATGCATCGTGCTCAATCACCCGGAACAGCTGTGTATAGCCTGCTACTTCAGGCCGGAACGATATGTCTGTGATGAGGTCCGGGGATATTACGACGGGCTGATCTATAGTCTGATCCATGGGCTTGGTATCCAAGGATACCAGGCGCATAATTTTGAGGCTCTGCTCAAATTGCGGCGCAGCCACGAGCTGACCCATGTGTTCATTGCCCAGTCGGAGTATGATGAGAACCGGGAGTATTACGAGGAGCTGACAAATACGCTCCGTGTTATCGTAATCGCAGAGAGGGATTTCACGCTGAGCGCTGAAAGCCGTCTGCTTGTGATACATAAGCCCTTTTCCGCCCTTTCCGTGGCGAACCTGCTGAACGGCGAGATGGGGGAACGCGGGTTCGCGGAGGACCAGGCTGCAGGCCGGAAGCCCTTTACCTGCGTTGGAGTCCGGGCCTTGGCGGTGGATGATGAAGAGATGAACCTCATGGTCGCAAAGGGAGTTTTGGGAAACTATGGAATCGAGGTAGACACCTGCCTGAGCGGAAAAGAGGCCATCGCCCAGTGCGGAACCACCGCCTACGACATCATCTTTCTGGATCATATGATGCCCGGCTTTGACGGCGTGGAGACGCTGAAGAGAATTCGGGAGCTTCGGAACGGAATGTACCAGGACCTGCCAGTGATCGCGCTGACCGCCAATACCGTCAGCGGCGCGCGGGAAATGTTCCGCAACGAGGGATTCACTGAATTTGTCCCCAAACCAATCGAACGGATGGTTCTGGAGCGGGTGCTGCGGAAGGTTTTGCCCAAGAGCTGCATCCAATACAGCGTAACGCCCGCAAAGGGGGAAATGCCTGCGGAAGAACTTCCGGAACCCGCGCGGAGCGTCCCGGCGGACAGCCCGGAGCAGGCCGGGCCGGCTGAGCCTCCAGCACACCAGGCAGATGCCTCCGCGATCCCCTATGACCGGCTTGCTCAGTCCGGCATCAACGTGGACATGGGACTGGATTATTGTGCCGGGGACGAGGATTTTTATCGGGAAATGCTTCGGCTTTTCAGCGCCCAGGGCGAGGAAAAGCGGACGGAGATCACCGCGTTATATGAAAGCGCCAACTGGGCGGACTATGCGATCAAGGTCCACGCGCTGAAGAGCACGTCGCTGACCATCGGCGCGGAGGCGCTTTCCGCACAGGCAAAGGAGCTGGAGCTGGCGGGAAAGCGGGGCGATGTTGACTTTATCCAGGCACATCACCATGCGCTGCTGAGCGCGCATGAAGAACTCTGCGCGCAAATTACCGGGCTGTAGCTTTTTCTTTTCCTGAAAATATTACGATTTGAGGGTGGGAAACCGCGTGATAAAAAAATGGTTTGAAATCATCACCGATCACAGGATCAGCCTGTATGAGCGTATGTTCCGCCTTGTCACGGGTATCTGCATGATTGCGCTGGTATTTACCATGCCCATGGGCCGAACGCTGTGGAACATTCTTATCATGGTGGCTTACCTGGCCGCGATGGCGCTGATTGTCAAATTCAGCATTCGAAAGAAATGTGTTCATACAGGGGCCACGATTATCGCGATACTGCTTCTAACGCTTTTTCCGGTCTGCTTTTTTACAGCGGGAGGGTTTTACAGCGGAGTGCCGGAATGGTTTGTCTTTTGCTTTGTCTATGTCTGCATTACCCTGCAGGGGCGGCGCAGGAATACGTTTTTTGTGCTCTGTACGCTGGAAACCCTGTTTTGCTACGGCCTGGCGTATTATCACCCGGAGCTGGTCGCTCGAAACGAGCAGCATCACGCCTTTTTCGACTCTGCGTTCTCTGTGATCATGGTCGGCTTGCTGACCTGTGTCCTGCTCATGTTCCTGAACAGGATGTATGAAGAGGAGAACGCCCTCACCCAGAAGCAGAAAAAAGAGATCGAGGAGTTGAACCGCGCGGAAAATCACTTCTTCTCCAGCATGAGCCATGAGATCCGCACGCCCATCAACACGATCATTGGTCTGAACGAGATCATTTTGCGGGAGAACACGTCCGAGGAGGTGGCGGAGAACGCCAGGAATATCCAAGGGGCCAGCAAACTGCTGCTCTCGCTGATCAATGACATCCTGGACATCTCCAAGATCAAATCGGGGAAGATGGAAATCGTCAACGTCTCCTATGAGACAGGCGCTCTCTTTTCCGAGATCGTCAATATGATATGGATCAAGGCAAAGGAAAAAGGGCTGGAGTTCAAGCTCCAGGTGGACTCATCCATCCCAAGTATGCTCTGCGGGGACGAGGTCCGCATCAAGCAGATTTTAATCAACCTGCTGAACAACGCGGTGAAGTATACCAGCGAAGGATCTGTGACCCTCTCTGTCCGGTGCGAGCGACAGGCGATTAACCGGGTGCGTGTCTGGTACTCCGTGCAGGATACCGGGCAGGGCGTAAAAAAAGAGAACATCCCTTATATTTTTAACGCGTTCCGGCGGGTCGATGAAGAGCGGAACCGTTATATCGAGGGGACCGGGCTGGGGCTGAGCATCGTCCACCAACTGGTGGAGCTGATGGGCGGCGAGATCAGCGTGAACAGCGTCTATACAATAGGCTCAACATTTGTGGTCATGCTGGAGCAGGACATCGTGGACGACAGGGAGCTGGGAACGTTTACCCTTGCCTCCCGCACGAAGGTACACGAGAGCGAAACTTACCAGCAGAGCTTTGAGGCGCCGGATGCCCATATTCTTGTGGTGGACGATAACGATATGAATCTGCTGGTGGTCAAAAAACTGCTTGCAGAGACCAAGATTCAGATCGATACAGCCTCCAGCGGCGCCGAATGCTTAAGCCTGACCCAAAACTACCACTACGACTGCATCCTGATGGATCATTTGATGCCGGAAATGGATGGGATCGAATGCCTCCACGCGCTGCGGGCACAGCCAACGGGGTTATGTCAGAATGTTCCGGTGGTTGCTTTGACCGCCAACGCGGGCAGCGACAACCAGCTCCTCTACCGGAAAGAGGGATTCAGCGGATATCTGGCCAAGCCGGTCAGCGGTGCGCTGCTGGAGGCGGCTGTGCTGAGTATTCTTCCTAAAGAGCTGGTGTACCTGAATGAAAATGTCAGGCAGACGGATATTGAAAAGGATATTCTGATCTTCGAGCAGGCGCAAAGGCGTTCGGTGCTGGTGACAACAGACAGTGTGTGTGATCTGCCGGTATCCTTCTTGAAGGAATACGACATTTCGGTATGTCCCTACTATGTCTGCACAGATGAAGGGCGGTTCCTGGATGACCAGGAGATTGGGACGGATGAATTGCTGATGCATATTACAGAGGGCCGTAAGGGCGTTTCTCAGCCGCCCGAGGTGGAGGATTACGAACGGTTTTTTGCCCAGAAGCTGACGGAAGCGCAAAATGTCATTCACATTGCTATGGCAAAGCACGTCAGCAAAGGATATCAAAACGCTCTTGAGGCGGCAAAATCCTTTGAAAATGTTACGGTGGTCGACTCGGGGCATCTCTCCAGCAGCATGGGCCTGCTGGTATTGTGCGCGGCCCACATGGCGGAGCATCACGCGGCAAAGGAGGAGATCGTGGAGTCCGTGAAGCGAATGCGGCGGTTCATTTCTTCCGCGTTTATCATAGACACGACCCATATGATGTGCAGCTCCGGGCTGATCTCCAAGAGGATACAGGTTCTCTGTGATGCGCTTCTGCTGCATCCGGTGCTTATGCTGAAAAAGAGTAAAATGGTAGTCAGGCGTGTGGAAATGGGCAGCTTTTCACATATGGCCAAACGGTATATCAGGAAAACGCTGCAGGAAACGAGGAATATTGACCGCCGCATTCTGTTTATCACATATGCCGGGCTGGATAAGGAGAAGCTCCAGTACATCAAAACCTTAGTGCAGCAATATTGTACATTTGAACGGGTCTACCTGCAAAAAGCGTCTTCTGCCATTGCCAGCAACTGCGGTCCTGGCTCCTTCGGCCTCCTGTTCATGCGGAGGGACGACGTCTCACACTCCTTTTTTGAGGTGCCCGACCAAAATGGGACAGCCTAGAATGGTTTGAGTCCCGCTTCAGCATACCGCTGGAGGCTGCGAAACAGGCCCTTTTTGATGCAAAAGAACAAATGAGCTTGCATCTATGAACCGTTTCAAAATACGATTTCCAAAGTGTGGCTGCCAAGTTTGGATAGGATTTCAGAGCAACCTAGGCGGTGGCTGGGTCGCCGGTATTGATGTGAAAGCGTAGTACAGTTAGAGCCGTATCTGCAGGAAAGCAGATACGGCTCTAACATTTGATTCCATCAGTCCCACCTGCGCCCTGCAAGACAGATAAGGCGCAATCAGCTGCGCGAATTTTTCTTTTTCCTGCAACGATGTTACTCTGTCATACGAATATATCAATAGGGAAAGGCGGTGAGGCCATGGAGCAGGAGAGCAAGTGGATACGGGACATCCAGCGCGGCGGCTCCCGTCAGGCGGCGGAGCGGCTGGTGGAACGGTATTACGACGAAATCTACGTTTTTGTCTACCGCCAGACCGGGCAAAAGGAGGACGCCATGGACCTGACCCAGAGCATCTTCCTTGCGGTCCTCCGGGCGCTGCCTTCCTATGACTCGAAGAAGGCCGCTTTCCGTACCTGGCTTTACCGTATCGCCGCCAACAAGGTCATCGACGCCCGCCGCCAGTTCCGGCCCGTGACTGCGCCGTTGGAGGAAATCGAACTGCCTGTTCCGGAGGACTTTGTCTCCCGAATCCATGACCGGGAGCTGCTGGAGCGGATCGAGGGCTATGTATCCGGGGTGTCTCCCTCGCTTCAAGCCGTGTTTCGGCTAAGGCTCTACGGGGAGCGGAGCTTCGAAGAGATCGCCGCCGCCCTGGGCCAGTCGGAGCCGGCGGTGAAAAGTCAATACTACCGCCTTTTGGGGCGGATCAGAGAGGAGTTTGATCCAGATGGATGAAAAAATTCCCATGCCCACAGGCGAGGAGCGGCAGGCGGCCATCCGGCGCATTGTGGAGCTGAGCGGGGCAGAGCAGAGAGCCAAGCGGCGGAGCGTCCCCCTGTCTGTGGTGTTTTTCGGGGTGGAGGACTGCCTGTTTCTCCCTGTGCTGGCGGCGCTGCTGTGTCTGATTCCAGGCGCGGTAATCGCCCGCTTTGATTCCGTGGCCCCGCTGCTGGTTCTGTTCTCTCCCGCCCTGTATGCCGCCCTCCATCTGCTGACCGCCTGGAAGGACACGGCAAGCGGCGTCGCGGAGTGGCGGCGGAGCTGCAAGCTCTCGGCCTGTACCCTTCTGGCTCTGCGAATGCTGGTATTTGGCGGTTTAGCGGTGATTGTGTGCGTTCCCGCCAACATCCTGCTGTGGCTGACCTCCGGGCGGAGCTGGTCCCTGCCCTGGATGCTGGGCCTGTCCTTCTCCAGCCTGTTTCTCTACGCTGCCCTGACCCTGTTCTGTCTGAGGCTTCGCCGGGGGATTGTGGTTCCGCCCGCCGTGTGGGGTGTAACCGGACTGCTTCTGCTGGTTTGGGAGCGGGGCGGGGAGCTTCTGCTCCGGGTTCCCGTACTGGTTCTGTTCTTCCTGGCCGCCGCCGGGCTGGCCTACTGCGCTCTGACACTGGAGCGGATGCTCCGCTATCCCAACCGAGGAGGCCGTTTTTATGCTTACAGTTGAACACGTCACCAAGCGCTACGGAAGTTTTACCGCCCTGGAGGATATCTCCCTGCAATTCACCGCCGGGGTTTACGGTCTACTGGCCCCCAACGGGGCGGGTAAGACCACCCTCATCAAAATGCTCACCACCCTGCTGTTTCCCACCTCCGGGCAGATTTTGTGGGAGGGGGAGGACATCCATGCTCTGGACGAAGAGTACCGGGGGCTGCTGGGCTATCTGCCCCAGGAGTTTGGCTACTACCCCGGCTATACGCCCCGGCAGTTTCTGCGCTACGTCGCCGCCCTCCAGTGTATCCCCCGGAAAGAGGCCGACCAGCGGATCAGCGAACTGCTGGAGCTGGTGGGACTGTCTGACGCGGAACACAAGAAAATGCGGCAGTTATCCGGCGGGATGCGGCAGCGGGTGGGCATCGCCCAGGCCATGCTCAACGACCCCCGGTTGCTGATTCTGGACGAGCCCACCGCCGGCCTGGACCCCCGTGAGCGGGTTCGGTTCCGCAATCTGATTCACTCCCTGGCGGAGGACCGGATCGTCATCCTCTCCACCCACATTGTCTCCGATATTGAGACCATCGCCGGGCAGATCGTCATGCTCCGGGATCACAAGCTGTTCTGCTGTGACAGCCCGGCGGGCATCCGCGGAACGATGAAGGGGCGAGTGTTCGAGGTTCCGGCGGGGACTGTCTTGGAAGAAAATCAGTTTCTCCTCAGCGAGCGGCAGGGGGAACAGGGGACTGTCCTGCGTATCTTCTGCGATACCCCGCCCCAGGGAGCCGCACCGGTGACGCCCAGCCTGGAGGACGCGTTCCTTGCCGTCTACCGGGAGGGGCAGGTATGAGGCTGCTGTGGTATGAGTGGAGCAAGTTGGCCCGCCTGCCCGCCCTCTGGGGCGTGCTGGTTTTGTGTCTGGCCTTTAACTGCCTGCTCATTGGCGGCGGGGACCGCTGGCGGTGGGAGTGGAACGAAGCCGCCTCCATGACCAAGGAGCTGGGCCAGCGTGTAGACAGCGGTTTTTTGGACGGCCTGCGGTTACGGCCCCAGTCGGAGTACCGGGACTATCTGCTGTCCGCTACGGAGGATATGACGGACATTTATGCAGACTACGACCTGAAATCTCTCTCAGGCTTTTACAACGGTTATGTCAAAAGCTCCCATACAGCGGCGGCTTTGATGGAGCGCAAATATGAACAGCTGGCGGAGCGGGTCGCTCACCTGTCGGAGACAGGAGCGGCCATGGACTGGTACGGCGGACCGGTCACCCAAAACGTCCACCAGTTTCTCTATGGTGTGCTGATGCGGGCCGTCCTCACCGAGGGGGCGGTGCTGGGGATGCTGTCCATGCTGTTCCTGCTGGGCTATGAGAACCAGCAGCGGACGGCGGCGGGGGTGTACGCCTCCCGCACCGGGCGCAGGCTGTGCCGCTGGAAAGTGCTGGCCGGGATCGCCTGGGCGCTGGCGATCTATCTGCTGCTGGCGGCGGTCACGCTGGGGGTGTTTCTGCTGTTCTGGGATTGGAGCGGCGTCTGGAGCGGCAGTGTATCCAGCCAGTTCAACTACATCATTGATCTGTTTTACCCACGCCCGTTTTTCACTTGGATGGACTTTACCGCAGGGGGTTACCTTGTGTCGGTGGTAGGGCTGGGCGGACTGCTGACGGTGGTATTCGCTCTATTGGCGGCGGTCTGCGGGACGTTGATACAGAATGTCTACCTGTCCGCCCTGGTGTTGGCCCTGCTGCTGTGCGGCGGCGCGGCGACACAGGCCCTCTGCGCCCAGGCGGGGCTTTGGATGGGCTACGCTCTGCTGACCTTCCAGCCGGTCAGCGTCTGGCTGTATGTCAACGGCTGGTTTACCGAGCTGGGCCTGAACGCATTTGTCCCCTGGCAGGAGAGCATGGGCACAGGACTGAGCCTGGCAATTTGCGGCGCGGGGACTGCGCTGGCATTGCGGCGCTTTGGGAGAAAGGACGTATTAACATGAGTTTATTTTGGCAGGAGATGAAAAAGATCTGGCGGCCCGGTATTTTGGCGGGTATCGTTCTGCTGGGGCTGATCTATTATTACATGTTCCCCAGCTTTTATATCGAACATTTTTCCAACGGTCCCTTTGCCCGAGCTGAGTTCGAGCTGGCGGTGGAGTGGGTGGCGCAGTATGGACCCACCCTGGAACCGGAGGAGCGGGCAGAGCTGGACAGCCGTTTAGAGGAGGAAATTACCAAATTTAACCGACAGCTGGAGGGGATTCCTGAGGCTGCGGCGGCAGGCATTACAGACTATACCAGCTTTCGTACCGCCGGCCAGACCGAGGAACATGCCCGGTTGACGTGGGATATTCGAGATGGGACCAACTGCGATACGATCAGCGCGATACAGCAGATGTTGGAGCGCTATGACGACCCAAGGGACTACCTCCGGCAGCACGACTATTTCGAGTCCTACACCGCAAAGGAGCGGGAGCAAATGCTGGCGGTGAACAGCTGGCCCAGAAGCCTCCTGAGCGGGTCGGTGATGGATTCCACCGAATTCTATCTCAAGTATCTGGCCCAATGGACGGCCATAAGTGTCATTCTGTTGCTGTCACCCACCCTGGTGCGGGACAGGCTTCGGCGGACGAGACCCCTCCAGTGGTCCAGCCGCCGGGGGAGAAAGGTTCTGCATACCCAGTTGGCGGCGGGGCTGGTCTCCGTATTGCTGCTGAGTGCGATCAATGTGACGGTTTATGCCATTCCGTTCTTGGCGCAGGGTCCTCTTGCGCTGAAGGACTGTCCTCTGGGCAGCACCGTCTGGGGCGGCGGAACGCCCTGGTTTAACTGGACCTATGGGCAGTATCTGGCCGTTCTGACCGGGATGGTGCTGGCCCTGGGGCTGGTGGTTGGCGCTGTGACCCTGTTCCTGTCCCGGTTCAGCGACAGCTATGTGTCCATGCTGCTGAAAGCCTTCCCGCTGTTGGTGGTCATGGGCGGGTTCTTTGCCGTTTGGGTGGTGGGCGGCGCGTTTTTCTTCCGCCCCGCCTGGGATTACGCGGAGTTCTTTGTGCCAAAGGGAGCGGAAGCGGTCTGTATTGCAGTTCTGCTGATTATAGGCGCGGCGCTGACGGGGTGGAGCTGTTTCAGGCAGAGAAAACTGGAGTGCTGAGGGAGGGGGGGGAAGGCAACTTTTACGATTTTTCCTGCTCTGCGCATTGTTATCCCTGGAAATTGACGCCGTTGAGCGCTGCGAAGAAACTGCAGCAATCGGTCTTGGTATCATGCTGAGTCACATAGCTTGTCAGCTGCTATTTCTCTGTGCATAGCAAAAACAGCGAGAACAGCCCCCAGGACGGTTAAGCTGATTTGCTGTATTGCAAGCCAACCTGGAACATGAAACGCCGGGTCTAATTGTTCAACCGTCAACGGAAATTGAGAGAAGAAACCGCTCAACGACACATTGATTGCCGGGGGCAGGGGTAACGCAGTCAATATAATCACTGCCGCCATAAGAGCGTAGAGCAGAGCATGGCTGAAGCGGCTCAGCATCATTCCTGCCCCCAGGCAAAAGACAATGGGCGGGATCAGGGTCAATAGAGCGGGTAAAATCAGCTCCCCATAATCCACCCACCCAAACAGCGTCACATAGAATCCAACCGCCAGGGCGGCAGCGCATAGGCAGAGGACAAGGGTCGCTGTCAGCACCGCTCCACACCGCAGAGCCGCATACCGACGCTGCCTGATTGGGGCGGCTTGAGTCAAGGGCCGGAGCAGACGCTCCTCCTTGGAGCAGAAGAACGCAAGGAAAAACAATTCTCCCAGGCAGATCAGCGGCAGAGCTTGGCT